>NZ_FYDY01000003.1:0-357711 GCF_900187435.1 Pseudomonas sp. Irchel s3b5
TGCGCAAGATCATCAAGACCCGAGGTCACTTCCCAACCGACGATGCGGCGACAAAACTGATCTGGCTTGGGCTGCGCAACATCACAGCAAACTGGGGCTCAGCGGCCCATGACTGGAAAAGTGCGATGAATCAATTCGCGATTCTGTACGGAGATCGATTTATCAGGCCTGCCTGGTAAAAGAATGGCCTGCCTAACGGCAGGCCGTTACCGGCCTGCACACAAAATATCTGACAGTCCCGACGACTTTGAGCGTTGCGCCTTCGATGTTGGCGTTACCGCTGACCTTGATCGTTTCCCCGCCACCGTCGGGAGAGACTTCGTAGGCAAGTACCCCGATGTCAGAAATAACCAGGTCACCTTTGACCCGTGGAGCACCGTTCAATTTATCGACGTTCAGCTGACCGGAGACATCCAGGCTCCCAACACTGCCAGCACCTGCAAAACTGCCCCCCTTCATGACGATCACATCGCCCTTGATATCGCCCTTGTTGAAGAGACTGCCACTCACTAGCGCGCTGCCTTCGACTTTTCCATTGTTGGTCAGGGTGCCGCCTTGCTGTACGAGTACGCCTTGTTTGAAATCACCCACACTGTTCAGCAACCACGTTCCTTGTGTGACATACAGGCCGTCAAAGTTACGAGTATTGCCCAACTCGCCGCCGCCCTCAGCTGCAGCAAGTTGTATGACGTTTTCGCCTTTACCCCCATCGACCCGGCCTTCAAAGCTAGCTCCATTCCTGATGATGAGGAGGTCATCGCTGTCGCCCAGTTTCAGGGATACGCCTTTTGTTGCAGGGTGAGCCGAATCAACTTCCTTGAGCACCGTGGTATCAGCGGTGATAAGGGCCTGGAGCCTGCCGATGAGGTCTGTCTCTGGAACCTTACCTTGGTGCTCGACCATTTCGCCGGGGATTGTCGGTTCAATGTCATTGGTTGGCTGTTGGGCACTTGAGTATTCAGTGCAACCCAATGCCAGTGCTATGGCGAGTGCCAGATATTTGGGCCGGAATCTGTGTTGAATGTGCATCGAATTTGGTCTCGGTTTAAATGAGGCCAAACTCTAAAAGAGGGGCTATAGGCGCCGATGTCAGCTGCTTCCGGCACCTTTGAAAGACGTATCAGATCGTCGTGTAGAAAATGACTGATGACTTGAGAAGGGCAGTTTTTATCCCTTTGATCTGACGTATTTTCTTACAGCAATTCGAGATGTGCGCGGCTATCGCAGCTCAAAGAGCAGGTCTACCGTACTGCTCGTGCAGTATTCAATACCAAAGGTGATCTGCATTGTTTTGCGTAATTCTCGGCACAAGTTACGCAGGTCTGCATTTTATTGCGTACTTTCTAGTTTTTCACGATTGAGAATGCACTATATTGCAGTTCATGGTTCGGGCGCTGCACAACAATGTGCATTTAGATGCAGGTACCGCTTTATGTACGATCTGACCTTACAAATCTATGAAGCCGGGAACTGGCAGGACGCTATGGTTTTGAGCTTCGACAGTCCTGAAAAAGGATTCGAAAGTCGATGCAGCTTTGGTTATGCGCAAACCTATCTTTTTGATAACTATGAGGACATCGGCACGCCATTCGCCAAAGCGGTGAGTGCGAGGTTTCCCTTGGATTGGGATGGTCGGAGATCCAACGCACCGGCATTTGTGCATGACATTGCACCTGCCGGTGCGGCCAAAAGGTTTCTTCTGGCGCGCATGGGGCGAGACAAGCCTGTTGATGTGGGTGCTGACCTTTTCTTGTTGGCCAGAAGCACTCCGGCGCCGATCGGGAACATGCGGGTAAAAGAATCCGCTGAAGCGATGGACCAACGTGAGTCGATGGGGTTTGAACGGCAGGACGTTATTAGTCGCGATAATCGGTTTCTTGAGTATGCCTATGAGCAGGGTGCTGCCATTGGCGGTGCTACGGGGGCTGGTGGTGAGGCACCGAAGCTATTGTTGACCCAGAACAAGGCAGGTCTTCTTTACCCTGATGCAGCGTTTTGACCGCCATGTAAACCAAACAGGTGTCGAGCGCTTTGCCGTGGAGTCCATCTACTCGCTGGCAAACATCACTACACCGGGTAGTGCAATGGATCACATGGAAGTTATCCGGTTATTGGCAGGGCTTTGGCGTGAAGCGGGGCAGACGGAGCAAATTCCTGATCTTGTAGCCGATTACTTGCGTCGGGATTTGCTCAACAAAATCCTCGGTAACTCGGATAACCATGGGCGCAACATCGCAATTATCCGTGACGTGGCTTCGTTTCGCCTGGCACCGATCTACGATCTGGCGCCTATGGTGATGGACGATGAAGGTATTACTCGGTCTACCAAATGGCCAAAGAATTTAGAACGAGCGGGAGACGTCGATTGGCGTGGTGTGTGCCGGGCAATATCCAACATCGACAATCCGAAAGACCCGTTGGCAGGGTTGAGTGATTTGCAAGACTCTTTTGAGCGCCTGCGTGAAGATGCCAACCATTTTATGGCTCTCCCGGACATCCTGGCAGCGGGCGGATTACCTGAAGTAACCATGAATCATCCGCGAATAGCATTGAAGAATCTGGAGCAACGTTTGAAAGACTGGGGCTTGAAATGAGCATGACCGTTGCCGAGCGCACTGTGCTCATAGAAAGTATTCAAGAGGCGTTAGCTCAAGGCACGCTTGAAATTGGCGAAGCGGTTCGCCGATTGCGCATTGAAATCACCGGTCTGCACCAGACGCAATTCGCGAAGATGTGCAAGATTTCGGTACGGACGCTGATGCATATCGAGCATGGAGAAGGGAATCAGACGCTTAAATCGTTGAATGCTGTATTCAGACCATTCGGATTGAAGATGGGTGTGGTGCGAATTCGGCGTGAATTCAGCTGATCTCTCCAAGATCGCAGTCTTCGGCAGCTAGCTCTCTCGAAGTCTGCGATCTCTCAGGAATCTTATCCTCGGCACTCCACAAGGCCTTTCACCTGCCCGGACGCCGTCTGATTCTCATCGCTCAACCACGTTTCAAACCCGGCGCCAATCGCAGGCCATTCCGAATCCAGAATTGAATACCACGCGGTATCACGGTTCTGTCCCTTGACCACCATGTGCTGGCGGAACACCCCTTCAAAACTGAAACCCAAACGCTCGGCGGCGTATTTGGAGCGGGCGTTGGCGTTGTTGCACTTCCATTCCAGGCGACGATAACCCAGGGCGAAGGATTCCTTGGCGAGCAGGTAAACCGCTTCGGTGCTTTTCGGCGAGCGTTGCATCGGCGCGCCGAAAGTGACGTGGCCGATTTCGATGCGGCCCTGGGCCGGGACAATCGACATCAGGCTGAGGATGCCTTGTACGTCGCCGCTCGCGCGGTCAATGACGGCGAAGAAGTACGGGTCGCTTTGGGTCGCGTGGTTGTTCAGCCAATCGTTGAATACGCTGCGCTCGGGGAAGGGGCCGTAAGGTAAGTAATCCCACAGTTTCGGGTCGGCGCCCGGGCCTTGCAGGGCTTTGAACAAGCCGTCGCTGTGGCGCGCCGGGTCGAGTCTTTCCAGGCGGATGAAGCGCCCTTCGATCAGTTGAACGCTAGGTGCCGGGACGCCTTTCCAGTCGGCGAGTGAGGTCGACATATTGCTCTCCTTGAACTTTAAATGGCTTTGCGAAACTGGATGAACCCGGGGCGTTCGGCGATGCGCTCGTAGAGCTGGATCGCCGTCGCGTTGGATTCGTGGGTTAACCAGTGGACCTTGCTGCAGCCGTCGGCCTTGGCCGTGGTGTAGACGAATTCGATCAACTGGCGGCCGACGCCGGTGCCGCGGGTTTCTGGCGCTACCAACAGGTCTTGAAGGTAGCAGGAATTTTCGATGGCCCAGTTCGAGCGATGGTAGATGAAATGCACCATGCCTACCGCTTTGCCATCGGCCCAGGCGAGGGCGGCGTGGGTCGGTTCGCTCGGGTCGAGCATGCGCAGCCAGGAATTTTGGGTGACGGCCTCAGGCAATTCGGTTTTATAGAAGGCCAGGTAGGCCTGCCACAGCGGCAGCCAGGCAGCGTGGTCGTCGGCGCTGACCTGGCGGATTTCGATCTGACTCATGTTCATTCCTTGGGCATCAAATGGGCGCAGGTCTGGTCGTGGACGTCGGGGCTGGCGCTCAACCCTTCACGCACGCCGGCGATGTCGGCGGCATTGCGGTTCTGGCTGAGCTTGCGTTTGCCTTCCAGGCGCTGGATCGGCAGGGCAAACCCGACGATAGCCTTGAGCATCCCTTCAATGTAGTCGGCGGGTGCATCGGCGACTTTCCATGGCTGGGCGCGGCTGGCTTCATGACGGTCGGTCAGGGCGCTGACCAGCTTGAGCAAGCGCTCGGCGTCGGTGAACACTTCAGCACTGCCGTAAGCGTGCACGGCCACGTAGTTCCAGGTCGGTACGACTTTGCCGTTTTCAGCTTTGCTCGGGTAAAACCCGGGGCTGACGTAGGCGTCGGCGCCGGCAAAAATGACCAATGCTTCAGCGCCGTTTTGCAGCTCCTTCCATTGCGGATTGGCTTTGGCGAAATGACCGTACAGCGTTCCGTTCGGCCCTTGCTCGGCATCAAGCAGTAGCGGTAGATGGCTAGCCTGCAGGCCTTGCTCACCGTGGGTGACCAGCAAGGCGAGGCGGGTGCCGAGTATCTGTTGCTGCATTTCCTGCAGGTCGTCGATGGCGAAGGCTTTTGGCGTGTACATGGAAATTTCCCCTTGGCGAATGCTTGCATCCTAGGCAGGATATTGGTCTGGTGTAAGAGCCATTTATGTGTAATTTCATAGGTCCATTGAAATGACCAACGAGCCACTGTCCTTGTCATTCAACCCCGCGGGTATCGAACTGGATCGCCGTCAGGGGTTGAGCCGTCAGCTCTATCAAGCGTTGCGGATGCGGGTGCTGGACGGACGCCTGGCCAGTGGCACGCGCTTGCCGGCGAGCCGCGATCTGGCGGCGGCGTTGGCGATTTCCCGAAACAGCGTGGTGCGTGCCTACGATCAGCTCTATGCCGAAGGGTTTATTGAGGGGCGGGTTGGAGACGGGACTTATGTCGCGCAACTGCCTCAGAATGCCTTGTCGCCAAAAAAACTATCCACAAAAGTATCCACAGGCTTTTCAACAGGGTTACCCACAGCCTTATCCACAAAACGGCTTGATTTACCTGTGGATCCATCCAGCAAAGTTATCCACAGTGCTGCTTTAGGGCGCGTTGAAAAACACCATTTGCCCACGCCACCGAGTGGCCCGCCGCGGGCTTTTCGGGTCGGTGTTCCGGCATTTGATCTGTTTCCTTTCGAGGTTTGGGCCAAGCTGAACGCGGCTTTCTGGCGTAAACCGGATTTGCAGCAGCTGTGCTATGGCGACCCGGCGGGTGATGCACGATTGCGCGGCATGATCGCGGCGTACTTGCGCAGTTCCCGAGGCATGCAATGCACGGCTGAGCAAATTGTGATCACCAGTGGCGCACAGCAGGGGATTAGCCTTTGTGCACAGCTGCTGGTGGAACCGGGGGACGGGGTTGCCATAGAAAATCCGGGGTATCGAGCAGCCGGGCATGCGTTCGCGGTGGCGGGGGCTCGATTGCACGGCGTAACGGTAGACAGCGAGGGCATCGCCTGTACTGAGTTGGCGGCGCTGGGCGATTGTCGTTTGGCCTATGTCACGCCGTCGCACCAGTACCCGACCGGGGTGGTCATGAGCCTGGCACGGCGTCTGGAATTGCTGGCCTGGGCCGAGCGTACTCAAGGCTGGATCGTCGAGGACGACTACGACGGCGAGTACCGCTACAGCGGCGCACCGTTGTCACCGCTGGCGGCACTCGATCGTAATGGACGGGTGTTGTACGTAGGCACCTTTGGCAAAGTAGCCTTCCCGGCGTTGCGCCTGGGATATCTGGTGTTGCCGCCGGGGCTGGTGGACGCCTTTGCGCAACGTCGGGCGGTGGATGTGCGTCATTCCGAAGTGAGCACCCAGGTGGTGATGGCCGAGTTCATGGCCGCCGGGCACTTCCAGCGGCATATCCGGCGCATGCGCCGCGCCGCCTTGAGTCGACGCAATGCCTTGATGAGCGACTGGCCTGTGGATATCCCGGGCGTAGGCAGCTTGCCCAGTGTGGCGGCGGGGCTGCACATGACCGTGCCGGTAGACAATCTGGAGCGCGAACGTGAGCTGGTTGAAAAGGCTGCCAGTGTCGGTGTCGAAATCAATCGACTGAGCAGCTATTGGCTGCCTGATTCAAAGACGCCGGAGGACAATCGTGCAGGTCTGGTCCTGGGGTTTGCCGCTGTGCCTGAAGCGGCGATAGCGGCAGCCCTGGTGCAACTGAAAGAGGTATGGCGTGGCCCCGATTAGCCGGCCAGCCGGTGTCAGGTTTTGGGTTCCAGATCAAAAAATACAGCCGGCTCGGTGATGGCGCGCAATACGTAGTCGATGGGCGCCAGGTCCGTCAGTTCCTTGCGACGTTCAACACTCAATGTGGCCAAATGCTGATCAGCGATTTTCAGGTGTGCTGCAGTGAATTGCTCTTTCGCAGCCCCAAGCGTGTCGTAGTGAAAGTGCGCCAGCCACAATGGCTGATCCTTGTTGGTGAAGTCGAGAATCCGGTATTCCTCAAAGTAATCCTTGCGTTGTTTTGTCTTGATCCGGCCTTGCTCGTTTTTGACGATCCGTACCTGGTTATTGCTTAGCATCCATTGCAGATAGGCCTGACGGGGATAGCGCTCCTTGAGCATCATGGCGCGGGTTTTGATGCCTTCCTTGCGTAAGCGGGTGGCCTTTGCTCTGAGCTCTCCGGGAAGGGACGCGACGGGAAACGTACCTGGGGACTTGCGCAGGATCTGCTCGACATCGACGGCCATTTGCTCCATCCGGTTCGCTCGTAGATCGAAGAGGTCCTGCATGTCTGCGGGCACTCGCTGGGGTTTAAGGGCATCCTTACGTGTTCGCTCGACGAAGTTATCAACGTCCAGGTTTAACTCATCGCCCTCGTAGACAGTAAGCCTGTCGGTACGTACCGGTAACAAGGCAGGAGCTGCCTTGACGGGCAGAGCCGCTTCAAAATCCTGATCCTCGTTCTGCGACTGTTCAGGTTCCGAAACCTTTGATTTCGCAGAGGCCCGCGGTCGGCTTTTGCTGACTTTGCCGGCGAGCCTTGAGGGGCCTGCGACGGCGTGTTTGACGGTGGTAGTTTTAGCGGTCGCCTGACTGGGTATCAGTTTGCCCAACTGGTCTTGCCCCGACGCCTTGAATTCGCAGATCAGGCCGCGCACCCGCTCCAATTCAACAGGTTGAACCTGTTCCGGGAAGTCGTTGGGTAAATCCTGCAAGCGCTGTTCGGCATCGGCTAATGTGTCGATCTGGGCGCTTAAGGTTTCGATGCGAATTGCGGTGGGCGTATCGTCTGCTGGTGTTTTCAGGAGTTTTGCCACTTGTCGGCTGGCGGTCGTTGCATCCACGATGACCTTGGCGACAGCTTCGGATACCGGCTCCATATCGATGCCGGCAGCGGGCTTCAGAGTCAGCTCGTAGGACATGGCAATCTGGTTGGCCTTAAGGTCCCACTGTGTGAAAGCTGGCAGCAATCTCTTCATCGCGGATGCTTGAGGTATACCGATTTTGCCAACATCAATGAGTCGATCCATGGTTGCGTGGGAAAGTTGGAGCTGGGCAATCATCTTGTCGCTCAACTGAATGGCCTTGTTGGCATCGTCCAGCAAGGTTTGCCGTGAAGCGGTTGCCCCAGATTCGTTCGTCAGACGGCGAAGGAGGTCTGTGTAGGTCTTTCTTTTAGCTAAAAACCACAGGCCGATGTATTTTTCCAGTTCACAGGACAGGTTTCTAAAGTCCCGCTCATTGCCACCATTGCTACCAGCCTTAGGCAACGACCTAAGCTCCTCGACTTGCTCCAGAGCCGCCTTGTAGTCCGTGATTTGCTGTTCGAGAAGCGTAAGGAACGAACCCTCTGTTTCTTCTTCGAGCTTTTCAGGAGTGGTTGCCAATTGCTCTTGTGAGTTTTCGAAGGCAGCACGTTTGGTGTCCTCAAGGTTTTTGAATTCCTTTATCGCCTTTTCCAGCTCCTCTTTTCTTGCGAGGTCTTTTTTGCGCTTGGCGTGCAACTGGCTTTTGAGGCTTACCCCGCCGGCACCACCACGCAGCCGCAGGCGCAAGTCCAGATGCCAATGCCCCTGCAGATCATGAATCAATAGAGGACCCGTACGTGCAGGGTTGGCCGGGTAAGCAATTTTTACATCCCCGTCTTCATCTTCAACAACCTTGAACCAGCGCTCGCCGACTTCTGCGAATAGTGTGTCCTCCAGTTGATGCAACGAAGCGTTGCCTCGTTTGAGCAGCGTCAAACCGTCACTCGCCAGATCAGGCATCGGGACTTGGATGCTGTCCAGATATTTACCCAGCGCTGTGGGCGAGCGGCGGGGGATGGAACCGCCGACTTCAAGCGATGAGTAGTGGCTGATGGGCAAGTCGCCGGTGAGGGGCGTGACATTCATTTCTATCGTCGGCGGCGTGACGGGTTCAGGGCGAATGATCGTTTCGGCCATCTCACTTCGTCGTCCTGATTCAGGCGTCACTTCTGCCTTGCGTCTTGAAACAGCTCGATGGGCCAACACCATGCCCAGCATCAACAGCAGGTCACCCATTGCCGACCACTGAGTAAGTTTGTCGCCACGCAAATTGGCATCCTGCGCTTGCTGAATATCGGCGAATGCTTGCCAGACCCACACCGCGACGCCCGCCGCGCCACTGAAGAAATTCGACGCGACGTTGAACACTGCCCACCCGCTTTCGCGCAGCAATGCCCACCTTCGCTCGGCGTTGGATTGCGATTGCCGATCAGCGAGTTCGGCCAAGGCTTTGGCATTGCTCTTGAACAGCACGGAAAACACATCGCCCGTCAATTCATCAGAAGAGAGCCCGACCGGGCCGGCCCATGTGATTGAAGTCCAGGGTTCGGCCAGTATTTGGGTCGACAGCCAAGGCGAAGGCAGGCCGACAGGAAATGCGTACTGGGCATATTTGAAGCTCAGGGCGGTGTCGGGCAGCCAGGCCAGAACTGAGTCACGCAGCTCTCCCGGTTGATGCAGGGCATAAATCAGGTTTTGCTCTGCAGGGAACTGCAGCAAGGGTTTTTCGAACAGCGGGCGATAGAGCAGGCAAGGCCCGACGTCGGTATCGCGTGCAGCGATGATGAACATGTTGGCGACGTTATCGCCGGTATGCCTGCCGCCATGGGTGAAGGTGAGAGGGCGAATGACCACGGGTTGCGGATTGCCCGGCGTGGGGTCGAGCCATGCACGCAGGGTACGGTAGCCCTGTTCATCAATGCCTGCGAGTTGACGAAGTTTGTGCTCCAGCGCCATAAGCGGCAGCAGTACGCGCAATTGCTTGATGTAAGCACTTTCTTGCAGAGCTGACTGAACGTTGTCATCAATCAGCTTGCTCTTGATCAACGTCGGATACGTCTCACCAATATTGACCTGAGCTGCCTTGGCCGTCAGGTAATCGATGGTCAACCAGTCGGGGACTGTGTGTTCATCTGTGAAGCGCAGAGTGGCCTGGTAGGGCGCCTCGTTTTCGAGAGCATATTCACCGAGCGTTTCGGTGTGCCTGTCGAGCGGGTTCGGGAGTGTCAATCCACCCGCTTCGAAGCTGTTGGTGATAGTGATTTCGAGCTTGTCGAGGGGCAGCGCGGCAGCGTTTGTCTTGTTGTCCGCCAGGATCGCTTCACGCATTTTTTGCTGAGCAAAGTCAGTAATGGGCGGGATCTTGTAGAGCCCAGGGTCGGATACTTTGAGCAATTTACCCATGGCCTTGATGGATTGACTGTAGACATCCAGATCCGCAGCCGAGGCATCAGCCAGCCAGTCAGGTATCGCCTCGTCAAGTTGGCTTCGCGCAGGCCCTTGAGGGGCGTTGTGATGCAAGGGTTCTTCCGATGGGTTTTCACCAGTGATGGCACTCAACGTGTCAATTTGCGTACTGATCAGCGCCCAGGCCATGTGGTCGAAAAAATTGCCGTCTGGTTCGAACAAGCGCCATTGCATGCTACGCCTTGCCAGCTCGTCGTCTATCCGTGCAGGCAGCGAAGCGCCGAGTTTTTCCAGTGAGTCGAAGGATTCATAATCGTCTTCTACGGAGTACATCATCACCAGGTTGCGACCTTTGTATTGCCCGGTAATGACGGCTGCGCCGCCGATCATCAGATGTCGGGTGCCTTGCGCGTCGACAGTATCAATGTCGATCAGACAGACCTTGATGTTCGCAACCGTTGGATCCTGCTTTGTTCTTTCCTGTTTATCGGGATATTGAAATACAGCTCGCGCCACATAGCATTGATCGCTGTCCCAGCCGTTGGCGCTATTTACGTCCAGCATTTTTTGCAGCGCGTTGGACAGCTCCTGCCAGCGAGGCGCGCTGTGCCCCTTGTCGTTCCAGAACGCTAACTGGCGCTGGCCAAATGCGACAAACAAAAGAGGCGCGTAGTCGTTGAGCAACTCGCCGATTTCTTCGATGCTGATGTTCAGGTGCACGACGGGCGTGAGCAGCGGCAGGCGGGTCAGGAACTGCTCACCTACGAAATAGTGGGCGGTGGAGGAGGTGAAGAACTGTCGCACCAACGCCTGGGTCAGCGTTTCGTATTGAATCGGGCCGGCGATCAGTTGATCTTCAATGTATTGCCACTGCGGGGTGCCGATGAGTATCTGGTCGGGATCGAGATCGCGGGTCGGGTAGCGCTCTTTCAAGGCCTGTCGCAGCATTTGCGCCGCCACATCGCTGACGGTGGGGCCTTGTCGGGTTTCGTGGGCCGCAGTACTTTTCTTCGGCAGCGGTGTGTTAGCCGTCTCTGTCATTGTCATTTCCCTATGACGATGTGGGCGATGGGATCATCGCCTCGGGTCATCCACGGTAGGGGAGCATGTACCTGACAGGGTGGTAGATATGTATCGGTTACCTTTCGATCAGCGAAAAACTGTGGCGAGGGAGCAAGCTCCCTCGCCACAGGGTTCAGTGTTGCGCTTAAGTGCATTGCAGTCGTTGTTCACTGGCCGCTTTCAAAGCCCTGCAAAACGTTCACGGCGTTGATGCCGATTTCTTCCACCGCGTAACCGCCCTCCATCACAAACAGTGTCGGCTTGCCGAGGCCGGCGATGCGCTTGCCCATGGCCAGGTAATCCGGGCTGTCGAGCTTGAACTGCGAGATCGGGTCGTCCTTGAAGGTGTCGACGCCCAGGGAGACGACGATGATGTCGGCGCCGTAGCTGTTGATCTCGTTGCAGGCGTGCTCCAGCGCCGCGCTCCATGCCTCCCAGCCCGAACCGGCCGGTAACGGATAGTTGAAGTTGAAGCCTTCGCCGGGGCCTTCTCCCGGCTCGTCTTCATAGCCGAGGAAGAACGGGAATTCGGCTTCCGGATGGCCGTGGATCGAAGTGAACAGCACATCGCTGCGTTCGTAGAAAATCGATTGCGTGCCGTTGCCGTGGTGGTAATCGACGTCGAGGATCGCGACTTTCTTGTGGCCCTGATCGAGGAACGCCTGGGCGGCGATGGCGGCGTTGTTGAGGTAGCAATAACCGCCCATCAAATCGCCGGCAGCGTGATGTCCCGGTGGACGGCACAGGGCGAATGCACTGCGTGCGCCGCGCTGGATTTCCGCTTGGGCCGTCAGGGCGACTTGCGCTGCGCTGTACGCGGCTTGCCAGGTCCCGGCGGTGATCGGCGCGCCGCCGTCGAAGCTGTAATAACCGAGCTGACCGTGCAGGCTGGTCGGTTTGATCGGTCGCAAGGTGCGGGCCGGCCAGGTGTAGGGCAGCAGATCACCGTCGGTGTTGAACTCGGTCCAACGGGCCCAGGCACCCTTGAAGAAGTCGAGGTAGTCGCGACTATGAATACGCTCGATCGGGTCGAGGCCGAAATCCTTGGGCGCTTCCACCGGGCCCAGATTCTGGTTTTGCACCCTGGCCAGCACATGGTCGGCGCGCGAAGGCATCTCGAAGCAGGGCTTGAGTTGCCCGTCTATCAATTCGCAACGGCCGTGGTGCAGGTGGTGATCGTCCGAGTAGATCGTCAGCATTTCTTGGTCTCCGAAGGCGGATTCGATTGAACACAGTCTTGCGGCAGAGGCAGTTTTGGAGAACGGCAGGAAAGGCCAAAAGGGGATCGATACGGCCAAAAAAACTGACCGAAATTCGCCCCTTACTTGTCAGGGCGCGCTCCTACAGTGTTATCCGTGTGGGCGGAACTGGCTCGGCGCCACACCGCTCCAGCGCACAAACGCATGGCGAAAACTCGCGGTCTCGCTGAAGCCCAAAGCCTCGGCGATTTGATAGATCGGCAGCTGATCCTCACACAACATTTGCTTGGCCTGCTCGAAACGCAATTCGTCGAGCAATTCCTGATAGCTGCAACCCAGATCCTTGAGATGTCGGCGCAAGGTGCGCGCTGAGCAGTTCATCTGCTCGGCCAGCCCTTCGAGGCCTGGCGCGGCATTGAGCTGTGCGCTGAGCAATTGCCGAATCCGCCCCAGCCAGGCCTGACGTCCGGTGAACTCTACATTCTGTTTGCGGCAGCGCTCGGCCATCGTTTGGTGGGTGATGATATCGGCCAGTGGCAAGGGTTGATCGAGCCAGCGTTTGTCGAAAGCGAACGCATTGTTGGGGCCCTCGAACTGCAGCGGGCAATTGAAATGCTCGGCGTAGGTCGCTTCGTAGTCGGGCGCGGTATGTTCGAAACGTGCGGCGAGCAAGGGCAGCGGGTGGCCGAGCAAATCGTCGCAGGTGACTTTCAGCGAGACCAGGCAGAACTCGGCATTGAACACCGCCATCGAGGGGCTTTCACGATAATCGGCGGCAGAGAACCAAACCCGTTCGCCATCTTCTTCCAGGCTCAGCTCGAACACTGTTCCCAATAGCGCCGGATAGCGCATCGCCAGACGCAAAGCGTCACCGAAGGTGGCACTGGTGAGCAGGGCGTAACCGAGCATGCCGTAGCAGGAGACGTGCATCCGCCGGCCCAGTTCCAGGCCGATATCGCGTTTGAGCGCGACGGCGTTGGCGCAGACCTGCATCTCTTGATTGGTGGTGATGTGCGTGTCGGCCCGGCTCAGGTCCGCCGCACTGATACCGCTGCCGGCCAGCAGTGCCTCGCTGGACAAACCCTCGGCCTTGAAGGTGTTGAGGATCAGCGAAACGGCGTTGAGAGTGGTGAGGTGGGAGTGGAGCATGAGTACTTCCAGCCTTTGGGATGCTGGAACACGGAGCAAGTTGTGTGCCGAGACTGGTTGGGCTGGCATCGATCCTGTAGGAGCGGGCTTGCCCGCGATTGCGGTGTGTCATTCACGAGAATGCCGGATGTGCCGCCGTCATCGCGGGCAAGCCCGCTCCCCACAGGTTTACAGGGTGTCAGGTCAATTCAGTTCGCCGCACAGGTCCAGTTCGACAAGTCGCCGTACTTCCTCTGTATCAAGCCCCGCACCCAACAGTGCATGCAACTTGCCGAACGCTGCCTCGCGGGTCATGCCGCCACCCGACAACACGCCCACATCGCGCAAACGGCTGCCGGCCTCATACACATCCAGCTCGACGCCGCCTTCATGGCACTGCGTCACCGCGACCACCACGACACCCTTGTCCCGCGCACGCCCCAGGCTGGCGAGAAATTCGGGGTTGTCGCCCGGCCCGGTGCCGCTGCCGTAGCACTCCAGCACCAGACCCTGGATGCCGCTGTCGACCAGGCCATTGAGAATCCCGGCGCTGATGCCGGGAAACAGCGGCAGCACCGCAACGTTCGCCAGCTGTTTGGGTTGCTGGTAGTTCAGCTGTTGCGGCATCGAAGACACTTTCACGCCACCACCCTGGCGCTCCAGGCGCTTGAACGGATGACGACCGAAACTGCGGACCTTCGCGCAATGGGTCGGGTCAAGCAGCTCGCCGTGAAAGTACAAGTGAACGCCCGGCGCCAGGCCTTGGCCAAGGGCAACCAAAGCGCCGCCGAGATTTTCCCAGGCATCGCTGTCGGTCACGCCGGCCGGCAGCATGGCGCCGGTGAAACACACGCGAGCATGCAGGCCGAGCAACTGGAAGCTCATGGCGGCGGCGCTGTAGGCCAGAGTGTCGGTGCCATGCAGGATCAGCACGCTGTCGCAGCCTTGCACATCCACCGCATCGACCACTGCTTCACGCAATTGCTGCCAATACACCGGCGTCATGTTGGCGCTGTCGATCAGCGGCGACATCTCGCGAAAGCGCCACTGCGGTACAACCAGTTCAGGCTGACTGTGCAGGTAATCGCGCATCCGCGCTTCGAAACCGGACGCCGGGGCCAGGCCATGCGCGCTGGCTTGCATGCCGATGGTGCCGCCGGTGTAGAGCACCATGACGTGCTGGGCGGCAGGGTAGGTCGAGGCATTCATGGTGGATCTCCGAAAAAACTGAAACGGCTTGAGGCGGAGCATGACGCTGAGCGTCAGCCGTGTCACGTCGTACGGTACCGAAAAAAAAGCAAAAAAAAGGGCCTGGAGAATGATCTCCAGGCCCTCAAAAGGTGAGAGGTGTCTAGTCCCTCGACCTGGTGAGCGGTGCTACAAGTAACGCGTCGGTTCAGGCTTTGAGCGGAACCAGACGCGGAGCAATCATGTTTTCCGGGCGCAGGATGTCGGCGAGCATGGCTTCGTCGAGCAGACCTTCTTCGCGCACCAGTTCCAGCACGCCGCGGCCGCTTTCAAGGGCGAGGCCGGCGATACGGGTGGCGTTTTTGTAGCCGATGTACGGGTTCAGCGCGGTGACCAGGCCGATCGAGTGCTCGACCAGTTCACGGCAGCGGGCTTCGTTAGCGGTGATGCCGACGATGCAGTGCTCGCGCAGCATGTCCATGGCGCGTTGCAACAGGCGGATCGAGTCGAAGATCTTGAAAGCGATCAGCGGCTCCATCACGTTCAGTTGCAGTTGGCCGCCTTCGGCTGCCATGGTCAGGGCCAGGTCGTTACCGATGACCTGGAACGCTACCTGGTTCACGGCTTCCGGGATAACCGGGTTGACCTTGCCTGGCATGATCGAGCTGCCTGGCTGACGTGCCGGCAGGTTGATTTCGTTGATGCCGGTACGCGGGCCGCTGGACAGCAGGCGCAGGTCGTTGCAGATCTTCGACAGCTTGACCGCGGTGCGCTTGAGCATGCCGGAGAACAGTACGAAGGCGCCCATGTCGGACGTGGCTTCGATCAGGTCGGCCGCCGGAACCAGCGGTTGACCGCTGATCAGCGCCAGGCGCTGCACAGCCAGGGCCTGATAGCGCGGGTCGGCGTTGATGCCGGTGCCGATCGCGGTGCCGCCCAGGTTCACTTCAGTCAGCAGTTCCGGGGCCAGCGTCTTCAGACGGGCCAGGTCTTCGCCCATGGTGGTGGCGAAAGCGCGGAATTCCTGACCCAGGGTCATTGGCACGGCGTCTTGCAGCTGGGTACGACCCATCTTCAGGACGTGGTTGAATTCCTGGCCCTTGGCCGCGAACGCCTGAATCAGGCTGTCGAGGCTGGCCAGCAGCGCGTCGTGACCCAGTAACAGACCCAAGCGGATTGCCGTCGGGTAGGCGTCGTTGGTCGACTGCGCCATGTTCACGTCGTCGTTCGGGTGCAGGTATTGGTATTCGCCTTTCTGATGGCCCATTGCTTCGAGCGCAATGTTGGCGATCACTTCGTTGGCGTTCATGTTGGTGGAAGTACCGGCGCCACCTTGAATCATGTCGACCACGAACTCTTCGTGGAAATCACCGCGGATCAATCGTGCACAGGCTTCGCTGATGGCAGCGTGTTTGGCTTCGCTCAGATGACCCAGCTCGCGGTTAGCGTCGGCAGCGGCCTGTTTGACCATTGCCAGGCCCACAACCAGTTTCGGGTAATGCGAAATCGGAACGCCCGAGAGGCGGAAGTTGTTCACCGCTCGCAGGGTCTGGATGCCGTAATACGCTTGAGCCGGTACTTCGAGGGCGCCAAGCAGGTCGTTTTCTGTGCGGAAAGATGCAGCGGAGGACATGATAGAAATCATCTCGATATGAACCCGGTCTATGCCGGAACGCTGCGAATGCTAGGCTCGTGGAGATTTTTGGGCCAATGCTGTTAAACACTAGGCTATGCATATTCGGCATAATGCCCGTGTGACGCCGGATTGACGGCGAGCGTGTGACCTAAATTGGTGCGTGTCCGGGAGGACGTGATGAATCTGGAAAGCAAATGGCTGGAGGACTTTAGTGCTCTGGCTGCCACCCGCAGTTTCTCCCAGGCGGCTGAACGACGTTTCGTCACGCAGCCGGCGTTCAGTCGGCGCATCCGCAGCCTGGAGGCGGCGTTGGGGCTGCAGTTGGTCAATCGCTCGCGCACGCCGATCGAGCTGACGGCAGCGGGGCAATTGTTTCTGGTCACCGCTCGAACTGTGGTTGAACAACTCGGTGAAGTGCTGCGCCATCTCCATCACCTGGAAGGCGGGCAGGGCGAAGTGATGCAGGTCGCGGCCGCTCACTCGCTGGCGCTGGGTTTCTTTCCGCGCTGGATCGCGCAGCTGCGCAACGAAGGTTTGAACATCGCGACGCGTCTGGTAGCGACCAACGTCGGCGACGCCGTGCATGCCCTGCGCGAAGGCGGATGCGACCTGATGCTGGCGTTCTATGACCCGGACGCGGCGATGCAGATGGACCCGGAAATTTTCCCTTCGCTGCACCTGGGGCACACCGAAATGCTGCCGGTCTGCGCGGCGGATGCGGATGGCAAACCGCTGTTCGATCTGGAAGGCGAGGGCAGCGTGCCATTGCTGGCCTACAGCGCCGGTGCGTTTCTTGGCCGTTCGGTGAACATGTTGTTGCGACAACGGGCATTGCGCTTCACCACCATCTACGAAACTGCCATGGCCGATAGCCTGAAAAGCATGGCCCTGGAAGGTTTGGGCATCGCCTGGGTACCGCAACTTAGCGTGCGCGCCGAACTGGCGCGCGGTGAGCTGGTGGTTTGTGGTGGGCCGCAATGGCATGTGCCGCTGGAGATCCGTTTGTATCGCTGCGCACTGGTGCGCAAGGCGAATGTGCGGTTGCTCTGGCGCAAGCTTGAAGGGGGCGCGGCGAGCTCTGCTGTATGAGGGCGAAATCCTCCCGGCCACGCGAGTGGCCTGGATCCAGCGACGTTGTTGCAATCCTGTCTCAATCGTACTGACCGAGGTAGCGGCGAATATTGTCCTCATTGATTTGGCTGAAGCGGGCGCCGACATCGCCGGCGGTTGCATGCATGAGTGATTTGACGGGTCCGTGGTAAGTCGTGACGTCGCCGCTGTCCTCATGGCTCGCACCGAGCATGTGACCCAGTTCGTGGGCCGCAGTGAAATAGTCCGTGATCGATGCGACTGCGAAAGCGCCTGGACTGGCAGCCACCCCCAGGGTTGTTTCGTTAATGATGTCGCGCGTTAACAGCATGTATTTGTGAATGGCATTTTCGAAACTACCGTTAGTATTTTTTACATAAAGTACGACTTCGGCATTAAATTTTTTAAGAAGGTGCTGAAGATCCTCGGTTTTGTAATCGATGCTGCTGATGCCAGGCGCGTCTGAAGGTTTTATGAATTCGGTATTCATGTCGCGACCTGAAATTACGGTGATGTGGTCTTCCAGCCAGTCAAAGTAGTGACTGCAGAGCAGATTGAGGTTTTGGTCTTTCAGATCTTCATGCAAAAAAACGGTTAAGGTAATCGGAAGTAGCGGCATCAGTGATTCCTTTCTATGGAAGTGCTATATCGACAAGTCAGAATTTCAAGATGGGTTTTGGTGTCGATTATTGGCGGCACTTTGACTATGCAAATTTGTTGAGGTGTTCGCGAATATTTTCCCTGTTCTTGTCACTGTATCGATAGGCGTTTCCGCGCACGCTTGAGAACGAGTCCGACAACATGATCGAATCGTGCCACCAGCCGTCATAGATGACTTCGCTGTCTTCATGTGTTGCGCCAAGCATGTGTCCAATTTCATGTGCGGGAGCGTGGACGGATGTGATTGCTGCAATTGCACAGTGCCCTTTGATTTCGGCGTATCCGAGTGTCACTGCGATAAGTCCGCCTGCCGTTGCGTTGATGTTGTTTCGAGTCAATAAAAGGACTTTGGTCAGGTTCGACTCATGCTCGCCGGTTTGCGTCAGGCTTATATACCAGTCTTGTATCAAGTCTCTCCAGCCATCCAGCGATGCCGAAGCGTCTTCGTTCCTGAAGTTGTACTCTGCCAGTTTCGGTACTTCATCGTGATGAAGCATATAAAATCGGACATCCCGCCCGGAAATGGATTCGAGCTCTGGTTTTAGCCACGAAAAATAATCGGCATATAAAGCAGCTTTTTGATGGTTTTGAAGGTCTTTATGAATGACGATCATTATCGAGATGGGTTTTTTCATGTTTTGAACTTCCTGTTCAGTTACGTATCAATGTCATTGATAATTATCTTGGTCGAAGTCTTCTGGCAAGTTTCAAGTTGTTTTAAGTTATTTAAGGTGCTCGACATTTACTGATCCAGAAAATCAGGGAAGTTCACGATCGGCCGGCATTCGATTGACTGACTTTATAGTCAGGAAATACCTGTTTTTTGCCCGTATGACAGATGGTCACCACAGGGGCTGTTTATCTGCTTCTTTGAGGTATACTGCGCGGCCTTCGGCCGGTTACGACCGGCCATAATTCGTACAATCAAGCCACGCATAATGCGTGGCTTGTTGTTTTTTGATGCGCCTGCGGGCGCCCAGAGAGAAGAGGCACGACGATGAGTGCATTGGTTGGCGTGATCATGGGCTCCAAGTCCGATTGGTCCACCCTTAGCCACACCGCCGATATGCTGGAAAAGCTCGGCATCCCTTACGAGGTGAAAGTGGTTTCTGCCCACCGCACCCCGGACCTGCTGTTCCAGTACGCTGAAGAAGCCGAGGCGCGTGGCATCGAGGTGATCATTGCCGGTGCCGGTGGCGCGGCCCACTTGCCTGGCATGTGTGCGGCCAAGACCCACCTGCCGGTGCTCGGTGTGCCGGTGCAGTCGGCGATGCTCTCGGGCGTCGATTCGCTGCTTTCTATTGTGCAGATGCCTGCGGGCATTCCGGTCGCCACACTGGCCATCGGCAAGGCTGGTGCAATCAACGCAGCCTTGCTGTCGGCGAGCATCCTGGGCGCCAAGCACCCGCAGTTCCATGAAGTGCTGAAAACCTTCCGTGCTGAGCAGACAGACAGCGTCCTGGAAAATCCAGACCCACGCATCGCCTGAGGTTGTTGACGATGAAGATCGGTGTAATCGGTGGCGGCCAGTTGGGTCGCATGTTGGCGCTGGCGGGCACTCCGCTGGGCATGAACTTCGCTTTCCTCGACCCGGCGCCGGACGCTTGCGCGGCGGCGTTGGGCGAACACCTGCGTGCCGACTACGGCGATCAGGATCACTTGCGTCAACTGGCCGATGAAGTCGATCTGGTGACGTTCGAGTTCGAAAGCGTTCCAGCTGAAACCGTGGCGTTCCTGTCGCAGTTCGTGCCGGTTTATCCGAGCGCCGAGGCCCTGCGCATCGCCCGCGATCGCTGGTTCGAAAAGAGCATGTTCAAGGACCTGGGGATTCCAACCCCGGCGTTCGCCGACATCCAGTCCCAGGCTGACCTCGATGCCGCCGTGGCTTCCATCGGCCTGCCGGCCGTGCTCAAAACCCGCACCCTGGGTTACGACGGCAAGGGCCAGAAAGTCCTGCGCACGCCTGAAGACGTCGTCGGTACGTTTGCTGAGCTCGGTAGCGTGACGTGCCTGCTGGAAGGCTTCGTGCCGTTCACTGGCGAAGTCTCGCTGATCGCCGTGCGCGCTCGTGATGGCGAAACGAAGTTCTATCCGCTGGTGCACAACACCCACGACAGCGGCATTCTCAAGCTGTCCGTGGCCAGCACCGATCACCCGCTGCAAGCCCTGGCCGAAGACTACTCCAGCCGTGTGCTCAAGCAGCTGAATTATGTCGGCGTGATGGCGTTCGAGTTCTTTGAAGTCGACGGTGGCCTGAAAGCCAACGAAATCGCCCCGCGTGTGCACAATTCCGGGCACTGGACCACCGAAGGCGCCGAGTGCAGCCAGTTCGAAAACCACCTGCGGGCCGTGGCCGGTCTGCCGTTGGGTTCGACGGCCAAGGTTGGCGAAAGCGCCATGCTCAACTTCATCGGTAAAGTACCGGACACCGAGAAAGTCGTGGCCATCGCCGATTGCCATCTGCATCATTACGGCAAGGCGTTCAAGGTCGGCCGCAAGGTCGGTCACGCCAACCTGCGTTGTGCAGACCGCGAGACGCTGGCCGCGCAGATCCTCAAGGTCGAAGCGCTCATCGCCGAATAGTTTCATGTGGCAGCGGTGGAACCATTGAGGTTGCACCGTTCTCTGATGGCAGGATGCCAAAGTCTGACTAGGCTTTGGCTAGGACTCAGCCAATTCAATCAGAGGGAAATGCCATGGGAATTATCGGAACCATCTTTATCGGCTTGATTGTCGGCCTGCTCGCGCGGTTCCTGAAACCGGGCGATGACAACATGGGCTGGATCATGACCATCCTGCTCGGTATCGGCGGTTCGCTGGCAGCCACCTACGGCGGCCAGGCCCTGGGTATTTATCACGCAGGTGAAGGTGCCGGCTTCATCGGTGCACTGGTAGGCGCTGTTGTATTGCTGGTGATCTACGGCCTGGTCAAAAAGAACTGATTCAAGTGACAAACCCTCTCGGCCGCGCAAGCCGGGAGGGCTAGAATGCTCGGCGATTTCCTTATCCTTGCCGAGCACCTTCATGCGCCGTCTTCTGCTGACTCTTCTATTCCTGGGTTCGGGCCTTGCCCATGCTGGCGAGCTGCCGGAAACCGACTGGCTCGAACTGATGCCCAAGTCGGACCAGAAAGCCCTCGAGGCCATGCCCGAAATCGACCACGACTCACCCGAAGCCACTGGCACCTTTACCGAAAAGGGTGGGATGAAGCAGGCCAAAGGTTTGCCGGCGGTGATGTATTCGACCAAAACCGTTGCGTCGATGAACGACAAGAACATCCGCATCGGCGGTTATCCGGTGCCGCTGGAAACCGACGCCAAGGGGCACAGCACGCTGTTCTTCCTCGTGCCGTATCCGGGCGCCTGCATCCATGTGCCGCCTCCGCCGCCTAACCAGTTGGTGCTGGTGCGGTATCCGAAAGGCTTGAAGCTGAACGATATCTACACGCCGCTGTGGGTGACCGGTACGTTGAAGGTCGAGAAGGTCAGCAATGATCTGGCTGATGCGGCGTATGCGCTGGATGCGGCGAAGGTCAGAGTCGTGGAAGAGTCGGATTTGTAAAAGTACTGTAGGAGCCGGCTTGCTGGCGATAGCGATCTTGAGGGCGCCATCGCCGGCAAGCCGGTTCCTACAGGTTTACAGCGGTTTGCTGCCGATACTCACGCCAAGGGTATGACTGGCACCCGGTGCCAGATTCACCACATCACCCATCACGTTCGCCGTCTCGATGCACAGCATGCGTTGCCAGCCATCGTCAGCCATGTCGCTGAACGCGGCGGCGCGAGCGATCCATGGATTCCAGATCACCGCCGAACGCGAGCCGCTGCTGGTGAGTTCGATGAGTCGTTCCCATTGCGGATCAACGATGCTCAATTGCGCCGGCGTGTCGAGGTAGATGCGGTCGGTTTCGCCGGCAAAATGCAGGTCACCGCGCTGGGTGACAGTTTTCCAGTCGTCCAGGGTCTCGATGTAGTTCAAACCATCGAGGCCTTCGACATGCACCTGGCGCACATCACTGACGGCGAAATAACTGTGCAGCGCCTGGCTGATGCTGACGGTTTCAGCGCCCTGGTTATGGCTGGTCAGGCTGATATGCAGTTGCTCATCCAGACGAATGCTCAGCTTCAAGTCCACCTGGTGCGGCCAGCCTGGCAGGCCACCTTCGGGGTAGGGCAGAAGGAACTCGATCTTCAGGCTTTCGCCTTCGGCTTCGATGCCGCCCAACTCCCAGTCCATCGCTCGCACCAACCCGTGAGCCGGCGGCGCTTCAGCGCTGACGCGCATCGCCTGGACACTTTGCGGATTGCGCGTCAGGTTGCCAAACCACGGCCAGCAAACTGGCACGCCGGCGCGGATGCTCTTGCCGGTCTTGAACACGGCCTCGTCATTGAGCCAGATCAGCGGCGGCTCGCCCGCCAGTTGATAACTGAGGATGTGCGCGCCTTGCTGGGCCACCAGTAATTCGGCCTGACCGTGGCGGATACGCCAGCAGTTCAGTTCATCCAGTTTTACCGCTTCAACGTTGGGCGTGTTCATGGGACAGCTCTCGATCAGGAACAATGACGACTACAGACCGCAAAACAAACGCCAGGTTTAGAATCGCCTTCAGCGAGCCCTTGCTGGAACCGAGCGGGTGCGGCCGCTGCCATCGATGGCGACGAACACAAACACCGCCTCGGTCACTTTACGCCACTCGCTGGACAACGGATCGTCGCTCCAGACTTCAACCATCATCTTGATCGAGCTGCGGCCGATTTCCAGCGCCTGGGTATAAAAGGAGAGCTGAGCACCCACCGCCACCGGCACCAGGAACGCCATACGGTCGATCGCCACGGTGGCGACGCGCCCGCCAGCAACCTTGCTGGCCATCGCCGTGCCTGCCAAATCCATCTGCGCCACCAGCCAGCCGCCGAAAATATCGCCGAAGCCATTGGTTTCGCGAGGAAGCGCGGTGATTTGCAGGGCCAGGTCGCCTTGCGGGATTGGATCTTCTTGTTCGAGCTCTATCATGCCGGGGGTGCCTCTGACCCGTGACTCTTCGTTGGTACTGCTGGTGGTAGCCGTCTTCGGGAAAAACGATTCAGCACCGAACATACTACGTTCGTCACGTTTTCCTAAGGCGTCTAAAGGGAAACTCTGCGAAATCGGCTGGCACCGGTGAATGAGGCCAACGACGTCTTCGCACAGCAACCCCTCGAAAACCGGAGCAGGCTGCGAGTATATCGGTCGGTAGACTCCGAGACGACCGTCCGGTTCTCATTTTGACCGTCAAAAACGCACCTCTATGTGCTTTTTCGAACAATTTGCTATCGTGCCCGACCTGCCCAAGCCTCTACCAGCGTTGTTGAGGTTGCAAATCCGACTATAAGAGAAGCCCTTGCCATGACCCCAGCGCCCTCGAGCATCGCGCAACCCGAGCAACCCGCACGTCCATTGACCGGCAACGACTACAAGACGCTGTCGCTGTCCGCTCTGGGCGGTGCGCTTGAGTTCTACGACTTCATCATCTTCGTGTTTTTTGCCACGGTGGTGGGCAAGCTGTTCTTCCCGCCGGACATGCCCGAGTGGATGCGCCTGATGCAGACGTTCGGCATCTTCGCGGCCGGTTACCTGGCGCGGCCGCTGGGCGGCATTGTGATGGCGCACTTTGGCGACCTGCTGGGTCGCAAGAAGATGTTCACCTTGAGCATTTTCATGATGGCGGTGCCGACCCTGATCATGGGCCTGTTGCCGACCTATGCGCAGATTGGCCTGTGGGCACCGATCCTGTTGCTGTTGATGCGGGTGATTCAGGGCGCGGCGATTGGTGGTGAAGTGCCGGGGGCGTGGGTCTTTGTTTCCGAACACGTGCCGCAGCGTCACATCGGTTACGCCTGCGGCACCCTGACCAGCGGCCTGACGGCGGGGATCTTGCTGGGTTCTCTGGTCGCTACCGCAATCAACAGCATTTATACCCCGGTGGAAGTGGCGGATTACGCCTGGCGGATCCCGTTCCTGCTGGGCGGCGTGTTCGGCCTGTTCTCGGTGTACCTGCGTCGCTGGCTGCACGAAACCCCGGTGTTCGCCGAGTTGCAACTGCGCAAGGCCCTGGCCGAAGAAGTGCCGCTGCGTGCGGTGCTGCGTGACCATCGTGGCGCCATCGCGATTTCGATGCTGCTGACCTGGTTGTTGTCTGCCGCTATCGTGGTGTTGATCCTGATGACCCCGACCGTTCTGCAAACGGTCTATCACTTCTCGCCCACCACGTCCCTGCAGGCGAACAGCGTGGCGATCGTATTCCTGAGTTTTGGCTGCATCGTTGCCGGCGCATTGGCCGATCGCTTCGGTGCGGGACGCGTCTTCGTCTTTGGCTGTGCGGCGTTGCTGGCCAGTTCCTGGACCTTCTATCACAGCCTGGCCGACCATCCCGACTGGCTGTTCCCGATGTACGCCCTGACCGGTCTGCTGGTCGGCACCATCGGCGCGGTGCCGTACGTGATGGTCAAAGCGTTTCCGCCGGTGGTGCGCTTCAGCGGTCTGTCGTTCTCCTACAACGTGGCCTACGCGATTTTCGGCGGCCTGACGCCGATGGTTGTCAGTTTGCTGCTCAAGGAGAGTGCAATGGGGCCCGCTTATTATGTGGCGGTGCTGTGCGGGGTCGGGATTGTGGTGGGTGCGTATCTCTGGAAGAAGGGTCGCTGATTTCGACTTTTTCATTGTCTGTACCGGCCCAATCGCCAGCAGGCTGGCTCCCACATTTGGCATGCATTTCAACTGTGGGAGCCAGCCTGCTGGCGATTGAGGGCGGCGCGAATCATCCTGCAAATAACCGAATGCTGGCCTTTCATCCAATTGTCATATTTCAGCCATAGAGTGTTCACACGGCCTGCTGATACTTGGCCCCGACTTAACACACCCTATCTGCTAGGAGTAAGGCATGAAACTGAAGCGTTTGATGGCGGCAATGACTTTTGTCGCTGCTGGCGTTGCGACTGCCAACGCGGTTGCCGCTGTTGACCCTGCTATCCCGAGCTACACCAAGACCACTGGTGTGTCGGGCAACCTGTCCAGCGTTGGTTCCGATACTCTGGCCAACCTCATGACCCTCTGGGCTGAGAACTACAAAAAAGAATACCCGAACGTAAACATCCAGATTCAGGCCGCTGGCTCCGCCACTGCGCCACCTGCGCTGACTGAAGGCACCTCCAACCTGGGCCCGATGAGCCGCAAGATGAAGGACACCGAACTGGCTGCCTTCGAGCAGAAGTACGGCTACAAGCCAACCGCTATCCCGGTTGCCGTGGACGCCCTGGCTGTTTTCGTTCACAAGGACAACCCGATCCAGCACCTGACCATGGAACAAGTCGACGCGGTCTTCTCGTCCACTCGTCTGTGCGGCGCTAAAGCCGACGTGAAAACCTGGGGTGACCTGGGCGTGACCGGCGACCTGGCCAACAAGCCGGTTCAACTGTTCGGTCGTAACTCGGTATCCGGCACTTACGGCTACTTCAAAGAAGAAGCCCTGTGCAAAGGCGACTACAAGCCAAACGTGAACGAACAACCAGGTTCGGCTTCGGTCGTGCAGTCGATCAGCTCCTCGCTGAACGGCATCGGTTACTCGGGCATCGGCTACAAGACCGCTAGCGTGAAGACCGTGCCTCTGGCCAAGAAAGGCAGCCAGGACTTCGTCGAAGACACCGAAGAAAACGCCCTGAACGGCAAGTATCCTCTGTCGCGCTTCCTGTACGTCTACGTCAACAAAGCCCCGAACAAGCCTCTGGCCCCGCTGGAAGCCGAGTTCGTGAAACTGATTCTGTCCAAGCAGGGTCAGGAAGTTGTGGTGAAAGACGGCTACATCCCACTGCCGGCCAAGGTTGCTGCAAAAGCACTGGCTGACCTGGGTCTGAAAGAAGGCGGCCCTGAAGTCGCAAAAAAGTAAAACCCTGAGTCCGGGTTTACCTCGGACTCTGTAGGAGCCGGCTTGCTGGCGATGGTCATCCATCCGCAGAAAATGTGTCGGATGTACCATTTTCGCCAGCAAGCCGGCTCCTACACCCCCAAATTTCTCTATCCGCTGCTGGCTACCCCCAGCGGCGGATTTGTCGCGTCACTGCACTGTCATCTTTCTGTCATACAGGATCGCTAGGGTGTGCGAATGAATGATCTGGCTAATTCCAACATGACTACTAATCCCCCCAAGCGAATTGATTTCAATACGCCTGAGTTGCAACGCAAGCGCCGCATCCGCGCGCTCAAAGATCGGCTGACTCGCTGGTACGTCCTCGTGGGCGGCCTCGCTGTTCTCGGCGCGATCACCCTGATTTTCTTCTTCCTTGCCTACGTCGTTGCGCCCCTGTTCCAGGGTGCCAGCCTGACGTCCAAGGACGCCATCACGCCAGCCTGGATGCAAGACGCCGGCAAGCCGTTGATGTTCTCCCTGGAAGAGCAGAACCAGGTGGCCATGCGGGTTTCCGACAAGGGCCAGGCATTGTTCTTCGATATCGACAGTGGCGCCGAACTCAAGCGCGTCGATCTGCCTGTTCCGGCCGGTACCACCGTAACCTCCATCGGTAAAGACCAGCCAGGGCAACCGTTGGTAGCCGTGGGCTTGTCCAACGGTCAGGCACTGGTGTTCCGCCACACTTACAAAGTCAGCTACCCGGACGGCAAGAAAACCATCTCGCCGGCCATCGAGTATCCGTATGGCGAAGCGCCAATCGCGCTGAACGAAGCCGGCGGTGCCCTTGAGAACGTCAGCCTCAACGCCAACGATTCGACCCTGATGCTGGTCGGCTCCACCGGTTCGCAACTCAATGTTCTGTCGCTGACCAGCGAAGAAAACATGATGACCGGCGAAGTCACCAACGAGCAGAAGCGCATCGACCTGCCGCAAATGACCGAGCCGGTGAAGAACATCTTCGTCGACCCGCGTCAGCAGTGGCTGTACGTGATTAACGGGCGTGCCCAGGCCGACGTGTTCAGCCTGCGCGACAAGAGCCTCAACGGGCGCTACAAATTGCTGGAAAACGCCGACGCTGAAATCACCGCCAGCACTCAACTGGTGGGCGGTATCTCGCTGATCCTTGGCGATTCCAGCGGCGGTCTGGCCCAGTGGTTCATGGCGCGTGACCCCGATGGCGAACAACGTCTGAAGCAGATCCGTACCTTCCAGATGGGCACCACGCCTATCGTTGAAATTACCGCCGAAGAGCGCCGCAAGGGTTTCATTGCACTCGATGCCTCCGGCAAGCTCGGCGTGTTCCACAGCACCGCCCACCGCACTTTGCTGGTGGAGCCGGTTGTTGAAGGCAAGGGTGTTTTCGGTCTGTCGCCTCGCGCCAACCGCCTGATCGTGGAAGCCGGTGGCAAGCTGCAACCGCTGCTGCTCGACAACCCGCACCCGGAAGTCTCGTGGAGCGCGTTGTGGAGCAAAGTCTGGTACGAGAACTACGACGAGCCTAAGTACGTCTGGCAATCGACCGCCGCCAACACCGACTTCGAACCGAAACTGAGCCTGTCGCCGCTGACCTTCGGTACCTTGAAAGCGGCGTTCTACGCGATGCTGCTGGCCGCTCCGCTGGCCGTTGCCGCGGCGATCTACACCGCGTACTTCATGGCCCCGGGCATGCGCCGCAAGGTCAAGCCGGTGATCGAGCTGATGGAAGCGATGCCGACGGTGATTCTCGGCTTCTTCGCCGGCCTGTTCCTCGCACCGTATGTGGAAGGACATTTGCCCGGCATCTTCAGCCTGCTGATGCTGCTGCCGATCGGTATTCTGGTTGCCGGCTTCGCCTTCAGCCGCCTGCCTGAGTCGATTCGCCTGAAAGTCCCTGATGGCTGGGAAAGCGCCTTGCTGATCCCGGTGATCCTGTTCGTGGGCTGGCTCTCGCTGTACATGAGCCCGTTCATGGAGAACTGGTTCTTCGGCGGCGACATGCGCATGTGGATTTCCCACGACCTGGGCATCACCTACGACCAGCGCAACGCACTGGTGGTCGGTCTGGCCATGGGCTTCGCGGTTATCCCGAACATCTACTCCATCGCCGAAGACGCCGTGTTCAGCGTGCCACGTGGCCTGACCCTGGGCTCTCTGGCCCTCGGTGCGACGCCGTGGCAGACGATGACCCGCGTGGTGATCCTCACCGCCAGCCCGGGCATCTTCTCGGCACTGATGATCGGCATGGGCCGTGCGGTCGGTGAAACCATGATCGTGTTGATGGCCACCGGTAACACCCCGGTCATGGAAATGAACCTGTTCGAAGGCCTGCGCACCCTGGCCGCCAACGTTGCGGTGGAAATGCCCGAATCGGAAGTCGGCGGCAGCCACTACCGCGTGCTGTTCCTCTCGGCGCTGGTGCTGCTGTTGTTCACCTTCATCATGAACACCCTCGCAGAACTGATTCGTCAGCGTCTGCGCAAGAAATACTCGTCGCTTTAAGCAAAGGTAGAAGTCTGTGAAACAGAACTCCCTGAAAGGATGGTTCAAGAGCGGCGCCCCCGGCGTCTGGATCAGCGGTGGCGCGGTGTCCATCGCGGTCATCATGACCATTGGCCTGCTGGCAGTGATTGCCGTGCGCGGTCTGGGTCACTTCTGGCCGGCGGACCTGATCCACGCCAGCTACGACGTACCGGGCCAGGCTAATCACCTGGTCATCGGTGAAGTGGTGCAGAAAGAAGAAGTGCCACGTGCGCGTCTCAAGAGCGCGGGCCTGCCAGTGCCGGACCAAGGCCCTGAGTTCATGACCCGCGAGCTGATCAAGGTCGGCAACCGTGACTTGAACGGCACCGACTTCACCTGGATCGTCGGCGAATGGCTGACCAACCAGAAGACGCCACCTGAGCTGATGGCTATCGAGCGTCGTGAATGGGGCAACTTCTACGGCTACCTGGTCAACGTCAAACAGGATGGCAAGGTCATCGCCGAAGGCGAGGCATCGTGGCCTGAGCTGCAAGCGCGGATCGACCGCGTGAACGGGCTTGCTGCGCAACTGAAGTCGCTGGAAAAGACTGACATCGGCGCGATCAACGCCGGTCTCGAACGTATCCGCCTGCACACTCGCAAACTGGAACTGGAAGGCAAGCTCGACGCCGCCGCGCAAGCGGACATGGAATCCGAGCGTGCCGAGCTGAATGCGCGTTATCAGGACGTTGAAGCGCGCCTGGCCGATCTGCATGCGCAGTTCAACCGCGACAGCCTGACCGCCCGCGACGCCAACGGTAAAGAAATCGAAATCGGCCTGGGTAAAGTGGTTCACGCCTACCAGCCGAACGCCATGGGCACGTTCACCAAGATCGGTTTCTACTTCAGCAAGGTCTGGGAATTCCTGAGCGACGACCCGCGTGAAGCGAACACCGAAGGCGGGATTTTCCCGGCGATCTTCGGCACCGTGATGATGACCCTGATCATGGCGATGATCGTGACCCCGTTCGGCGTGCTGGCGGCGGTGTACCTGCGTGAATACGCCAAGCAGAACGCGTTGACCCGCATTATCCGCATCGCGGTGAACAACCTGGCGGGTGTTCCGGCCATCGTTTACGGCGTGTTCGGTCTGGGCTTCTTCGTTTACGTGCTGGGGGGTTCGGTCGACCGTCTGTTCTTCCCTGAAGCATTGCCGGCACCGACTTTCGGTACACCGGGTCTGCTCTGGGCTTCGTTGACCCTGGCGCTGCTGGCGGTGCCGGTGGTGATCGTGGCGACCGAAGAAGGTCTGGCGCGGATTCCTCGCACCGTGCGTGAGGGCTCGCTGGCCCTGGGCGCGACCAAGGCTGAAACCCTGTGGAAGATCGTGCTGCCGATGGCCAGCCCGGCCATGATGACCGGCATGATCCTCGCCGTGGCCCGTGCCGCCGGTGAAGTGGCGCCGCTGATGCTGGTGGGTGTGGTGAAACTGGCGCCCTCGTTGCCGCTGGACGGTAACTACCCGTACCTGCACCTGGACCAGAAGATCATGCACTTGGGCTTCCACATTTATGACGTCGGTTTCCAGAGCCCGAACGTCGAAGCCGCACGACCGCTGGTCTACGCCACGGCGCTGCTGCTGGTGCTGGTGATCGCGACGTTGAACCTGTCGGCGGTCTACATCCGGAACCACCTGCGCGAGAAGTACAAAGCGCTGGATAGCTGATCAACCCTGTAGGAGCCGGCTTGCTGGCGAAGGCATCACCATGGTGAGCCTGCTGGACCGAGTTGCCAGCATCGCCAGCAAGCCGGCTCCTACAAAGAATTGTGTAACCCGCGGGCACGGCCCGCGGTCTACTGAACCGAATTTGTTAGCACAGGGAGCCTCCCATGCAGCACGAAACACATACCCACGGCATCAACATGTCGGCGCTGGGTCGCGACAAGCAGAGCCTGAACCTCGAGCAGGAAACCGTAGCCATCGAAGTGCCGGGCCTGAGCCTGTTCTACGGTGACAAACAAGCGCTGTTCGACGTCAGCATGAACATCCCGAAACAGCGCGTGACCGCCTTCATCGGCCCGTCCGGCTGCGGCAAGTCCACGCTGCTGCGGACCTTCAACCGCATGAACGACCTGGTCGATGGCTGCCGCGTGGACGGGGCGATCAACCTGTACGGCAACAACATCTACCGCAAGGGCGAAGACGTGGCCGAGCTGCGCCGTCGCGTCGGCATGGTGTTCCAGAAGCCGAACCCGTTCCCGAAAACCATCTACGAGAACGTGGTCTACGGCCTGCGTATCCAGGGCATCAACAAAAAGCGTGTCCTTGATGAAGCCGTTGAGTGGGCGTTGAAAGGCGCGGCACTCTGGGAGGAAGTCAAAGACCGTCTGCACGAGTCGGCACTGGGCCTGTCCGGTGGTCAACAGCAACGTCTGGTGATCGCCCGCACCATCGCCGTAGAGCCGGAAGTGCTGCTGCTCGACGAACCGTGCTCGGCACTCGACCCGATCTCCACGCTGAAAGTCGAAGAGCTGATCTACGAGCTGAAATCCAAGTTCACCATCGTCATCGTGACCCACAACATGCAGCAGGCCGCGCGGGTTTCCGACTACACGGCGTTCATGTACATGGGCAAACTGGTGGAATTCGGTGATACCGACACCCTGTTCACCAATCCGGCGAAGAAGCAGACCGAAGACTACATCACGGGCCGATACGGCTAGCCGAACAGCCGCCAGCTACAAGCTACAAGCGGCAAGATAGAAGCGGTGCGATTTCAGGATTTATACATAACTGCTTGAAGCTTGCAGCTTGAAGCTTGCAACTTTCGCGGAGCGAAAAAGATGATTAGTAAAGAAGGCCTTACCCACCACATTTCCGCGCAGTTCAACGCCGAACTGGAGGAAGTGCGCAGCCACCTCCTGGCCATGGGCGGGCTGGTCGAGAAGCAGGTCAACGACGCGGTGACCGCGCTGATCGAGGCCGATTCCGGCCTGGCCCAGCAGGTGCGCGAGATCGACGACCAGATCAACCAGATGGAACGCAACATCGACGAAGAATGCCTGCGCATTCTGGCCCGTCGTCAGCCGGCCGCGTCTGACTTGCGTCTGATCATCAGCATTTCCAAGTCGGTGATCGACCTGGAGCGCATCGGTGACGAAGCGACCAAGATCGCCCGTCGCGCCATTCAGTTGTGCGAAGAAGGCGAAGCGCCACGCGGTTACGTCGAGGTTCGCCACATTGGCGACCAGGTGCGCAACATGGTTCGCGATGCATTGGACGCGTTCGCCCGTTTCGACGCCGATCTGGCGTTGTCGGTGGCGCAGTACGACAAGATCATCGACCGCGAGTACAAGACAGCCCTGCGTGAGCTGGCGACCTACATGATGGAAGACCCGCGCTCTATCTCGCGAGTCTTGAGCATTATCTGGGTGCTGCGTTCGCTGGAGCGCATCGGCGACCACGCGCGCAATATTTCGGAGCTGGTGATTTACCTGGTGCGCGGCACCGACGTGCGACACCTGGGCCTCAAGCGCATGAAGGAAGAAGTTGAAGGAACCAGTGGCGAAACCGCTAATGTTCCGGGCAAATCTGACGATAAGTAAGGTTGCCCACGTAAAGCGCCCGGCCTTTTGGCCGGGCGTTTTCGTTTGCGGCTCACGAATTCGAAAAGCAGCACCCCGCGAACGAAAAGTCCGGCGTGACTGAAGGTTTTTGGCAAAGTGCCATCAGCAAAGCGGTATGCTGGCCGGGATTTTTTAAAGGGGTTTTGGATGAGTAAGGTCAGTGTGTTGGTCGTGGACGATGCCTCGTTCATTCGTGACCTGGTGAAGAAGTGCCTGCGCAACTATTTCCCCGGCATGCGGATCGAAGACGCGGTCAACGGCAAAAAGGCGCAAGCCATGCTGGCCAAGGAAGCGTTCGACCTGGTCCTGTGCGACTGGGAAATGCCCGAAATGTCCGGCCTTGAACTGCTGACCTGGTGCCGCGAGCAAGACAACCTCAAAACCATGCCCTTCGTCATGGTGACCAGCCGTGGCGACAAAGAGAACGTCGTCCAGGCAATTCAGGCCGGAGTTTCCGGCTATGTCAGCAAGCCGTTCACCAACGAGCAGCTGCTGACCAAGGTCAAACAGGCGCTGCACAAGGTTGGCAAACTCGATGCCTTGACCAACATCGCCGCCACCAAGACGAGCCCGGCCTTTGCCAACGACTCCTTGAGCGCATTGACCGGTGGCAAGCCTGCCGTGGTTGCTGCACCTGCCGCCGCGCCTGCCCGTGGTTTGCTCAACAGCCCTTCGGTCAAGGCCCCGGTGGCTGCCGCCGCCGGAGGAGGGCGTGGTCAGGGTCAACTGCGGTTGCCCAATGGCATTCAGCAATGCGTGATCAAAGCCTTGAGCCTCAAAGAGGCGTTGTTGGTGGTCAAGCGCACCGAGACCCTGCCGCAAATCCTCGACAGCGCCGTGCTGGACCTCGAGCAAGGCGACAACGCTGAAGTCGCCCGTCTCAACGGCTACCTGCACGCGGTCGTCGCCCACGAGCCAAAACCTGACAGCGACTGGCTGCAATTGACCTTCCGCTTCGTCGATCAGGATGCGCAGAAACTCGACTACATCTCCCGCCTGATTGCCCGAGGCACGGCGCAGAAACACTTCATTCCAGGCGCTTGAGGTGTGTCGCCTGATAGGCCCCATTGTCGGATCGCCGCGTGGAGCGAGCTCGCGATGGGGCCATCACGGCTACCGCACATCTGCTGAACACGCGTTCTGAAACATCTGCCGACTAGCCGGGTCCATTGCAGCTGCTAGGCTGAGTTCCAGGCCTAACTCGACAGAGCCTTTGCCCATGTTCACGCGCCTGCTGTTTTTATGTGGCCTATTCATGGTCGCCACCTCGGCCGTGGCGATGACCATCTACAAGTCCAAAGACGTCTACGGCGTGGTCACCTACAGTGACCGCCCCAGCAAAGGCGCCCGCGTGTTCGTTTTTCGCGATCGCATGGAGGAGCACCTTGAGCGCCAGGTACGCCTCATCGTCACGAAGAAAAACGGCGTGCACAGTGTGTACGTGCGCAATGACCTGTATGCACCGGTAGAGGTTGAATTGAGTTTCGCCGGGGTGAAGAACGCCAGCGGGGTGCCGAAGCGGACGATTCGGCGGGTGATACCGCTACGCTCCAGTGTTCGTCTGGCGCAGCTCACGGCGACCAATGCTGGAAAGCCCCTCGCGTATGTCCCGACGTTCAAATACTCCCTGGGCGACCCCTCAGGGTCCATGGTGGGTTATCGGTATCCATTGCCCTGGCGTGGCGGGCCGTTCCGGATAAGCCAGGGCGCCAATGGCCCCTACAGCCACTTCGGCCCCAAGAGCCGTTATGCGATAGACATTGCGATGCCTGAGGGCACGCCGATCATTGCCGCCCGAGGCGGGGTGGTGGTGAAAACCGAGAACAGACAGCGCGGGCGCGGCAGCGATGCATCCGGCAATTTCGTGCGGGTGTTGCACGAAGACGGGACCATGGGGGTTTACCTGCACTTGAAGAAAGGCTCGGTAAAGGTTCGAGAAGGGCAACAGGTGGCGGTGGGCAGTGCCTTGGCGCTGTCGGGCAACACCGGCAACAGCACCGGGCCGCATTTGCACTTCGTGGTGCAGCGCAATACCGGGCTGGGGCTGGTATCGATTCCGTACCAGTTCAACCAGCCGGTGAGCGCACTGCCCAACTTTGCGTTGGGCAGTAGGAGCCGGCTTGCTGGCGATGAACGATAACGCGGTATCACATGACACCGCGGCGCACCCATCGCCAGCAAGCCGGCTCCTACAGGTTCGCGATAGACGTCAATCCAGCATCAACACCTTGGCCAGAACGATCTTCGGTCCTTTCATCTTCTTGATGATGATCCGCAAACCTTCGACTTCCAGCACTTCTTCCTCTTCCGGAACCCGTTTCAGGCTTTCGTAGACCAGCCCGGCGAGGGTTTCGGCTTCGACGTGGTCGAGGTCGATGCCCAGCAGGCGCTCAACCTTGAACAGCGGCGTATCGCCCCGTACCAGCAGCTTGCCCGGTTGATAGGCGAGAATGCCGCGTTCGGCCTTGCGGTGTTCGTCCTGAATATCGCCGACCAGCACTTCCAGCACGTCTTCCATGGTCAGGTAGCCGATGATGTTGCCATCGGCCTCTTCGACCACGGCGAAGTGCGAGCCACCCTTGCGGAACTGTTCCAGCAATTGCGACAGCGGCATGTGCCGCGACACGCGCTCCAGCGGGCGGGTCAGTTCAGCCAGGTTGAACGACTCCGGGATGTGGTCCAGGGCTGCCAGTTCCAGCAGCAGGTCCTTGATGTGCAGCAGGCCGACGAACTCCTGGCGCTCGCTGTCGTACACCGGATAACGGCTGAACTTGTGGCGACGGAACATCGCCAGGATTTCCTTGAGCGGTGCGTTGAACTCCAGGGTCACCAGGTCTTCGCGGGAGTTGGCCCAGTCGACCACTTCCAGCTCGCCCATTTCCACTGCCGAAGCCAGTACGCGCATGCCTTGGTCACTCGGGTCCTGGCCACGGCTGGAGTGCAGGATCAGTTTCAGTTCCTCACGGCTGTAGTGGTGCTCGTGATGCGGGCCGGGCTCACCCTGGCCGGCGATGCGCAGAATGGCGTTGGCGCTGGCGTTGAGCAGGTAAATGGCCGGGTACATGGCCCAGTAGAACAGGTACAGCGGTACGGCGGTCCACAGCGACAGCAATTCGGGTTTGCGGATGGCCCAGGATTTCGGGGCCAGCTCGCCGACCACAATGTGCAGGTAGGAAATGATGAAGAACGCGGTGAAGAACGACACGCCCTTGACGATCTCGGCCGACTCGACGCCGACGGCGCTCAGCAACGGCTCAAGAATGTGCGCGAAGGCCGGCTCACCGACCCAGCCAAGGCCCAGGGAAGCCAGGGTAATACCCAGCTGACAGGCCGACAGGTAGGCATCGAGCTGATTGTGCACGGTGCGCAGGATGTGCCCGCGCCAGCCGTTCTGTTCAGCGATGGCCTCGACCCGGGTCGAGCGCAGTTTGACCATGGCAAATTCCGCCGCAACGAAGAATCCGTTGAGCAAAACCAGGATCAAAGCAAAAAGAATCATGCCGAAGTCGGCGAAAATGGTAGCGAGGGTCAAACCAGGGGAAGGGTCCATGATGGAGTTTTGCGGGTTCCGTGTAATTCAAAAGGGAAGAAAAAATCGCGCCTGAAAGGCAGGCACAAGTCAACCAATGTAGCGGCTGACTTGTCGATTGCCTAGTGGCGCGTGCTGGCCGGTATCAATCCGTGGTGCTGATAAGCCGGGATCGAGTGACCTGAGCCGGCGCGAAATGGCAGGTAAAGGTGCTGCCGTGACCGGGCACGCTGCTGATTTCCATCCGCGCGCGGTGGCGCAGCAGTACGTGCTTGACGATTGCCAGCCCAAGGCCGGTGCCGCCGGTGTTGGAGTTGCGGCTGGAGTCGACGCGATAGAAGCGTTCGGTCAGGCGCGGCAGGTGTTTGCTGTCGATACCGATCCCGGAATCCTGCACGCTCAGGTGTGCCCCCTGGTCATCGCCCCACCAGCGAATGCGGATATTGCCTTCGGCCGGGGTGTACTTCACCGCGTTGAACACCAGGTTGGAAAACGCGCTACGCAATTCGGCTTCGCTGCCCTTGAGCAGAATCGTCGCATCGGCTTCCAGGGTGATGCGTTGGTTTTTCTGCCCCGAGAGCTGTTGGGCATCACTCTTGATCGATTGCAGCAAACCGTCGATGGGCACGGGCTGGTTGTCCGACGGGTAATCGGTGGCTTCCAGTTTGGCCAGCAGCAGCAGGTCGTTGAGCAGCGTCTGCATGCGCCCGCCCTGTTGCTGCATCTGCTGCAGGGCTCGGGTCCAGCGCGGGTTCACTTCCTCGACGTTGTCGAGCAGGGTTTCCAGGTAGCCGCAGATCACCGTCAGCGGCGTGCGCAGCTCGTGGGAGACGTTGGCGATGAAGTCTTTGCGCATCTGTTCCAGCTGATGAATGCGCGTGACGTCGCGTACCAGCATCAGGTGCTCGTTGTTGCCGTAGCGAGTGATGTACAGCTGGATGCGCACGCGGTCGTTGGTCGGCGAAGGGATTTCCAGCGGTTCGGCGTAGCTGTCCTGCTCGAAGTATTCTTTGAAGCGCGGATGGCGCACCAGGTTGGTCACCGGTTGGCCGCTGTCTTGCGGGGTCTTGAGGCCCAGCAGGGTTTCGGCGGCGCGGTTCCACCACTCCAGGTTGCCATCGGAGTCGAGCATGATCACCGCATCTTTCAGCGCGGCGGTGGACTCCTGAACCCGGTCGATCACCGCTTGCAGGCGCCCGCGCACCCGTTGGTCGCGGCGTTGCAGGTGATAGATGCTGTCGAACACCTCGCCCCACAGGCCGTAGCCGTCGGGTGGCGCTTCATCGGGTTTGTGCAGGCGCAGCCATTCGTGCAGGCGCAGCAACTGTTTGAGGGTCCAGGCCAGGTAGATTCCCAGGCCAACGGCAAGGCTCCAGCCGTAGTAGCCGGTGATCAGGCCGATCACCAGGCAGGCGGTGACCAGTAGCAGCATGTGGCGAATCAGGGTGCCATGCCAGTTTTGATTCACGGAAAATTTGCGTCCTTGTCAGCGAGTCTGGCGGTCGGATCAGGCTTTGGTCGAGAACCGATAGCCAGTGCCGCGCACGGTTTGTACCAGATTTTCGTAAGCATCGCCGAGGGCTTTGCGCAGACGGCGGATGTGCACGTCGACGGTGCGCTCTTCAACGTAAACGTTGCCGCCCCAGACCTGATCCAGCAACTGGCCACGGGTGTAGGCACGTTCCTGGTGGGTCATGAAGAATTGCAGCAGACGGTATTCGGTCGGGCCCATCTCGGCAGGACGGCCGTCGATGGTCACGCGGTGGCTGATCGGGTCCAGCAGCAGGCCACCGACTTCAATCGGGGCCTCGCCATCGGTCGGGCCGGCGCGGCGCAGCACGGCCTTCAGGCGTGCCACCAGCTCGCGAGGGGAAAACGGTTTGGTGATGTAGTCGTCGGCGCCGACTTCCAGGCCCTGGATCTTGTTGTCCTCTTCACCCTTGGCGGTGAGCATGATGATCGGGATGTCCCCGGTCAGTTCATCACGCTTGAGGCGTCGCGCCAGCTCGATGCCAGACGTGCCGGGCAGCATCCAGTCGAGCAGGATCAGGTCCGGTTTGCGGTCGATGATAATGGCATGGGCCTGCTGCGAGTTCTCTGCCTCCAGGCAGTCATAGCCGGCCATTTCCAACGCCACGGCGATCATTTCGCGAATGGGCGCTTCGTCGTCGACGATCAGAATGCTCCTGCCAACCATGCCTTAATCCTCTTGTCATTTAACTGTCTTGCGCCGCATTAGATAACGGAATTATTGCAGTCGTGTGACAGTATTTTAGCCGCCCGGTGATTGGCTGGATCCTGAACTAAGCTTTAAGTCCGAATCCTGACAACCACAAAGGAAGGTTTCCATGACACAACACGCGCATTCCTTTAAAGCGTTGCTACTGGCGGCCGCGCTGCTGTTGCCTTCGATGGCCTTTGCTGGCGAACCGGCGATGATGAAAGACGGCATGATGACCGACCATAAAGGCATGACCTTGTACACCTTCGACAAGGACACGGGTGGCAAGTCGGTGTGCACCGGGCAATGCGCAGAAAACTGGCCGCCGCTGAAGGCCGAGGCGGGCGCCAAGCCTGAAGGTAAATGGACAGTCATCACCCGTGACGACGGGACGATGCAGTGGGCTTACGGTGGCAAGCCGCTGTACTACTTCGTCAAGGACAAAGCGCCCGGAGACATGACGGGCGACAAGATGAAAGACGTCTGGCACGTCGTCCGCGAGCATATGTAAACCCAACAATGATCGCAGCCTTCTGTAGGCGCTGCCGAAGGCTGCGATCTTTCCAACGGTCAACGCAACGCGTAATCCAGCACAATCCCGACGAATATCGCCAACCCCGCCCAATGGTTGTGCAAAAACGCCTTGAAGCAACGCATCCGGTCCTTGTCGCGGGTGTACCAGAACTCCCACGCAAAGCAGCCCGCCGCCGTCAGCAAGCCGAGGTGGAACCAGCCGCCAAGGTCAAACTTCGACCCCGCCAGCAACAGGCAACCCAGCGCCAACCCTTGCAGGCTCAGGATGATCACGCGGTCCGCCTCGCCAAACAGAATCGCGGTAGATTTCACCCCGATCTTCAGGTCGTCATCGCGGTCGGTCATCGCGTAATACGTGTCGTAACCCACCGTCCACATCAGGTTGGCGATCCACAGCAACCAAGCGACAGCTGGCAATTCACCGGTTTCTGCGGTGAACGCCATCGGCATGCCCCAGGAAAACGCCGCGCCCAGCACCACTTGCGGGTAATAGGTGTAGCGCTTCATGAACGGGTAACTGAACGCCAGCGCGAGCCCGCCCAGCGACAGCCAGATCGTGGCGGCGTTGGTGCACAGCACCAGCAGGAAACTCACGCCCATCAGCAGCGCAAAGAACACCAGCGCTTCTTTGGAGCTGATCTTGCCGCTCACCAGCGGGCGTTGCTCGGTGCGTTTCACGTGGCCATCGACCTTGCGGTCGGCCCAGTCGTTGATCACGCAACCGCCTGCGCGGGTCAGCACCACGCCGAGGACGAAAATCACGATGTTCGCCAATGAAGGCGAGCCCTTGCCGGCAATCCACAACGCCCACAGCGTCGGCCACAGCAGCAGGTAAATGCCGATCGGCTTGTCCATGCGGGTCAACTGAATGAAATCCCAGGCCCGTGGGTTCAAGCGGTTCAGGGACTTGAGCAGGCTCTGGTACATCAACGGTTCTCCGGTTGGACGCCGGCGGCGTTCCACAGGGTCGGCAGGAATATTTCAGCCACCAGGATGCTCAACGCACCCCGATCGAAACGCGAACGGCGGCCCCATAATTCAGGTGCCCGCACGTCGCTCGGCAACCACGCTTGCGGGTAATGGCAAACCTCAATGGCTTGGCGCTGGAACGCCCGGTCGCAAAACAGCAACTCACCCAGCGAGCGGCTGCCCAGTTCGTCCATGTGCAAGCCGTCGCCTTGCAAGGCACTGCGTGATGCCACGCTGCGGGCGAACACCCACGTTTCGCCATGACCACGCAAATACACCTCGCGCACCCAGCCTTCACTGCCTTCGGCCAGGTCCAGCGCAGCGCATTCATCGGTGCGCAGCGGCTGCCAGCCTTCGAACAATGGCGTGACGCTGAAGGCATCATTCGACAGGTGAATAAGGCGTCGGGTCAGCGAGCCTTCGTCGAAAAGCCAGTCCAGAATGGGGGCGTCGGGCAGGCGCGCCAATCGGCTGCGGGAGCGCCAGAGCGGGGTCGGGGAGGGGGCGTCTGTGTGTTGCACAATGAGTCATTATTGGCAGCAAATGAGGCGGCGAGCTTACCATGTCAGCCACCGATATTGATTCAACGGCCCGCCGTTGCGCCGAACAGGCTTGCATCTGCCGGGCTCGATCAGTACAAAACGCGCTGAGCCGGACGGCAGCGCTTCAACCATCGACCGTTCGCGCCGGCAAAACGCCTGAAAACTGAGGAAGTACCTGAATGAAAAAGTGGCAATGTATCGTCTGCGGCCTGATCTACAACGAAGCCGACGGCTGGCCGGATGACGGCATTGCGCCTGGCACTTTGTGGCAGGACGTGCCCGAAGACTGGCTGTGCCCGGACTGCGGCGTCGGCAAAATGGATTTCGAAATGATCGAAATCAACTGATCAAACATTAGGAGTTAGGAATGAACGCACCTGTCGTAATCGTTGGCACCGGGCTCGCTGGCTACAACGTGGCCCGCGAGTTTCGCAAACTCGATAGCGAAACCCCGCTGCTGCTGATTACCGCCGATGACGGGCGCTCCTACTCCAAACCGATGCTCTCCACCGGTTTTGGCAAAAACAAAGACGCCGACGGCCTGAGCATGGCCGAACCCGGCGCCATGGCTGAGCAACTGAAGGCCGAAGTGCGCACCCATACGCGCATCAGCGGCATCGACCCGGGCCACAAGCGCCTGTGGATCGGCGAAGAAGCGGTGATCTACCGCGACCTGATCCTGGCCTGGGGCGCCGAAACCGTGCGTGTACCGATTGAAGGCGACGCCGCCGATAGCGTGTTCCCGATCAACGACCTCGAGGACTACGCCCGTTTTCGCGCCGCAGCGGCCGGCAAACGCCGTGTCTTGCTGCTCGGTGCCGGCCTGATCGGCTGCGAATTCGCCAACGACCTGACCTCGGGTGGCTACGAAGTGCAACTGGTTGCCCCGTGCGAACAAGTCATGCCGACCCTGCTGCACCCGGCCGCCGCCGCCGCGGTGCAGGCTGGCCTCGAAAGCCTTGGCGCACGTTTCCACCTCGGCCCGGTGCTCAATCGCCTGCAAAAAGTGGCGGACGGCCTGGAGGCGCACCTGTCCGACGGCCAGGTGATCCCGTGCGACGTGGTGGTCTCGGCCATCGGCCTGCGCCCACGCATCGACCTGGCCGCAGCGGCGGGCTTGCAGGTCAATCGCGGCGTGATGGTCAACCGCCACCTGCAAACCTCCCACGCCAACATCTACGCCTTGGGCGACTGCGCCGAAGTCGACGGCCTGAACCTGCTGTACGTCATGCCCCTGATGAGCTGTGCCCGGGCGCTGGCCCAGACCCTCGCCGGCAACCCGACCGCCGTGACCTATGGTCCGATGCCAATCACCGTGAAAACCCCGGTGTGCCCGTTGGTGGTTTCCCCGCCACCACGGGGCGCAGAAGGTATTTGGACCGTCGAAGGGCAGGGCGCCGACATCAAGGTTTTATGCCGCGATGCCTCGGGCAAACTGCTCGGTTATGCCCTGACAGGCGCGGCCGTGATGGAAAAACTGGCCTTGAACAAAGAGCTTCCGGCTCTGTTGGCGTAAATACTGGTCGTTCTGTCGGAATCACCCCCCTTTTGCCCTAACAATGGCCGCGTCGATACTGGCGCGGGGCCTCGCTGCGTGCCATCCTCACTCCCGTCTGCCGCAGAGTAGAGCACCTGCGGCGCTTTGGGCGCTGCTCCGCAGAGAGCAGCACGGACATAACAACAACAAACCGTCAAAGGGGCTTCACTCATATGCGTAAACCAGATCTCGCCGCCGCCATTGCTGAAAAAGCAGACCTCACCAAAGAGCAAGCCAACCGCGTTCTCAACGCCGTGCTGGAAGAAATCACCGGCGCCCTGCACCGCAAAGACAGCGTAACGCTGGTGGGCTTCGGCACCTTCCTGCAGCGCCACCGCGGTGCCCGCACCGGCAAAAACCCGCAAACCGGTGAACCCGTCAAAATCAAGGCCAGCAACACCGTAGCGTTCAAGCCAGGTAAATCGTTGAAAGACAGCGTTAATCCGTAAGTGATATCCACCGCTCGCGTATCGCGGGACGGCATTAAAAATGGGCACGCCAATCAGGTTGGGTGCCCATTTTTTTGTTTCTGGTTCAGCGGATCAGCCCGCCTGGCCTTGTTGCCTGGCAATGATTGCGGCCATTTCGGGTTCATTCAGATGATCCAGTGCCTGCTCTATCAGCAGATGCACCCCGTCGGCCATGCGGCTGACCGCCAACGCAATGGAGCGGCGTGAGCCATCCACATCGTCTGCGAGGCCGGCGGCGATGGCGCTGATGGACAGCAAATCTTCTGAGGCGTTGGCCAGGAGTGCTTCAGTGTTGATGCCCGGGCAGACGCTGAAGAGTTGGCCGTTGCGCTTGGGTGGTTTCTTTTCTGCCGGTGGAATGTGAGGGTCAAGGGCGCGTTCGGTGGCTTCTTGAAGCGTGTGGGCGTCGAGGGGTTCGTAGGGCGATGCCGGATCTGTTTCCGGCGGATTGGGTGTCACCTTGAACATGTTTGCAAACTCCCTGAATGGAGCCGCAACCGCCTCGCTACTAAACGAAGTGGGTGGCAGCTGTACGCAGGTTAGTAGACCGGGGGAGTTAGCAAAACCGGCGCACCCGAAGGCGCCCTACGCACAGCCACCATCAAGTGCAGACCTATGAGCCTGACTGACGAGAACGCTATGCACCTTGCTAACAACCCATGGGCTACTAAACCCGATCACTGATAGGCAGTGACGGGGATCAAGTTACTGAGCTGCGCCAAGGCGCACAAGCCGGCGGATTCTGGCGCAACTGTAGGCAAAGGCACAAGGTGTTGTGGCTTTCATGAAGTAACTATGAAGGCCGCTAAACAAGGTTTATCGGGTTGTGTTTTCTGGGTGTAGGAAGAGCGTTTTCGCGTGATGAAACCGTCCAAAACATCGAGGAAAAATCCGACGTTTTGCCAGGGTATTAGCAGCGAAGAAGACCAAGCCCAAGGCTTGATGGCGGTCAGCAAGACCGAGTGATACTCATCGCGGAAAAACCCGCGATGGCGTCAGTACAGGCAACGATGGCGGGGGGGGTTAGATCAACCCTCCCTCATCTTCATCAATCAAATGGCTCAAGCCTCCCAACGCTTCACGGGCCTGGGTTCGGTCCATGAGCTTGGCTTGTGCCGCCGGTGGCAGGTCGGTGACGCGGATTACACCTTTCTGGGTCAGCACCTGAATCAAGTCGTCGAGTACCCGGATCATTTCCGAGTCGCTTCGCTTGAGGTGGTTCAGGCTGTGCTCAACGGTTTCGTTGGCGTACCAGGCCTGGATTTCATGATGGTCGGCCGACAGCGTTTCCGTGGCCTCGGCATAAGCCGCGGCTTCCACGCGAACCAATTGGCCTTGCGCATCGCGTTGCACGTAAAACATTGAGCATCCCTCAGAATGAACCAGCGTCATGCTGTCAGCAGCATAGGCCAACTGCACGCCAGTATGAGGCGCGCCGACGAAATCGTCATCGGGCCTTGATCACAAACGTGACGGCCGCCCCACAAGGGGCGGCCGTTATTTGTGCATCAGCTGTTGTTATGGTCGACCTTAATGGTCGGGTCGCTACCGGCAATCAGGTTGTGCAGGTTGGCGGATGACCAGTTGTTGCCTTCCAGTTTGATCGTCACGTCCGGCGTAGCGGCGGCTGCGTTGCCCGAGTTGAACTGGCCTGTACTGCTGACTTGTAGTACGCCAGCCTCCGTGATCTTCAGGAAGTTGTCGATGGTGCTGCCGGTTTCACCCTGCAACAGATCGCGCAGGTCGATGCGATCGCCTTGGTCGGCGTTGAAGTCCTTGATCACGTCGTTGCCGGTATCGCCTGCTTTCCAGACGAAGGTGTCGCCACCCAGGCCGCCGATCAGGGTGTCATTGCCTTTTCCACCCAGGAGAACGTCATTGCCGTCGCCACCGTCCAGCATGTCATCACCGGTACCACCGAGCAGAATGTCATTGCCGGTGCCGCCGTAGAGAGTGTCGATGCCACCCTGGCCAAAAATGATGTCGTTGCCGGCACCACCCAACAGCGTATCGCCGCCATCATGAGCGCCAGACACATCGAACGCGTTGTAATTCTCGGTGATGTACTGGTGCACGTTGCTTGGGGTGACTTGGCTGGTCTCGGCGCCGGTTTGCAGGCCGACGAAAGACTGAAGCGCGGTGTAGCCCTCACCGGTTACGCCATTGAAACTCACCAGGTCGCCGAAAATCAGGTCATTGCCTTCGCCGCCGCTAACGTAGTCTTTGCCCGGCAGTGCGGCCGCGCTGTGGCCAAGAATCGCGTTGGCCAGATCTGACGGGTCGATGTTGGTTTGCGGTGCTGTATTCGAGTCGTATGGCTTCAGGTCGTCGAGGTTCACGCCGTTGTTGAGGCCGATGGCTTCGACGTTCGACAGTTTGCTCAGTAATGCGAAACCGCTGGTCGAGTTGTCGGTAGTCCACCAATCGGTGCTGTTACCGCTACCGGCCAGGCTCGACAACTCGTAGGTGCCGTCGCCTTGGGCATGCAGATAGCCCACGTGCGTGTCAGACCAACTAGTCCCGTTGTTGCCATTGCCGTTGCCATTGCCGTTGTTGCCATGGCCGTTACCATCGCTCGTCAGGGTCCGGAGCGTCACGCGGCCTGACTCGCTAATCTGGATCTGGTGCGTGCTGTCGGGGTTAAGGGTGGCCGCTGTCCCCAGCTTATAGTTGCCGGTGTTGATCAGGCTATCGAGGGTTTTGCCGTCATACAGGGTCGGGTTCGTCGACTCGCTGCTTTGATAGTAGGTCGGCTTGCCGTCAGTAATGAAATACGTGAGGTTGTTCGCCCCCAATGCGGCCGAACTTTTAAACCAGTTGGCCGTGGTTTTGAACACGTCTTCGTAGTTGGTACCGCCACCGGAGGTCATCGAATCCAGAATCGACTTCAGTTGGGTCAGAGCGTCGGTGTCATTGAGGTTCACCGATACCGACTTGTTGACTTGGGTGTCGAAGTCCACCAGGAAGATTTTCACCGTCCCCGAATTGCTGCCGCCCAGGCTCTGCTTGAGTGTGCTGAACACCGACGTCAGCGACTCTTTGGCGGCGATGATCGACGACTCGCTCATGCTGCCCGAGCTGTCGACCATGAACGCGATATTGTAATTCTGGCCCGGTACGACCTTCAGCCCACCGATGTCCGCCACAATGATGTCATTGCCATCGATGCCAGTGACCGTATCGTCGCCCGCTGTTGCGGTGGTGGCTTTGTACACCGCTGGATAAATCGTGACCGGAATCTCGGCCGTGGTTGGCACTGAACCGCCGTGTGCCTCTTTGGAGGTTGATGTCACGGTCAGGTTGAACTGGCCGTTGTAGTACGGTGGCGGGGTTACGGTCAGGCTAGTGAGCGTCCAGCCGGTGACGTTGGCTTCGCCGTTGTTCGCCGTGACGGTGAAACTGTGGCCTGCGCCATCGGTGAGTACTGAGCCGACCGGTGCACCGCTGATCTTCACGCTCAGGGTTTCCGAGCCGTCGGTGTCGGTCAGGGCGGTTGTGATGGCGGACAATTTCACACTGGTGCCTTCCAGGCCCGTGTTGAGTTTGTAGCCGTCGTAGTAGCCCTCGCCATTGCTGCCGTGCAAGTTGGAGACGGTCATGCCGGCATTCACCAGATCCTGCACGCCGGTGTAGATCGGCACGCCGGCACTGCTCAGGTCGACTGGCGTACTGCCATTGACCGACAGATTGACGTCATAGCTGCCCGGGCCGCTCTGGTTGTGGTGGTAAATGTCGAGGGTGTAGTAACCGCTGGTGGTCGGAGTGAACCCCGTACCGGTGATCGTCCCACCTTTGCCCCACAAGCCGCTGGCTACGTTATTCCCGCCGATGGTCACCAGCAGACTGTCGTCAGCGCTGCCGCTGAACGTGTAGGTCTTGCCCGCTTCGAGGTAGATCAGGCCAGACGTTTTCGAGGCTGTGCCGGAGGCGACACCGCCGTTGGACTGGACGTCGGTGACGGTGCTGGTGCTGGTTGGATTTCTGGCAGCGTCAATCACCGATTTCAGTGTGTTTGTTGCCGCACCGTTACCGCCGACACCGTCGTAGCCGGTGTTGAGGCCGGACAGGCCGGTCCAGACTTCCTTGATCAGCCCGGTGGCGGTGACTGCGTTGCTAGCGACACTCAACGTTGGGATGTCAGCCACCGGGGTGATGTCGATCTTGATCGTGCCGGTAGCGCCAAGTGCCTGGCCATCGGTTGGCTGGAACTGGAATTGTGCGTAGTCCGCCATTTTGTTGCCCACAGCAGTGCCGCCGTAACCGTCCATACCCGACTCGTTGGCATCCGGCATGAATCGCAGCTTTTCGGCATCGATGTCGGCTTTGCTGAAGGTTTGGAGGGCGACGACGTCCTTCCAGGTCGAACCGTCCAGGTACTGCAGTTTGCCATCGCTTGGCAGCCCGGTGATTTGCACGCCCAGGTTGGCGGCTGGGCTGTCGACGTCGGTGACACCGAAGGTCGACCAATTGAGCACCAGCGGAGTGTCTTCTGTGCCGATGACGTTGACCGGCGCAGAGGTCGGCGCGTCATTGACCGCCACCACGTTGACCGTTGTGGTCGCGGTGTTGGAGTAGTTGCCGCCGTCGGTCACTGTCACGGTGATGGTGCGCGGCACAGTGCTCGGGTTTTCACTGTTGTTGGTGAAAGTGATGTTATTGATCTGCTGCATGTAGTCGGCCAGCGTCGCGTTGCCCGACAGAGTCACGGTAACGGTGCCATCGGTGCCAACGGTGCGGGTGGCATTGATGGTGCCGTTGGGGTTGTTGCTCAGGTTCAGCGCATCGCCGTTCTGATAGTTGGTCAGCACGATGGTCGCACCGGTCAGCATGGTGCTGTCCGGATCGGCGATGCTGATGTCGGTGTCGGCAATCGACACGCCTGCACCCGTGGTGTTTTCGGTGAAGGTTACCGTGTAGTCGGCGCCGGTGGCACCGCTGGAGTTATCGGCATCCAGGTCGAGGACCGGTGGAGCATCGTTGTCGACGATCGAGGTGCTGACACTGCCGTTCGACGTACTGATCGCGAGGTTCTCGAAGTTGCCACCGGTGGCCGAGTCGATCTTGACCACGAAGTTTTCGGTGCCTTCGGTGATCGTGTTATCGATGGTGGCGACAGTGAACGGTGCACTGCTGGCGTCCTTCGGGATAACCACGGTGTACACGCCGTGGAAGTCCGAACCATCGGCGGCGGTACCGCTGTAGACGATTTTCACGGTCACATCGGTCTGCGCCGGGTGGGTCAGGTTGACCGTGTAACTTGCAACTCCCCCTTCGGTCACGGAAGCGGTGCCGGTAATGCTGACTTCAGTCGTGTTGCGGGTGTCGGTAACTTCGGTCACCGCTGGAACGTTGCTCGGCACCAGGTTTTCGAAATTGCCGCCGGCGGCGCTGGTGATGGTTGCCTGAACGGTGCCGGCGTCGATGTAGACGTCATCCTTCGGCGCATCGACGGTCACGGTGCCGGTGGTTTCACCGGCCTTGATGGTGATCACGGCTTTGTTCGACAGGGTCACGGTGACCGGTGTGCCGGCCGGATTGCTCAGGGTAGCGGTGTAAACAATCGAGCCGCCTTCAGCAACAGAACCTGTGGCAGTCAGCGAAACGGTGGTGGTTTCGACGGTGTCGGTCACCGTAGTCACGGCCGGTGTTTTATCCGGCACGAGGTTTTCGTAGTTGCCACCGCTGGCGCCATCGATTTTCACGCTCAGTGTTTTGTCGCCAGCCAATGCATCGTTCGGAGCGGTGAAGTTGACGCTGGCGGAGCTTTCGCCGACCGGGATGGTGATGGTCTGTTTGTTGGACAGGGTCACCACTACTGGCGAGCCGGTAACGGGTGAGGTGACGGACGCGGTGTAAACCACCATGCCGCCTTCTGTGGTGCCGGGGGTGGCGGACAGCGATACGGTGCTGTTATTGACGGTGTCGGCGACGTTGGTCACGGCCGGAACCGTGCTCGGTACCAGGCTCTCGAAGTTGCCGCCGGTGGCGCCGGTGATGGTTGCCTGAACGGTGCCGGCGTCGATGTAGACATCGTCCTTCGGCGCATCGACGGTCACGGTGCCGGTGGTTTCACCGGCCTTGATGGTGATCACGGCTTTGTTCGAAAGGGTCACGGTGACCGGTGTGCCGGCCGGATTGCTCAGGGTCGCGGTGTAAACAATCGAGCCGCCTTCGTTGACGTTGGCGGTGGCGGTCAGCGAAACGGTGGTGGTATCGACAGTGTCGGTCACTGCGGTGGCCACCGGCAAACGGTTGGTGTCGACCAGTTCGAAGTTGCCGCCGCTGTGGGTGGCAATCGCGGTCACGACCTTGCCGCCATCGATGTACGGGGTGTTTGCGTGTACTGCGAAATTCGCCGAACCGGTCATGGCGCCGGCGGCGATGTTGATCACGACGCCGTTGAACAGGGTCACGGTCATGGCGGTGCCGGCCGGATTGCTCAGGGTAGCGGTGTAGGTGATCTGGCCACCTTCGCTGACGGATTCACTGGCCGACAGGCTCAACGTCGTCTTGTCGAGGGTGTCGAGGACAATGGTGCTGGCCGGTGCCTTGCTGACGTCGAGTTTTTCGAAGTTGCCGCCGGTGGCCTCGGTCATGGTCACGGTGAGTTTACTGAGGTCTCGGTAAACGTCATCGCTCGGCGCTGGAATGGTTACCGAACCGGAGGTTTTGCCAGCCTCGATGACGATGGTCTCGCCATTGCTGAGCTTGACGGTCACCGGCGTTTGCGCGGCGTTGGTCAAGGTAGCGGTGTAAGTGATGTGGTCGCCTTCGAGCACAACGACTTCGGCGCGCAAGGTCAGGTGCGTGGTGTTGGTGGTGTCGGCGACGTTGGTCACGGCCGGAACCGTGCTCGGCACCAGGTTCTCGAAGTTGCCACCGGTGGTGCCGGTGATGGTTGCCTGAACGGTGCCGGCGTCGATGTAGGCATCGTCCTTCGGCGCATCGACGGTCACGGTACCGATGGTTTCACCGGCCTTGATGGTGATCACGGCGTTGTTCGACAGGGTCACGGTGACTGGAGTGCCGGCCGGATTGGTCAGGGTCGCGGTGTAAACAATCGAGCCGCCTTCGTTGACGTTGGCGGTGGCGGTCAGCGAAACGGTGGTGGTGTTGACGGTATCGGCCACGTTGGTCACGGCCGGAACCGTGCTCGGTACCAGGCTCTCGAAGTTGCCGCCGGTGGCGCCGGTGATGGTTGCCTGAACGGTGCCGGCGTCGATGTAGGCATCGTCCTTCGGCGCATCGACGGTCACGGTACCGGTGGTTTCACCGGCCTTGATGGTGATCACGGCGTTGTTCGACAGGGTCACGGTCACCGGGGCACCGGCCGCATTGGTGAGGGTAGCGGTGTAGGTGATCTGGCCACCTTCATTGACGTTGCCGGTGGCGGTCAGCGATACGGTGGTGGTGTTGACGGTATCGGCGACGTTGGTCACGGCCGGAACCGTGCTCGGTACCAGGCTCTCGAAGTTGCCGCCGGTGGCGCCGGTGATGGTTGCCTGAACGGTGCCGGCGTCGATGTAGACGTCATCCTTCGGCGCATCGAGGGTCACGGTGCCGGTGGTTTCACCGGCCTTGATGGTGATCACGGCTTTGTTCGACAGGGTCACGGTGACCGGTGTGCCGGCCGGATTGCTCAGGGTCGCGGTGTAAACAATCGAGCCGCCTTCGTTGACGTTGGCGGTGGCGGTCAGCGAAACGGTGGTGGTATCGACAGTGTCGGTCACTGCGGTGGCCACCGGCAAACGGTTGGTGTCGACCAGTTCGAAGTTGCCGCCGCTGTGGGTGGCAATCGCGGTCACGACCTTGCCGCCATCGATGTACGGGGTGTTTGCGTGTACTGCGAAATTCGCCGAACCGGTCATGGCGCCGGCGGCGATGTTGATCACGACGCCGTTGAACAGGGTCACGGTCATGGCGGTGCCGGCCGGATTGCTCAGGGTAGCGGTGTAGGTGATCTGGCCACCTTCGCTGACGGACTCACTGGCCGACAGGCTCAACGTCGTCTTGTCGAGGGTGTCGAGGACAATGGTGCTGGCCGGTGCCTTGCTGACGTCGAGTTTTTCGAAGTTGCCGCCGGTGGCCTCGGTCATGGTCACGGTGAGTTTACTGAGGTCTCGGTAAACGTCATCGCTCGGCGCTGGAATGGTTACCGAACCGGAGGTTTTGCCAGCCTCGATGACGATGGTCTCGCCATTGCTGAGCTTGACGGTCACCGGCGTTTGCGCGGCGTTGGTCAAGGTAGCGGTGTAAGTGATGTGGTCGCCTTCGAGCACAACGACTTCGGCGCGCAAGGTCAGGTGCGTGGTGTTGGTGGTGTCGGCGACGTTGGTCACGGCCGGAACCGTGCTTGGCACCAGGTTCTCGAAGTTGCCACCGGTGGTGCCGGTGATGGTTGCCTGAACGGTACCAGCGTCAATGTAAACATCATCCACCGGCGCCTTGACGGTCACGGTGCCGGTGGATTTGCCCGCATCGATGGTGATGACCGAACCGTTGCTCAGCGTCACCGTCATCGGTGTGCCGGCCGGGTTGGTCAGCGTCGCGGTGTAGGTGATCTGACCGCCTTCAGCGACAGAACCTGTCGCGCTCAGGCTGAGGTTGGTGGTGTTGTCGGTGTCGGTAACTTCGGTCACCGCTGGCACGTCGCTCGGCACCAGGTTTTCGAAATTGCCGCCGGAGGTACCGGTGATGGTGGCCTGAACGGTGCCGGCGTCGATGTAGACATCATCCTTCGGCGCATCAATGGTCACGGTACCGGTGGATTTGCCCGCATCGATGGTGATGACCGAACCGTTGCTCAGCGTCACCGTCATCGGTGTGCCGGCCGGGTTGGTCAGCGTCGCGGTGTAGGTGATCTGACCGCCTTCAGCGACAGAACCTGTCGCGCTCAGGCTGAGGTTGGTGGTGTTGTCGGTGTCGGTAACTTCGGTCACCGCTGGCACGTCGCTCGGCACCAGGTTTTCGAAATTGCCGCCGGAGGTACCGGTGATGGTGGCCTGAACGGTGCCGGCGTCGATGTAGACATCATCCTTCGGCGCATCAATGGTCACGGTACCGGTGGATTTGCCCGCATCGATGGTGATGACTGAACCGTTGCTCAGCGTCACCGTCATCGGTGTGCCGGCCGGGTTGGTCAGCGTCGCGGTGTAGGTGATCTGACCGCCTTCAGCGACAGAGCCTGTCGCGCTCAGGCTGAGGTTGGTGGTGTTGTCGGTGTCGGTAACTTCGGTCACCGCTGGCACGTCGCTCGGCACCAGGTTCTCGAAATTGCCGCCGGAGGTACCGGTGATGGTGGCCTGAACGGTGCCGGCGTCGATGTAGACATCATCCTTCGGCGCATCAATGGTCACGGTACCGGTGGATTTGCCCGCATCGATGGTGATGACTGAACCGTTGCTCAACGTCACCGTCATCGGTGTGCCGGCCGGGTTGGTCAGCGTCGCGGTGTAGGTGATCTGGCCACCTTCGACGACGGTGCCAGTAGCCGTGAGGCTCAGGCCGGTGCTGTCGATCGAATCGGTGATGGTGGTCACGGCTGGCGTGGTGTCCGGCACCAGGTTTTCAAAGTTGCCACCGGTAGCGCCGGTAATGGTGGTGCTGACCGTGCTGCCGTTCACATACACATCATTGGCCGCCGTCTCGACAACAACAGTGCCGGTGGTCTGGCCTGCTTCGATGCTGATGACCGAGCCATTGCTCAAGGTCACGGTCACCGGAGTGCCCGCCGGATTGCTCAACGTAGCGGTGTAAGTGATCGGGCCGCCTTCGACCACCGAACCGGTCGCGGTGAGCGTCAGGTTGGTGCTGTCGATCGAATCGGTGATGGTGGTCACGGCTGGCGTGGTGCCCGGCACCAGGTTTTCAAAGTTGCCACCGGTAGCGCCGGTAATGGTGGTGCTGACCGTGCTGCCGTTCACATACACATCATTGGCCGCCGTCTCGACAACAACAGTTCCGGTGGTCTGGCCTGCTTCGATGCTGATGACCGAGCCATTGCTCAAGGTCACGGTCACCGGAGTGCCCGCCGGATTGCTCAACGTAGCGGTGTAAGTGATCGGGCCGCCTTCGACCACCGAACCGGTCGCGGTGAGCGTCAGGTTGGTGTTGTCGATCGAATCGGTGATGGTGGTAACGGCTGGCGTGGTGTCTGGCACCAGGTTCTCAAAGTTGCCACCGGTAGCGCCGGTAATCGTAGTGCTGACGGTGCTGCCGTTGTTGTAGACGTCATTGGCCGGGGTCGGCACGTTGACGGTGCCGGTGGTCTGGCCTGCGCCGATGGTGATGGTCGAGCCGTTCGACAGGGTGACGGTCACCGGCGTCTGCGCCGGGTTGGTCAGCGTCGCGGTGTAGGTAATCTGCCCGCCTTCGGTGACATTCGGTCCGGCCGTCAGCGTGACGGTGGTGGTGTCGACGGTGTCAGTCACCTGGGTGACGACCGGGGTGGTCGGCACTGTCACGGTGATGCCGCTGCCGCCGGTGGTGCCGGTGACGGTCACGTCGATCTGGCCCGGATCGTTATAAACAGTGTCATTCGGCGCCAGTGGCACGTTGACGGTGCCGGTGGTCGAACCGGCAGGAATCACGATCACGGCACCGTTGGACAGGGTAACGGTCAGGTCGGTCAGCGGAGCCTGGGTCAGGGTCGCGGTGTACACCAGCACGCCACCGGCTTCGGTGATGGTCGGCGTGGCGCTGAGGCTCAAGGTCGAATCACGCAGGGCGTTGGCGGTGCTGTCGGAGGTCTGGCCGCCGATGTCGTTCTGCGCGGCTCTGCCTGCACCGTTGATGCCCGCAGTCGGGAACCCGATGGTCGGGTCCACGCGGCCAGCCGTGGCGTCGAGCATCACGAAGCTGTGACCACCGCCGGCGGCACCACCGCCAGAGCCCGAAGCCGACGGACCGGCTGCGGTGGCTTCCAGGTCTTTTGTCGGGTCAGCGCCGGCAACGATGGCTTGTTGCAGTTCTTCAACCGACGGTGCGGCCTGCGCGGTGGCTTCTGCCAGATCAGCGCTGGAGTCGGGTGTAGAGGCGCTCCACTGAGTGTCACGGCCCAGGTCGATGGTGCGGCCATCGGCCAGTTCCAGGGACACGGCACCGGACAAACCGGTGTCGATCTGGTCGCCGACGGACAGGCGGTCGCCTTCAACGAGAATGCGGCGGATGCCCTCTGGGGACACCACGAAAACCTGACCAACAATGCTTTTGACGATGGCAACAACACTGCTCATTGAAGACTCTCCGGGTGTCATGTTCAGTTGGGCTTCCATGGACCTGATGGCATCGCGCCGATCGGCCTGGATTGACTATTGCAAAATAAGTGCACAAATTTGACGCGGTTATTAGTCAATAAATTGGCTATATCTTTTCGCGATTAACTTTATGCCAAAGTATTGACCTTCTTGTGAGCATCCTAAACAATCGTCCCAGTAATGTCACATTGATATTTATGTGGCGACCCTGTCCTCAGTGTGTGATCCAGTTCCTCTTTTGAAACTTCCGACATACGGTCATTACGGTTGCCATCTTCCGATGCAGCGCTTTCTTTTGCTGTGATTCAAGACAAGAAGTCCCGGGAAATACCTACCATGCGTCCGCTTCTGTTCATGGCTATACCCTTCACCCTCGCAACCTCTTTTGTTCAAGCTCAATCCTTGCCTCAGGCCATGCAACAGGCGCTGGATGTCCATCCAGAGGTCCAGGCCGGCGTTAACAGCCGACTGGCCGCGGATTATCAATTAAAGGCTGCGAAGGGCGGATATCTGCCAAGGGTCGATGTACTGGGCGGTTATGGTCGCGAGGGGACTGATTCCGTTACCACGCGCACCGATGGCAGTAACAACCACTGGGAAACCCTGAACCGCAGCGAGTCAAGTTTGCGTCTCTCGCAAATGGTTTTTGACGGTTTTGCGACGTCCAGCGAAGTAGGGCGTCAACAAGCCACCGTTAACTCCCGTGCCTACTCGCTGCTGGGTACGTCCGAGCGCACCGCGTTGACCGTGGCCCAAGTTTATCTCGATGTGCTGAATCGCCGCGAGTTCGTCCGTCTGGCCGAGGACAACCTCAAGAGCCACCAACGTATTTATGACCAGATCCAGCTGCGCACTCAGCGTGGCGTCGGCAGCGGTGCCGACCTTGATCAGGCCGAAGCGCGTATGGCCCAGGCTCGCAACAACCTGCTCACTGAGCAGACCAACCTGGCCGATGCGGAAACCAACTACCTCGCCGCTGTTGGTCAGATGCCCGATCAACTGGAGCGTCCTGCCAATTTCATGGCGCTGTTGCCGGCCAACCTGAACGAAGCCCGCGCGCAAATGCTGGAAAACAGCCCGATCCTGCGCTCGGCCGAATCCGACATTGCAGCGGCCGAGAAGCAGTACGAAACCGCCAAATCGACGTTCTACCCGCGTTTCGATGCTGAATTGGGCCGCACCGCCGACAACGATATCGACGGTCAGAATGGTCACAACAACGAATGGCAAGCCATGCTGCGCATGCGCTTCAACCTGTACGCCGGCGGTAGCAACAAGGCCGATCTGGAATCCAAGTCCTACCTGTCAAACCAGGCGCTGGACATCCGTAACAACGCCCTGCGCCAGCTCAATGAAGAGCTGGGCCTGGCCTGGAATGCCCTGAACAACGCCAATGCCCAGGTGCCGATTGCCCAGCAGTACGTCGATCACAGCACCGCGGTGCGCACGGCTTACCAGCGTCAGTTCAGCCTCGGTGAGCGTACTTTGCTCGACTTGCTCGACAGCGAAAACGAGCTGTTCACCTCTTCGCTCCGTCTGGCGCAGATCAAAAATATTCAGTTATTTACTCAGTACCGAATCAAGGCGACCATGGGCGAATTGCTCAAGAGCCAGGGCGTAGTCGCGCCGTTGGCATCCGTTGTGCAGAACGACATGAAGCCCAAGGTGCAGCTGCCTGGGATGAATTGAGTTGTCCCTTTCCAACTGTATAAAGAGTGTCGAGCGTGGAATCAGAAGTCAGTCGGGTTAATCTCAGCCATGATCCACGCGCGTTGCATGATGATCCGCTGCTGGATGGTCTGCTCGCTCTGTGCATGTTGCACCAGAAACCCGCCAGCGCGGCCATGCTCACAACGGGCCTGCCGCTGCCCAAGCAACGCCTGAGTGTCGAGCTGCTGCCCCGTGCAGCGGCCCGCGCCGGCCTGCAAGGGCGAGTCCTGCAGCGCAAGCTGCAAGACATCCCCGCGATTGCCATGCCTGCGCTGTTGCTGCTCAAGGACGGTCGCAGTGCCGTGCTTCTGGGTTGGCAAGGCGAAGACCAGGCGCGGGTGCTGCTTAGCGAAAGCGACGGCGGCGAGTCCCTGGTCAGCCGCGAACTGCTGGCCGATGACTACACCGGCCAGGTTTTTTTCGCCCAACCCCAGCATAAATTCGATGTGAATCACGGCACGCTGATCCCGCGGGCACGCTCGTGGTTCCGCGACACCCTCAAGCGTTCACGCTGGCTGTATGCCGACGCCATCGCGGCGAGCCTGCTGATCAACATCATCGCCATGGCCGCGCCGCTGTTTGTGATGAACGTCTACGACCGCGTGGTACCGAACCAGGCTGAAGCCACCCTGTGGGTGCTCGCCCTGGGCATCACCGGTGCCTACATTTTCGACCTGATCCTGAAAAGCCTGCGCAGTCTGTGCCTGGATCTGGCCGGCAAGAAAACCGACCTGATCATCTCGGCGACGCTGTTCGAGCGCATCGTCGGCATGTCCATGAAATACCGCCCGGCGCGGGTCGGCAGCTTTGCCCAGAACATCCATGAGTTTCAGAGCCTGCGCGACTTCCTCGCCTCCTTGACGCTCACGAGCCTGATCGACCTGCCGTTCACGATTCTGATTTTTACCGTGATCGCGATCCTCGGCGGGCACCTGGTGTGGATTCCGGTGCTGGCGTTCCCGATAGCCCTGGTCATCGGTTATGCCTTGCAGAAACCGCTGGTGGCGACCATGGAGCGCACCATGGCGCTGGGGGCCGAGCGTCAGTCGAGCCTGATCGAAACCCTCGCCGGCCTGGATGCGGTGAAGGTCAACAACGCCGAAAGCGAACGCCAATATCAGTGGGAACAGACCATTGGCACCCTCAGCCGCCTCGAGCTGCGGGTGAAAATGCTTTCGGGTCTGGCGATGAACATCACCTTGCTGATCCAGCAATTGGCCGGGGTGATCATGATCGTCTTCGGCGTCTACCAAATCATCGCGGGCAACCTGAGCATGGGCGGGCTGATTGCCTGCTACATGCTCAGCGGCCGCGCGCTCAGTCCGTTGGCCTCGCTGTCCGGGCTGCTCACCCGTTATCAGCAAGCGCGTGTGACCATGACCTCGGTCGATCAAATGATGGAGTTGCCGCAAGAACGCAATTTCGAAGAGCGCCCCCTCAGCCGCAAAGTGCTGCAAGGGGCCATTGAGTGCCGGCAGCTGAACTTCACGTATCCCGAACAGCAGAACCCGGCGCTGAAGAACATCAACCTGACGATTCAGCCAGGCGAAAAGATCGGCATCATCGGCCGTAGCGGCTCGGGCAAAAGCTCGCTGGCGAAACTGTTGGTGGGCCTGTACCAGCCGGACGACGGCGCGTTGCTGGTGGACGGTGTGGATATCCGCCAGATCGACGTCAGCGAACTGCGCTACAACATTGGCTACGTCCCTCAGGACATCCAGTTGCTCGCCGGTACCCTGCGCGACAACCTGGTGTCCGGTGCGCGCTATGTCGAGGATGAGCTGGTGCTGCAAGCGGCAGAACTGGCCGGTGTCCACGAATATGCGCGTTTGCATCCGAAGGGTTATGAACTGCAAGTCGGCGAACGCGGGCAGAACCTTTCCGGCGGTCAGCGACAGAACGTCGCCCTGGCCCGTGCGCTGTTGCTCAACCCGCCGATCCTGCTGCTCGACGAACCGACCAGCGCCATGGACAACACCGGTGAAGAACGTCTCAAGCAACGCCTGGCGGCGGTGATCGAAAACAAGACCATGGTGCTGGTGACACACCGGGCATCGCTGTTGTCGCTGGTGGACCGACTGATTGTGATCGATCGCGGGCAGATACTCGCCGACGGCCCGAAAGCCGCGGTGATGGAAGCGTTGAAGAAGGGGCAGATCAGTGTTGCTTAAGTCGGGTGTCAAAGATTCGATCCGCCGCTACTTCAAGGGCTCCGCTTCGCTTCAGGGCCAACCGCTGCCAGAGGTCAACAAGGCGTTGATCGAGGACGCGCCTCGGGTGGTGCGGCTGACGATCTGGGCGATCATCGCGTTCTTCGTGTTCCTGATGCTTTGGGCCAACTTCGCGGTGATCGACGAAGTGACCAAGGGCGACGGCAAGGCGATTCCATCGTCGAAGATCCAGAAAATCCAGAACCTTGAAGGCGGTATCGTTGCCGAACTGTTCGTCAAGGAAGGCCAGATTGTCGAGGCCGGAGCACCGCTGATTCGCCTGGATGACACGCGTTTTGCCTCGAACGTCGGCGAAACCGAGGCCGACCGGCTGTCGATGCTGTTGCGGGTGGAACGCCTGAGCGCCGAGGTGGATGACCGCCCGCTGAATTTCCCGCAGGACGTGCTCAAGGCTGTGCCCGGGCAGGCCCAGAGCGAAGAGTCGCTCTATATCAGCCGCCGTCAGCAGTTGCACGACGAAATCGGTGGTTTGCAGGAGCAGCTGATTCAGCGTCAGCAAGAGCTGCGCGAATTCACCTCCAAGCAGGCGCAATACCGCCAGCAACTGGGTTTTCAGCGCCAGGAAATCGGCATGTCCGAGCCGTTGGTGGCCCAGGGCGCGGTTTCGCCGGTGGAAGTGCTGCGCCTCAAACGTGCCGAAGCAGAGACCCGTGGTCAGCTCGACGCCACGACCCTGGCGATTCCTCGGGCCGAATCGGCGATCAAGGAAGTGCAGCGCAAGATTGACGAAACCCGCGGCAAATTCCGCAGCGAGGCGCTGACCCAGCTCAACGAAGCGCGCACCGACCTCAACAAGGCCCAAGCCACCGGCAAGGCCCTGGAAGACCGGGTCAGCCGTACGCTGGTGACCTCGCCGGTGCGAGGCATCGTCAACAAGTTGCTGGTCAATACCATCGGCGGGGTTATCCAGCCAGGCAGCGACCTGGTGGAAATCGTGCCGCTGGACGACACCTTGCTGGTGGAGGCGAAGATCCGTCCGCAGGACATCGCGTTCCTGCACCCGGGGCAGGAAGCAACGGTGAAATTCACCGCCTATGACTACACCATTTACGGTGGTTTGAAGGCCAAGCTCGAACAGATCGGCGCCGACACCATCACCGACGAAGACAAGAAAACCACGTACTACATCATCAAAGTGCGCACCGAGCGCAGCCACCTCGGCAGCGATGACAAACCCTTGCTGATCATTCCGGGGATGGTCGCTTCGGTGGACATCATCACCGGCAAGAAAAGCGTGCTGAGTTATCTGCTCAAGCCGATCATCCGGGCGCGCGCCGAGGCGTTGCACGAGCGCTAGATCTCCATTGAGGCGACTGGCCTCATCGCGAGCAAGCCCGCTCCTACTGTAGGAGCGGGCTTGCCCGCGATGGCGTCCGCCAAAACACCACAACCCTGCCAAAAAGTGACAAATAGCGTCACACCTCAAGCGAACCAGTCCGTTAATAATCGCCATATCGTTATTCGCTAACGGTATTTAAATTTCAGTTCTTATATCTATAAAGTCAATCTCCTGCGTACCTGCCGACCAATCGGCGCGCCGCACGACACGAACCAACACGGGACCTCCGTGAGTTTCTGATCGACGCGCGCGCCTTTGAGCGTGCCGTGCGTGGGAGTGATTTATGTCTGCAGCTTCAGCATCGCCAAGCATCGCGCCACAATTTTTCGACATCCGCCCGTTCGACGGCGCGGTAGGCGCCGAGATCATCGGTCTCGATTTGTCCCGTCCGATCAATGATCAGGACTTCGCCCGCATCCACCGCGCGCATCTGGATCATCACGTGGTGGTGTTCCGCGACCAGCGCATTACCCCTGAGCAGCACATCGACTTCAGCCGCCGTTTCGGTGTGTTGCAGATCCACGTGCTCAAGCAGTTCCTGCTGGCGGGGCATCCGGAAATCCTCATCGTTTCCAATATCGTCGAGAACGGCCAGAACATCGGCCTGGGTGACGCCGGCAAGTTCTGGCATTCCGATCTCTCCTATAAGGAATTGCCGAGCCTGGGCTCGATGCTGCATGCCCAGGAGTTGCCCTCCGAGGGCGGCGACACGCTGTTCGCCGACATGCACAAAGCCTGGGACAACCTGCCGCTTGCGTTGCGCAAAGCGGTGGAAGGTCGCTCGGCGGCGCACTCCTACACGGCGCGTTACAGCGAGACCAAATTCGAAGGCAATTGGCGCCCGACCCTGACGCCTGAGCAACTCGCCCAGGTCGCTGAAGTGGTGCATCCGGTGGTGCGTACTCACCCGGAAAACGGACGCCAGGCGTTGTTCGTCAGCGAAGGGTTCACCACCCGCATCGTTGGCCTGCCGGAAGACGAGAGCCAGCAACTGCTGACCGAGCTCTACGCCCACAGCGTGTTGCCGCAAAACATCTACCGCCATCAATGGCAGCCCCATGACCTGGTGTTCTGGGACAACCGTTCGCTGATCCACCTCGCCGCCGGATGCCCCAGCCATCTGCGCCGCAAGCTGTTTCGCACCACCATCCAGGGCGACGCGCCTTTCTGATTTGTCGGAGATTTGATCATGACCAAACGTCTTCCATTTGCACCGCTGGCCGCCGCTATCGGCCTGGGTTTCAGCCTGATCGCCGGCAGCCTGGTGGCGCCGACCGTGGCCCACGCCGAAGGTGAAATCCGCATTGCCGAACAGTTCGGCATCGTTTATCTGCTGCTCAACGTGGTGCGCGATCAGAACCTGATCGAGAAGTACGGCAAGCAGGAAGGCATCGACATCAAGGTCGACTGGACCCAGCTCTCCGGCGGTGCAGCGGTCAACGATGCGTTGCTCGCAGGCTCGATCGACATTGCCGGTGCCGGCGTCGGCCCGCTGCTGACCATCTGGGACCGCACCCACGGCAAGCAGAACGTCAAAGCCGTCGCCTCCCTGGGCAACTTTCCGTACTACCTGGTGAGCAATAATCCCAAGGTCAAAACCATCGCCGACTTCACCGAGACCGACCGCATCGCGGTTCCGGCGGTGGGCGTGTCGGTGCAGTCGCGCTTCCTGCAATACGCGGCCGCCAAGCAGTGGGGCGACAAGGAGTTCAACCGCCTCGACAAGTACACCATTGCCGTTCCGCACCCCGACGCAACAGCCGCGCTGTTGGCCGGTGGCACCGAGCTGAACGGGCACTTCTCCAACCCGCCGTTCCAGGATCAGGAACTGGCCAATCCCAATGTGCACGTGGTGCTGAACACCTATGACCTGCTCGGTCCGAACTCGCCGACGGTGCTGTTCGCCACCGAGAAATTCCGCAATGAGAACCCGAAAACCTACAAGGCGTTTATCGACGCGCTGACCGAAGCCGCGCAATTTGCGCAGAACGACAAAGGCGCGGCAGCCGACACCTACATCCGCGTGACCAAGGCCAAAATCGACCGTGCGGCATTGCTGAAAATCATCGACAACCCGCAGTTCGAATTCAGCGTCACACCGAAAAACACTTACCCGCTGGCCGAGTTCCTGCACCGCGTCGGCGCGATCAAAAACAAACCGGATTCTTGGAAGGATTACTTCTTCCAGGACGCCAAACCGCTGCAAGGGAGCTGACCGCCATGAACGCCCCTTTGCAAGGCCACACGGTCAGCAAACCGACCACGGCAGCCCAAGCGCTGCTGTCGGTCGATAATGTCAGCCTGGAATACCGCACGCCGCAGCGTGTGGTGCGGGCGACCCATCAAGTCAGTTTCGAGATCGACCCGGCGGACCGTTTTGTCCTGCTCGGCCCGTCCGGTTGCGGCAAGTCAACGTTGCTCAAAGCCGTCGGCGGATTCATCCAGCCCGTGGAAGGCGAGATTCGCCTACAGGGGCAAACCGTCCACGCACCGGGACCGGACCGGATCGTGGTGTTCCAGGAGTTCGATCAACTGCCGCCGTGGAAAACCGTAAAGCAGAACGTGATGTTTCCGCTGCTGGCGTCAAAAACCCTCAAGCGCAAGGAAGCCGAAGAACGGGCGCTGCACTATCTGGAGAAGGTCGGCCTCGCCGCGTTTGCCGATGCCTACCCGCACACCTTGTCCGGCGGCATGAAAGCGCGGGTCGCCATTGCCCGGGCGCTGGCGATGCAGCCGAAAATCCTGCTGATGGATGAACCCTTCGCCGCCCTCGATGCCTTGACCCGACGCAAGATGCAGGAAGAACTGCTACTGCTCTGGGAAGAGGTGCGCTTCACGCTGTTGTTCGTCACGCACTCCATCGAAGAAGCATTGGTGGTGGGCAACCGCATCCTGTTGCTGTCGCCGCATCCGGGGCGGGTGAGGGCGGAAGTCCACAGCCATCAATACGATTTGCACAGCCTTGGCGGCGTGGCGTTTCAGGAATCGGCGCGGCGCATCCATCGGTTGTTGTTCGATGAAAATCAGTCACCGCAAGCCGAGCACGAGCTGGATTTCGCCGACATCCGCATCGCTTATTGAGCCAGTTGAGAGGAGGGTCCGATGAGCCATTTATCATCCCCGCGTGAAGAGTTCGAAACGCTGTTGCAGCCACTGACCAGCGTACCGCTGGAGCGTGAACTGCCGCTGGGCCAGCGCCTGTGGCAACAGGGTTGGCTGCGCAAAAGCCTGATCCTGATTCTGCTGGCCGTGTTGTGGGAGGCGGTGGCCCGCTATCAGAACAACGACTTGCTGCTGCCAAGTTTTGTGCAAACCGCCTATGCGCTGTATGACGGGCTGCTCAGCGGCGAGTTGCTGGGCAAGGTGTGGATCTCGCTGGTCGTGCTGCTCAAGGGTTACCTGATCGGCATTGTCCTGGCGTTTGCCCTGACCACGCTGGCGGTGTCGACCCAGTTCGGACGCGACCTGCTCAGTACCCTGACCTCGATGTTCAACCCGTTGCCGGCCATCGCGCTGCTGCCGTTGGCGCTGCTGTGGTTTGGACTGGGGCAGAACAGCCTGATTTTCGTGCTGGTGCATTCGGTGCTCTGGGCCTTGGCGCTGAACACCTACGCCGGATTCCTCGGCGTCTCGGAAACCCTGCGCATGGCTGGGCGCAACTACGGCCTCAAGGGCATGCGTTTCGTGCTGTTCATCCTGATCCCGGCGGCACTGCCGTCCATCCTCGCCGGCCTGAAAATCGGCTGGGCCTTCGCCTGGCGCACGTTGATCGCGGCTGAACTAGTGTTCGGCGCCACCAGCGGCAAGGGCGGGTTGGGGTGGTACATCTTTCAGAACCGTAATGAGCTGTACACCGACAAGGTGTTTGCCGGGTTGGCGGTGGTGATTCTGATCGGGTTGCTGGTGGAGAATCTGGTGTTTGATTCGTTGGAGCGGGTGACAGTGAAGCGGTGGGGGATGGTGCGGTGATGTTGGAAGGCCTTCTGTTCGTTTCCGGCTATCACTGCTGCGTTATCCGCATGTATCTGAATGGGCATCCTGTTTCAGGTTCGGCGTATACGCGAAGAGGGACCCGGTTTTGGGCTGCCGGATGAATCAGAGTCCCCCCAGTCACTGTAGCCGTCATCCCATCTTCTCTGCATCGTGTAACTGTCTTCTGACGATGTGGAGGAACGAGGGGTCAGGACTGGCGGGCGACTAGGTGGGTTGCCCCCCAGGAGAACTAATTCTTCTTTACGCGGTATGGATGGCGGTGGACCGCTGTACTGTGTTCTCGGTTGGTCAAAAGACCCGGAGCGCTGATTAGTTGGCGGTTTAGGGGGGGTTCGATTGGGATGGCTAGAAATGACCGATGCTTTTCGCTTCGATGATGATCCTAGTACTAGCACCCCACCAACACCTCCATACATATTCACCCTTTTTGGGGTTGTAGATTGCGGATCACCCTGTGGAGGACTGGGTACACGGGGAGGCCCGGAGTTCATGTTGTTTGCGAAGTTCTCACCAAAACCCATAGGCCTTTGTTTGATAACCGGCATTGATGAGGCCGTTCTACTGCCAACCCAATTACCTTCAAAAAAGTTGCCCATGCCCGCTATAAGTTTGGAAAGAATCGTATTAATAGACCAATGCCCCGTCGGATCTACCCGATTCACCGGATCGCCCACGCAGTACATATACACATTCAATCCACCGCCGCCAAACGGGCTCCAATTGTCCGGGCTATGAAAGCGCATCAATCGCGGGTTGTAGGCGCGGTAGCCGTTACCCAGCAAGTACCAGCCAATCGTTGTTTCACGCAACTGCCCATTGAAGCCCAACCGCGTCGCGACTGCTTGCTGAGCGGATTGTTCGCCATAGGCGGAGTAGCTGATGGTGTTGATGGCGCCGTCTGTGATTTCGGCAATGACCGAGTTGCTGCTATCCGGCGCCAACAGCACGGTTCGTTTGAGAGGAACGTTGGTTTGATCAGCGATCTTGTCAGGCATGTCGTGACCTTCATGAAAGGGCCGAAATAACTACTGACCTTTAGCTTTATGTATTTGAGGCGAATGGGGAACTAGCAGAACTGATAGGTTCGGTGGTTTTTCTTTAATCGGGCCGCGTTCTCGTTCATCGCGAGCACGCTTCGCTCCTACGGGAATGCACTGTTAGGATTGCGTTGAAATCAATCCATTCGATTATCGAGTGCTCAGAATGCAACTCCCAGACATGAACCTCCTAATCGCCCTCGACGCCTTGCTCGATGAGGGCAGTGTGGTGGGCGCGGCGCGGCGGATGAACCTCAGCCCGGCGGCGATGAGCCGGACGTTGACGCGTATTCGCGAGGCCATTGGCGATCCGATTCTGGTGCGTGCAGGGCGTGGGCTGGTGCCGACGCCCAAGGCGCTGGAGTTGCGCGAGCAGGTGCGCAGTGTGGTGGAGCAGGCGGCGTTGCTGTTTCGTTCGGCCGATGCGGTGGAATTGGGCTCGCTGCGGCGGCGGTTCAGCATTCGGGCCAATGACTTTTTTGTCGGCGTTTATGGCGGCAAGTTGTTCGACACCCTGGACCGGCAGGCGCCGCACTGTGAGCTGCGTTTCGTGCCGGAAGGCGATGGCGACGATGAGGCGCTGCGCGAAGGGCGCATTGATTTGAGCATCAGCAACACCCGCCCGCTGACGCCTGAAGTGAAAGTTCAGAACCTGTTTTCCACGCACTTTGTCGGCCTGGTACGTGAGGATCATCCGCTGTTTGATGAAGAGATCACTGCAGAGCGTTATGCCGGGTTTTCCCATATCAGCATGTCCCGTCGTGGCATTGCACGAGGGCCGATCGATACCGCCCTTAATGCGCTCGGGCTGGAGCGTCGGGTGGCGGTGATTGCGCCGAGTTTCCATGCGGCGATGTTCGCGTTGCCCGATTCCGACCTGATTCTGCCGGTGCCCAAGGAAGCGCTGTTGAGCGTGCGGCGGCTGGGGTTGAAGCTGCGTTCCTTTGACCTGCCGATCCCGTTACCGACCCTGATGTTGACCCAGGCCTGGCACCCGCGTTTCGACAAGGACCCGGCTCACCGCTGGATGCGCGAAACGGTCAAGGCGTGTTGCGATGAGACGTGGTTGGCCGCGCAACCCGTTTGAAGTCCTGCCCAAATCCCTGTAGGAGCGAGCCTGCTCGCGATGAGGGCTGCGCAGGCACATCTTCATCGACGGGCTTGGCGCCATCGCGAGCAAGCTTGCTCCTACAGGGTTTTGTATTGTTGCGTCTGGTGCATTTATAAGCTGCCGAGAAGTTGATTTTCGTCAGGCATCGCCCTTCCTAGAATGCTCCCAGTACTTTCCTTCCGGAGCTCGCAGTAATGACGTCCCTCACGGTCCCGGCGCAAGTCTTCGGCCCGCGCATCATCGTTGGCCTGGTGGGCGTGTTGCTGGCGGTGCTGGTGTCGGGTCTGAACGAGATGGTGACCAAAGTCGCCCTGGCCGATATTCGCGGCGCGCTATCCATCGGTTACGACGAAGGCACTTGGCTGGTTGCCAGTTACACCGCGACATCCGTGGCCGCCATGGCCTTTGCGCCGTGGTGCGCGGTGACGTTCTCGCTGCGTCGGTTCACCTTGTGCGCCATCAGCCTGTTCACCCTCTTGGGCGTGCTGTGTCCGTTCGCCCCGAATTACGAAAGTCTGCTGCTGATGCGCACCTTGCAAGGCCTGGCCGGCGGCGCTTTGCCGCCGATGTTGATGACCGTCGCCCTGCGCTTTCTACCGGCCAACGTGAAGTTGTATGGCTTGGCCGGTTATGCCCTGACCGCCACGTTCGGCCCGGGCCTTGGAACGCCATTGGCCGGGTTGTGGACCGAGCATGTCGGGTGGCAATGGACCTTCTGGCAAATCATCGCGCCGTGCCTGATTGCGATGGTCGCCGTGGCGTATGGGTTGCCGCAGGACCCGTTGCGGCTGGAGCGTTTCAAGCAGTTCAACTGGCGCGGATTGCTGCTGGGTTTTCCGGCGATTTGCATGTTGGTGATCGGCATCTTGCAGGGCAATCGACTGGACTGGTTCGAGTCCGATTTGATCTGCGGTTTGCTCAGCGGCGGCCTATTGCTGCTGGTGCTGTTTTTGATCAACGAGTGGTCGCAGCCGATTCCGTTTTTCAAGATGCAGATGCTCGGTATCCGTAACCTGTCGTTTGCCTTGCTGACCTTGGCCGGGGTGCTGGTGGTGCTGCTCGCGGTGATCATTATTCCGTCGAGCTACCTGGCGCAGGTCCAGGGTTATCGGCCGGTGCAGACCGCGCCGATCATGTTGCTGGCGGCGCTGCCGCAATTGATTGCGCTGCCGTTGGTGGCCGCGTTGTGCAATTTTCGCTGGGTCGATTGCCGCTGGGTTCTGGGCATCGGCCTGAGCATGCTGGCGCTGTCCTGCATCGGCGGCTCGCAACTGACATCGGAATGGATTCGCGACGATTTCTACGTACTGCAATGGCTGCAAATCTTCGGACAACCGATGGCGGTGCTGCCGCTGTTGATGCTGTCCACCGGCAGCATCAACCCGATGGAAGGGCCGTTCGCCTCGGCCTGGTTCAACACGGTCAAAGGCCTGTCGGCGGTGATCGCCACGGGCGTGATTGAGGCGCTGACCACGTCGAGGCTGCACTTTCATTCGACCATGCTCGTGGACCGCCTCGGCAATTCACCCCTGATCGACGACAACACCCCAGGCCTCGCCCATCGATTGCACGAACAGGCCGTGGTGCTGACGGCATCGGATCTCTATCTGTGCATGGCCGGCATTGCGGTGACGCTGATCCTGCTGATTTTCTGGCTGCCGACGCGGACTTATCCACCGCGCGCGCCGACCTGATTGCTCTACGCAAACTGAAGGTTTTTTATGACGACTCAAGCAAATCAAAAAATCGCCGTAGCAGTGGCCGCTGCGCTGGCCGTCGGCGTGCTGTTGTACCTGGCGGTGCCCGGTCTGTTCGGCAAACGCACGCAACAGAGCACCAATGACGCCTATGTCTCGGCCGATTACACGCTGGTGGTGCCGCGGGTGGCCGGGTTCATCAAGCAAGTGCTGGTCGAAGACAACGAGCAGGTCAAGGCTGGACAGTTGCTGGCGTTGATCGATGACCGGGATTTGCGTGCCGCTGCCCAGGCTGCCGACGCTGAAACTTTGGTTGCGCGGGCGCAACTGCAAAATGCCAAGGCGACCCTCGAGCGGCAGTCTTCGGTGATTGCTCAAGCGCAATCTTCGGTGGTTTCGGCCAAGGCCGAGATGGCGTTCGCCGACCATGAACTGAACCGCTACAACCACCTGGCCGGTGTGGGTGCCGGCACAGTGCAAAACGCTCAGCAGGCGCGTACACGCATCGACCAGGCCAGCGCCCGGTTGGCGAATGCCACGGCGGTGCTGGCGGCGGAACGCAAACAGGTCGAGATCCTGACCGCCCAACGGGATGCGGCCGAAGGCGGTTTGAAGCGGGCGCAAGCGGCACTGGAAATGGCCAGCTACGAGTTGTCTTACACGCGGATCGTCGCGCCTCAGGACGGCATGGTCGGCGAGCGTGCAGTGCGGGTCGGCGCTTATGTTGCGCCGGGCAGCAAGATCCTCGCGGTGGTGCCCTTGGCTCAGGCTTATGTGATGGCCAACTTTCAGGAGACTCAGCTGACCGACGTGCAACCGGGCCAGCAGGTGCAAGTGCGCGTCGACAGCCTGGGAGGCGCGGCGTTGAGCGGTCGGGTCGAGAGCATTGCACCGGCCACAGGTGTGACCTTCGCTGCGGTCAAACCGGACAACGCCACCGGCAATTTCACTAAAGTGGTGCAGCGCATTCCGGTGAAGATTGTGCTGGAGCCGGGACAGCCATTGGCTGAACGCTTGCGGGTGGGGATGTCGGTGGAGGCGAGTATCGATACCGTCAGTTCGGTGATGTCTGTGCGTGAGGTGACTCAGCGATGAGCTACGTTGATTGTGCTGACGCCATCGCGAGCAAGCTCGCTCCTACAGTTGACCGCATTCACCTGTGGGCGCGGGCTTGCTCGCGACTTATCCAGAGTGCCTTGCTCGCCATCAGTCTCAGCGCCTGCAGCGTCGGCCCGGATTTCCAAAAGCCCGAACCGCAACAAATGTCCGAATGGTCCAAACCCGCCAACACCGCCCCCAGCCAAGCCACCACCGAATCAATGGACGAACGCTGGTGGGAGGTGTTCAACGATCCAAAGCTCTCGGCCCTGAGCCGGCGCGCATTGACCGACAACCTCGACCTGAAACTGGCCAGCAGCCGCTTGCAGCAAAGCCGCGCGGTGCGCCAGGTGATCACCGCCGACCGTTATCCCAATACCGCCGCCACCGGCAGTTACGCACGCAAACGCAACAGTGGCGAAGGCTTGAACGATCCGTCCGGCCATGACGGCGATTCAGCGTTCAACCTGTGGGATGGCGGTTTTTCCGCCTCCTGGGAGCTGGATTTCTGGGGCCGTGTACGCCGCGAAACCGAAGCCGCCGATGCCACTCTGGAAGTCGCGGAAAACGACCAACGCGGCGTGTTGCTGTCGGTGCTGGCCGAGACCGCCCAGGACTATATTCAGCTGCGCGGTGTGCAAAACACCCGAGCCGTGACCGAGCAGAACCTCGACGTCGCCCGCCATAGCTTGAAACTTTCGCAGCTGCGCCTGGCGGATGGGGTCGCCACTGATCTGGACGTCGCCGAAGCCGCCGCGCAAGTGGCGGCCATCGAATCGCGCCTGCCAGCGTTGGAGCAGCGTCAATCGCAATTGATCAACGCCTTGAGCCTGTTGATGGGCGAGCCGCCCCAAGCGCTGGCAGCGGAGTTATCCACAGACGCCCCGGTGCCGCAAACGCCGCGTCAGGTTGCCATTGGCCTGCCGTCGCAACTGGCCGAGCGTCGCCCGGACATCCGTCAGGCCGAAGCGCGCCTGCATGCCGCCACCGCGAGCATCGGCGTGGCCAAGGGGGATTTTTATCCGCGCATCACCTTGTCGGGGAACATCGGCTCGCAAGCGATGCAACTGAGCGATTTCGGCTCCTGGGGTTCGCGCTCGTTCGGCATCGGCCCGCAATTCAGCTTGCCGCTGTTCGACGGCGGACGCCTGCGCGGCGTACTCAATCTGCGCGAAGCACAGCAACAGGAAGCTGCCATTGCCTACCAGCAAACGGTGTTGCGCGCCTGGCATGAAATCGACGATCAGCTGACCCGTTACAACGCCAGCCAATTGCGCCGCGACAGCCTGGCGGAAGCCGTGCGCCAGAACCGCATCGCCCTGCAAACCGCGCAGCAGCAATACGTGGAAGGTGTGGTGGACTTCGTCACGGTGCTCACCGTGCAAGGCGCCTTGCTGGCCACGCAGGAACAGTGGGTCGAGAGTTCGACCGGCGTATCATTGGCGGCCGTCGGCTTGTACAAGGCGTTGGGCGGCGGATGGCAATCGGTGTATCCGTTGACGGCGCAACGCTGAAGGCCATTCAAGGTTTCGACGACAAATCCGCCATGCCCTTGAGCAATTCAATCGGCAGCGGAAAGACGATGGTCGAACTCTTGTCGCCGGCAATCGAATTGAGGGTCTGCATGTAGCGCAACTGCATGGCCCCCGGCTGGCGTCCGAGCATTTCGGCGGCTTGCATGAGTTTTTCCGAGGCTTGCAGTTCGCCTTCGGCGTGGATCACCTTGGCCCGACGTTCCCGTTCGGCTTCGGCCTGTTTGGCGATGGCGCGGACCATCGATTCATTGAGGTCGACGTGCTTGATTTCGACGTTGGCGACTTTGATGCCCCACGCATCGGTCTGGGCGTCGAGCACTTGCTGGATATCCAGGTTCAGGCGCTCGCGTTCGGCGAGCAATTCGTCGAGTTCATGTTTGCCGAGCACCGCCCGCAGTGTGGTCTGCGCCAGTTGGCTGGTGGCGGCGAAGAAATCCTCGACCTGAATGATCGCTTTCTGCGGATCGAGCACGCGAAAGTACAGCACCGCATTGACCTTGACCGACACGTTGTCGCGGGTGATCACGTCCTGGGACGGTACGTCCAGCACCACCGTGCGCAGGTCGACACGGACCATTTGTTGCACCACCGGAATCAGCAGGATCAGGCCCGGCCCCTTGACCTGCCAGAAGCGTCCAAGCTGGAACACCACCCCGCGCTCGTATTCGCGCAGGATGCGGAACGTCGACCCCGCCAGTGCAATCAGCAATAACAGCAGCGCGACCATACCCAATTGCACGCCCATGACTATTCTCCACCCGGCGCCGCGTCAGCCGCGGCCACTTGCAGCAGCAAACCCTGGCGCGCCACCACCCGCACCCGCTGTCCGGGTTGCAGCGGCGTCGTGCAGAGCACTTGCCATTGTTCTCCTTGCAGATGCACCCAGCCGCCACAGGCGTTGCCGGTCTGTACTGACGTGACGGGCGTTTCGCTGCCGACCAGCCCGGCATCCCCGCTGACGGTGTGTCGCGGTCGGGTTTTGAGGGCGTGAATCACCAGGAAGATCAGCAGCAAGGCGCTGACCAGCGCCAAACCGATCATCAAGGGCACGGGTACATCGGTGTTGGTCAGAATCACCGCGCCGATCACGAACATCACGATCCCGCCCAAGCCAATCACGCCGTAATTGGGCAGGGCCGCTTCGGCGATCAGAAAGGCGATGCCAAACGTGATCAGCCAGATCCCGACAGGGTGGGGCAACAAGACAACCGTATCGGCGGCGAACGTCGACCCACTCAACGCCAGCAGCAACGCAACGGCACAACAACGCGTGTTCACTTGACCCTCCGGGAGAGTCATGGGGGGTTATGAATAGAGTTTAGTTGAGCCCGGGCTTGTATGAATTTTGCTCAAATGATGACGGTGCCCGATGAGCGGATTTCCCGCCGCCACCGGCCAGCGGGCCTAGACTTTCAGTATGGCAAAAGGTGTTAAACCATCGTCCGCCAAAGGTTGTAGCGGGCATCGAGGTGCATCATGCGTATGGCAAGAACCGTGCAGCGCAGCCTGGAAAAGGCACACTGCGAATATGACATCGTCAGCCACCCACACTCGGCCAGCAGCCTTGAAACGGCGCGGGTTGCAGGCATTCCTGCGGAACGGGTCGCCAAGTCGGTCATCCTCGATGACCATCACGGTCATTACCTGATGGCGGTGCTGCCCGCCAGCCGTCACCTGGACCTGAGCAAGGTCCGCAGCAGCGGAGAGTGGCAGGTCTCCCGGGAAAGCAATCTGCCGCATCTGTTTGACGATTGCGAACGCGGAGCCGTGCCAGCCCTGGGTGAAGCCTATGGGCTGGATGTGGTGATCGACCCACTGCTGACCCGGCAAAAAGACATCTATCTGGAAGCGGGCAACCACACCAATCTGCTGCGCATGAACATGCCGGACTTTCTGGCCATGGTGCCGCATGCCGAGGTGCGGGAGTTGAGTCAGTGAGTTTTGTTTCGTCAATGCCACTGCCATCGCGAGCAGTGACCCCAGAATCAATCCCAGGAGTCCACCATGGAAAACCCGACGCACAGCCTATCGTCGCTGTTCAAACAACTCGGCCTGGCCGACGACGCCGAGAGCATCGACAAATTCATCGCCACCCATTCGCCGCTCAAACCTGAACTGCATCTTGCGGATGCGTTTTTCTGGAGTCCGAGCCAGGCGGATCTGCTGCGGAATGAGGTGCTGGAAGATGCTGACTGGGCAGAGGTGGTGGACCAGCTGGATGTGCTGTTGAGGAAGGGGCGGGGGGTGTAGTTATCGGATGGGTGGCGATTTGCTCGATTGCTCAGTCGATAATAATGGACCAGAATTAAGACCTTATTTGAGGTCTTAATTATGCAAAGTGTATTGGCCGATATGGCCGTTAGTGTCTCCGAGTTAAAGAAAAACCCAACAGCTGTTTTGAATGGCGCCCATGGAGGACCGGTTGCGGTGCTCAATCACAATCGCGTCATGGGTTACATGGTCCCCGCCGATGTTTTCGAAGCCATGATGGAGCGTCTTGATGATTTGGAGTTGGCGGAAATCGTTCGTTCTCGCCGTGATGAGACGCCGATTCCGGTGACACTGGATGACCTATAAGCTCGAATTCCTGCCGTCTGCACGCAAGGAGTGGGACAAGCTGGGGCACACCCTCCGTGAGCAATTCAAAAAGAAGCTGGCAGAGCGGCTTGAGACTCCGCGAATCCAGGCTGACGCCCTGCACGGGATGCCTGACTGTTTCAAAATCAAACTGAAGTCATCGGGATATCGCCTGGTTTACGAGGTGATAGATGAGCGCGTCGTTGTTTCTGTCGTTGCGGTAGGGAAGCGCGAACGCAGTGCAGTCTATGAGCGGGCCAAGAAGCGTTGAGGATTCTTGTTTAGACGTGGCGCTCAAATTTGTTTCAAAACTTGACGATAAATCCTCTCCAATGCCATATTGATAGTTAGCAAGCTAACAGTGTGTCTTTCGTGCCCGATCCCCTCGACATTCTTCAGATGAACATCAGCAGTTCCATGGTGGTGGCCGCCAGGCATTGGCGCAAAATCTGCCAGACCACGCTGGCCAACTATGGAATCTCCGAAGCCTGCGCCGTGCCGTTGTTGATGATCGGCCGGCTGGGCGAGGGCGTGCGTCAGGTGACCGTGGCGCAGGCGGCGGGGATGGAGAGTCCGTCGCTGGTGCGCTTGCTTGATCAGCTGTGCCATGGCGGCTATGTCTGCCGCACCGAAGATACGCAGGATCGGCGCGCCAAATGCCTGAGCCTGACCGAAACCGGTCGCGAGCTGGTTCAAGCGGTCGAAGTCGAATTGGTGCGCTTGCGCCATGAAGTCCTGGACGGCATTGACCCGAGTGATCTGGAAGCTACGCTGCGGGTACTCAGAGCATTTGAAGCGGCCACGCCGCCATCGGTGGGCAACCCTTGAACGGATTTTTCTCTGGTATGCCCCCGGCGCGGGACTGGTTCTATGGCGTGCGTACCTTCGCCGCCTCGATGATTGCGCTGTATATCGCACTGCTCATGCAAATGCCCCGTCCTTACTGGGCGATGGCCACGGTGTACATCGTTTCCAACCCATTCCTCGGTCCCACCACGTCCAAAGCTTTGTACCGTGCGATTGGCACCTTTGTCGGAGCTGCGGCGGCGGTGCTGTTCGTGCCGATGTTTGTCCAGAGTCCGTATGTATTGGTGGTGGTGATTGCGCTCTGGACCGGCATCTTGCTGTTTCTGTCCCTGCATTTGCGCACCGCCAACAACTACGCCTTGATGCTGGCCGGCTACACCTTGCCGTTGATTGCCTTGCCGGTGGTGGATAACCCGTTGGCGGTGTGGGATGTGGCGGAAGCGCGGACCGAAGAAATCTTCCTCGGCATCGCCGTGGCGGCCGTGATGGGCGCGATGTTCTGGCCCCGTCGCCTGGCGCCGGTGTTCAACGATTCGGTGAGTAAATGGTTCGCCGATGCATCGAATTACAGCCTGCGATTTCTCAACCGCGACGTGAAGCCTGATGAAGTCAGTGCGCTGCGCATGTCGATGGTGGCGAATTTCAACAGCCTGGAACTGATGATCGGCCAGTTGCCGCACGAAGGCTCGCGTCCGCAAACCGTACGCAACACCAAGGAGTTGCGCGGGCGGATGATTCATCTGTTGCCGGTGATCGATGCCCTCGACGACGCGTTGTATGCGCTGGAACGGCGCACCCCCGAGCTTGTGGATAAGTTCTCGCCGTTGCTGGCGGCGGCCACTGAATGGCTCGATCACAACGATGCGGACCTCGAGCGCTGGCGTGCCCTGAAAGACCAGCTCGAAGCCCTGCAACCCGAGCCGCACGTGCTGGAGGATCGCAAGCAGTTGCTGTTCTCCAACGCCATTTACCGCCTCGGCGAGTGGGTCGACTTGTGGCAGGACTGCCGCAGCCTGCAATTCGCGATTCAGTGTGAGAGCCAGGACAACTGGCGGGCGGTGTATCGGCATTGGCGTCTCGGGCGACTGACGCCGTTTCTGGATCGTGGGCTGATGCTCTATTCCGCCGCGTCCACCGTCACGGCGATCATTGTCGCCTCGGTGCTGTGGATTCTGCTCGGCTGGACCGATGGTGGCAGCGCGGTGATTCTGGCTGCGGTGGCGTGCAGTTTCTTCGCCTCGATGGATGACCCGGCGCCGCAGATCTACCGGTTCTTTTTCTGGACGGCGTTGTCGGTGGTGTTCGCCAGTCTTTACCTGTTTCTGGTCCTGCCCAACCTGCATGATTTTCCGATGTTGGTGTTGGCGTTCGCCGTCCCCTTCATCTGCGTGGGGACACTGACGGTCAAGCCGCAGTTTTACCTGGGCATGCTGCTGACGTTGGTCAACACCTCGTCCTTCATCAGTATTCAGGGGGCTTACGACGCGGACTTTCTCAGTTTCGCCAACTCGAATCTTGCCGGCCCCATGGGCTTGTTGTTCGCGTTCATCTGGACCCTCATTTCCCGACCGTTTGGTGCGGAATACGCGGCCAAACGCCTGACCCGTTTCAGCTGGCGCGACATCGTCAGCCTTGCCGAGCCGGCCACCCTGGCCGAACACCGGCAGTTGGGTGTGCAGATGCTCGACCGATTGATGCAGCATTTGCCGCGTCTGGCCATGACCGGCCAGGACACCGGCATCGCACTGCGCGAAGTGCGGGTGGCGCTGAATCTGCTGGACTTGCTGGCCTATTCGCCACGTGTTTCCGGTGCGCCGCAGGTGTTGCTGCGTCAGGTGGTGGCCGAGGTCGGCGAATACTTCAAGGCGTGTCTCAAGGCCGGCGAGCGGTTGCAGGCGCCTAGCCCGTTGCTCATGACCCTCGACCGCACCCGCCGCGCGCTTGGCGGTGCCGGCGATGATGAAACCCGTCGGCACTTGCTGCACGCCTTGAGTGGTCTGCGTCTGGCATTGCTGCCCGGTGTTGAGTTTGTCGGCGCCGCCGAGCCCGAAGAACCGCTTCCCCATGGCATCGATGGAGCGCCTTTATGATCGGTGATCTGGATATCAGCGGGGTGTTCCTGCCCACGCTGCTGGTGCTGATGGGCATTACGTACGTGATTTACCTGTTGGTGCACGGGGTGCTGACGCGCCTGCACTTTTACCGTCTGGTCTGGCACCGGGCATTGTTCAACGTGGCTCTCTACGCCGTGCTGCTGGGCGCCGTGGATTCACTCAGTCGATACCTGATGACATGAAAAAACCGTTTCTGACCCTGGGTCGCGTGGTGCTGACCCTGTTGATCGTGAGCCTTGCCGTTGTCGTGGTCTGGCGCATGGTCATGTATTACATGTTCGCGCCCTGGACGCGCGACGGGCACATCCGTGCCGACGTCGTGCAGATCGCGCCGGATGTCTCCGGGCTGATCCAGCAAGTGGATGTGCGCGACAACCAAATGGTCAAGCGTGGCCAGGTGCTGTTCAGCATCGATCCGGACCGTTTCAAACTGGCCCTGCGTCAGGCGAAAGCGGCGGTCGCCGATCGTGAAGAAACCCTGGCCCAGGCTCAACGCGAAGCCAAGCGTAACAAGGGCCTGGGCAATCTGGTGCCGGGCGAGCAGCTTGAGGAAAGTCAGTCTAAGGTCGCTCGCGCACAGGTTGCATTGATGGAAGCCCAAGTGGCGGTGGACAGCGCCCAGCTCAACCTCGACCGCTCGGTGATCCGCAGCCCGGTGGACGGCTACGTCAACGACCGCGCACCGCGTACCCAGGAGTTTGTCAGCGCCGGGCGGCCGGTGTTGTCGGTGGTCGACAGCAATTCGTTCCACATCGACGGCTATTTCGAAGAAACCAAACTCAATGGCATTCATGTCGGCCAGAGCGTCGACATCCGGGTGGTCGGCGACAATGCGCGCCTGCGCGGGCATGTGGAAAGCATCGTCGCCGGTATCGAAGACCGCGACCGCACCAGCGGCAACAACCTGCTGCCCAACGTTAATCCGGCGTTCAGTTGGGTGCGCCTGGCGCAGCGAATTCCGGTGCGAATCGCCTTCGACGATGTGCCAGCGGATTTCCGCATGATCGCCGGACGTACCGCGACGGTATCGATCATCGACGACAAGAACCGGGAGCCTGCGCAATGAGCAAGGCCTCGGGTTTGGCGGTGGCCGGTTTAGGCCTGTTGCTGTCGGCGTGCCAGGTGGTCGGGCCGGATTATCACTTGCCCGAAGAGGCCTCCGTCCACCGCGATGACCTGCAGGGCAACCTGGCGCAAGATGCTAAAGCGGTGGTGTCGGCGCCTGTCCCGGGTGACTGGTGGCGCTTGTACCACGACCCGCGGCTCGACCAGTTGGTGCAGCAGGCCATGGCCTCCAACACCGATTTGCGCGTGGCGGCGGCCAGTCTGCTGCGGGCTCGCGCTCAGGTCGATCAGGCCGAGGCGGCGGGTGGCTGGAGTGGCGGCGTGAAGATGGGCGCCCAGCGTTTGCAGGAGTCAGGCGAAGCGTTCCTGCAGCCGGAAAAAGTGCCGGTGGCCAACATCGGCGATATCGGCATCAGCGCGTCATACCAGTTCGATCTGTTCGGTACCTTGCAACGCGGCATCGAAGCGGCCAAGGCCAACGCCGATGCGACCCAGGCCGCCGCCGATACGGCACGCATCACCCTGGTGGCCGACGTGGTCCGTGCCTACACCCAAGTGTGTGCGGCCAATGAGGAGCGGGAAATTGCCCAGCACTCCCTCGACCTGCAAGCCCAGAGCACCACGCTGATCCAGCGCCTGCGCGATGCCGGCCGTGGCGATGAAACCCAGGTCACTCGCTCGCAAACCCAATTCAAATCCTTGCGCGCCGACATGCCGCGCTATGAAGCGGCGCGTCAGGCGGGTCTGTACCGTTTGTCGATGTTGCTGGCCAAGCCGCTGGATCAACTGCCGGCCGGCACGGCGACCTGCGCCGAATTGCCAAAAATCGTGCAACTGGTGCCGGTGGGTGATGGCGCCGCGTTGCTCAAACGTCGACCGGACGTACGGCAAGCCGAGCGACGCCTGGCTGCCGCGACCGCCACCATCGGCGTCGCCACCGGCCAGTTGTACCCCGACATCAGCATCGGCGCGACCGTTGGCACCGTCGGTATCCTGGATAACCTCGGCGAACCGTCCACCAACCGCTGGGGCTTCGGGCCGTCGCTGACCTGGACCGTCCCGACCAACGGCGCCCGGGCGAAAATCCGCGAAGCCGAAGCGGTGACCCAGGCGACGCTGGCGCATTTCGATGGGGTGGTGCTCAACGCCATTCGCGAGACCCAGACCGGTCTGGCGCAGTACTCCGCGTTGCTGCAACGGCGCGATGCGCTGGCGGATGCCGAGCAATCGGCACAATTGGCCGCCGATCAGACGCACCGTTTCTTCCAGGCTGGCCGCGCGTCGTTCCTGGCCGACCTGCAAGCCACTCGCACCTACACCGATGTGCGGGCGCAACTGGCCGCCGCGAACACCCAGGTGGCCATGAGCCAGATCGATTTGTTCCTCGCCTTGGGCGGCGGTTGGGAAAGCGGACGAACGCAAGCGTCGAACTCCGGCAAACCCTGAGGCCGTTGCTATGCTTTGAAGTGATGGAGTGGCGCCCTGTGCAATGGGCTCTTGCTTCACACAAGGCTCGCGCAGGTCAGGGGAAAACCAATAATGAAAAACCCTTATGCTCTCGGCTTCTGGTGCGCTGTCGTGGCGCTGGTGCTGCTCACGGCCACCTATTTCTACGGCATCATGCTGGCCCATCAGATCGACAAGGCGCTGGTGTTTCTCGACAGTGCCGTCGCACTGATCGCCGTGATGTCCGTCGCGGTGGTGGCCTGGGCGTCCATCCAGACGCATCGCGTCAAAAAAAGACAACTCGAACAAGGCAAGACCCTGGTGCTGATCTGGGACACCAAGGTTGCGCTGCGCCGTGTCGAAACGGTGTTCGACCGCTATTTCTGGGGCAGCTACTGGCAACCGGGGCGCACGTTTCAGGAGGTCATGGGTGAACTGACCGGTACGCCGCTGGAGAAAAGCCTCGAAACTCTGAAAAAGCAGTGCCTTGAACTGGACAAACAAATCGCTGACGACGGCCGACACTGGCTCAGCAATGCCCGGGAACTGGCCGATGTCGCCACGGCCATGGCCCGTGAACGCTATCAACTGGATTTCTGCGACCCGCGTGGGGAAGTGACGGGCGGGGCGGTGATCAATCGGGATTTCGAGGTGCTGGTTTATACCTGGACCGCGAGGCTGAAAAGTTTTGATCATCAACTCGACGAGATCGAAGTCCAATATTCCTGAGCGCATCAAGATCGCAGCCTTCGGCAGCGCCTACGGAATTTTCGTCATTCCCTGTAGGCGCTGTCGAAGGCTGCGATCTTTCCTGACAAAACAGACCTCATACCCAAAGACACTCTTTCACCTTTAATCATTGGGCCGTCCGTCGTGCCTGATGCTAATCTCCATCGCACTTTCAGCACAGTCGCGACCGCTACCCGTCATGGGTTCAGGGAAGACGACACTTTCAACAACGGACATTGACGGGTCATACATGAATAAATCAGCAGGCGTGCTTCTGGGAATTGTTGTAGCCATTGGCGCCATCAGTGCAGGCGGCGCGTGGTTCACCGGCAGCAAGCTCGAAAGCGTACTGAACACCTCGATTACCGATGCCAATAAGGAACTGCAAGCGGCCATGGTCGGTTCCAACGGCACCGCGTCGCTGGAGCTGGTCTCGCTGGAACGTCATGTATTCAGCAGCACCGCGCACTACCGCCTCAAGGGCGAGGGGGAAATGTTCGGTGAAACACCGGTCGAGTTGCTGTTTGTCGATCGCATCGAACACGGTCCGCTGCCTTTCTCGCGCCTGGTATCGCTGAAGTGGTTGCCGGTCATGGCGACCAGTCATTACGAACTGGAAAAGACCCCGCTTACCGAGAAGTGGTTTGCCGCCGCCAAGGACAAATCGCCGATGACCGGCGTGGTCAACATCGGTTACGACAACTCCACCAACGGCACCCTCGAATTGAAGCCACTGGAAATGGCGCTGGATGACAAGTCGAGCATGAAGTTCTCCGGCTTGAACATTGATGTCTCTGCCAGTGCCCAGGCGAAGAAGGTCAAGGCCGACGGCTACATGGACAGTCTGAAGGTGACCACCGTTGCCGAAGATCAGTCGCCGGTGCAAATCGAATTGAACGGCCTGACCCTGGCCAGCAACCTGACCAAAAGCACCTACGGTTTTTACAGCGGCGAGAACGTTCTGGAGCTGGCCAGCGGCAAGTCGACCTTTGGCGTGAAACAGTCGGTGCTGGACTTCAAGAAATTCGAGATGAAAAACCACACCGCCGAGTCGGGCACCAGCGCTTCCGGGCGTGCCGATTACAAGGTGGGCGAAGTTTCCCTGAACGGTAAGCCCATCGGTTCTGGCGCCTTGGCCGTGAGCCTGAAAAACCTCGACATCCCGGCCACCATGACGTTGATGCAGATCTATCAAACCAAGGTGCAACCGTACGAAAGAGCCGCCGCCGAAGCAGAGGCGGTTGGCCTGCCGGTACCGGAAATGCAGCTGACCGAAGCGGAAGAAGCGCAGCTTAAATCCAGCCTGGAAAACCTTCTGGCGGCCGGTCCGCAGCTTGCCCTGGAAAACCTTTCGCTCAACACCGCCAACGGCGAAAGCCGCGCCAGCCTGGTGCTCGACCTGACCAAACCTAAGGCCATCGATCTGCCGACAGACCAGTTGGTCAGACAGCTGATCGCATTGCTGGACTTCAATCTGAAGGTGTCCAAGCCGATGCTGGTGGATGTACTCACCGTGCAATCGCAAATCGACGGCCAGACCGATGCCAAGCTGATTGCCGATCAGGCGACCGCCACGGCGGACATGTTCAGCAGCATGGCAGTGGGCTCGCAATTGGCGAAACTGGACGGTAATGACATCGTCACGAAGCTGCATTACGCCAACAATCAGGTGGATTTCAACGGCCAGAAAATGACCATTGAAGAGTTCGCCAACTTCCTGATGAGCAAGTTCGCGGGTGCTGGGCAAGTCCAGTAAAACCGCGTTTCACAAAGCCACGCCCGACCTTTGCGCGATGCGCAGGCCGGGCGTTTTGCTGTCTGGCATTTGACCTGGAACAAGCAGCGTTGAGTTGACACGTCATGAATCTGAACAATTATTGTGTTCTCAATTGTGACGTGCGTTTGTGTGCAAAATGCCCCTGCCTGAAGTGAGTCGGTCAGATAAAACCGACCATTTCGATACGAGTTGGCAAGGGACGCTGTGAGCCCGGCTGGCCATGTAAGGATACTGACGAATGCCGAGTTTTGATGGTCCCTTTTTGCGAAGCGGCTTGCGCCCTTTGCTTCGCGTTGTCGTTTGCGGTCAGTTGCTCTGGCCGGTGCTGGCGGTCGCCAACACACCCTACGACCAAAGCGTGCTCGACGCCCGGGCGGGGAACTACACGCCTGCATTGACTACATTGCGTCAGGTCCCGGCGAATCAGGCCACCACCGGCCAGATCAGCGATCACCTGCAGATTGCCAGTTGGGCTGGGCTCGACGTTGAAGTAGTGTCGGTCTATGAAACCCAGGGCCATAACCGGGTGCTGCCGGTTCAGGCACTGACCGCCACTGCGCGCGCCTATCGCAATCTCAAACGTTGGGACTCGGCGATCCAGGTGTACAACAAGGCGCTGGCCCTCGAGCCGCAAAACCCGGATCTGCAGTTGGGCCTCGCGTTGACCCAGGCCGATGCCGGCAAACCCGCGGAGGCCGTCATCCGTGCTCGCGCATTGGTCGCGGCCAAACCGGATGACGCGTCCCGCCGCCTCGCCCTGGGCTACGCCTTGGCCCGCGCCGGCAACCCGTACGACTCGCTGTTTGAATACGATCAGGCCTTCATGCGCGCCGGCAGCAAACCGGAAGTCGCCCGTGAATACGTGAATGCGCTGCAACGTGTACGGCTGCCGGAACCGGCCTTGCGCCTGGCCAATCAACGGCCGGGACTGATTGACCCGGTCACGCTGCGCCGCCTCGAAGGTGACCTGGCCGCCGAGCGCGTGCGATTAGCCGAACTGGCTACCCGCAGCGAAAAAGAACGCTACGTGATCGCTGACCGCGCGTTGGCCGACTACGACAAGTTGATTGCCACCTGGTCAGCCGATCCAGCCGCTCACGACGATGTCGTGCGTTGGCGCATTGACCGCATGGGTGCGCTCAAGGCCCGTGCGCGCACCGCCGATGTGATTTCCGAGTATCAGAAACTGCTCGCCGAAGGCGTGAAGATTCCGACCTATGCATTGCGCTGGGTGGCGTCGTCCTACCTGGACCAGCGTCAGCCGGAAACCTCGACCGAGTTGTATCGACAGGTGTTGACGGCGCCGGATGCTGATGCCGGTGACCGTCTTGAAGACAGCACCGCGCTCTACTACTCGCTGCTCGAAAGCGACAAGGCCGAAGAGGCACGCAAAGTCGCCGATGACCTGGCCAAATCCCAGAACCCGCGTATTGAACTCAAGGGTTTGCCGGTGGGCAACCCCAACGACGCATGGATGGACGCCCAGCAACTGGCGGCCCAGGCCGGCACTTACGGCTCCGATTTACCCCATGGCGAAGAACAGTTAAAGGCCTTGGTGGATCAGGCACCGGGCAACACCGGTTTACGCCTCGCCCAGGCCGATTTGTACCTGGCGCGGGACTGGCCACGGCGTGCCGAGAACCAGCTCAAGGAAACCGAGAGCATGGCCCCGCGGGATGTCGGGCTGGAAATCGGCCAGGCCCACACCGCCATGGATTTGCAGGAATGGCGGCAGATGGACGCGCTGACCGACGATGTGGTCGCACGCTTCCCGGACAACCGTCAGGTGCAGCGCCTGGCGCGTCAGCGTGAAGTCCACGACATGGCTGAACTGCGCGTAGAAACCTACAGCGGTAAAAGCTATGGCGGTGATAACGACAACGATGCCGGCGCAGTCAACGGCAGCCGTGATTTCGGCATCGAAACCACCCTCTACAGCCCGCCGATCAACGAAGACTGGCGCGTGTTTGCCGGTGCCGGTTACGCCACCGGTGAGTTCCAGGAAGGTACCGGTCATCATCGTTTCCAGCGGGTCGGCCTGGAGCGGCGCACCCGCGACATGACCCTCGAAGCGGAAGTCTCCAACCATTCCTACGGATTTGGCAGCAAGCAGGGTGCGCGCCTGGCCATTGCCCGGGATATCGACGATCACTGGCAGTACGGTGGCAGTCTTGAGTACTTCTCGGCCGCTACGCCGTTGCGAGCCTTGAACAGCGACATCACGGCCAACGGCGGCAGCGGTTTCATTCGCTGGCGGGCTAACGAAAGCCGCGAGTGGAAACTGGCGGTCAGCCCCTCGCACTTCAGTGATGGCAACAACCGGGTCGAAGCATTGGTCACCGGTCGTGAAGGTGTCTACAGCGCGCCGGGCCTGCAGGTCGATGTCGGGCTGGAGGTCGGCAGCAGCCACAACTCCATGTCCGACGACGTGCCGTACTTCAACCCGAAATCCGATTTCAGCGTGCTGCCGACCGTGAACGTCAATCACGTGCTGTACCACCGCTACGAAACGGCCTGGAGCCAGCAGTTCCAGGCGGGCGCGGGTACTTACAGCCAGCGTGATCACGGCACCGGCGGCATGGCGCTGCTCGGTTACGGCCAGCGTTATGCCTGGAACGACGTATTCGAAGTGGGCGGCCTGTTGAGCGTGATCAACCGGCCCTACGACGGAGATAGCGAAACCGATCTGCGCCTGCTCGTCGACCTCACTTACCGCTTCTAGAAGAGTTTGAAGATGCCTTTTTTCTCGCGTTTCATCCTCCTGCTGGGAGCGCTGTTGATCAGCGCCTGCGCCCAGCAGGCACCTGCTTTTGTGCCACCGTCCGAGCGCCCGGTTTCGGCCAGCGAAACCCCGTGGCCGAAAAGCCATGTGCTGGGCATTGCCTACCACGATGTCGAAGACCGCGACCCGGACCAGGCGGTGGTGGCAGTGCGCACCGAACGCCTGATCGAGCAACTGGCGTGGCTGCGGGAGAACAACTACAAACCGGTGACCGTCGACCAGATCATGGCCGCGCGCAGCGGTGGGCCGGCGTTGCCGCCCAAAGCGATCCTGCTGAGTTTCGACGACGGTTATTCAAGCTTCTATACCCGCGTGATGCCGGTGCTGCGCGCCTACAACTGGCATGCCTTGCTGGCGCCGGTCGGGTCCTGGGTCGACACACCGTTGAACCAACCGGTGGATTTCGCCGGGACGCCGCGCCAGCGTTCGGACTTCCTGACCTGGGATCAGGTCCGGGAAGTCTCCAAGTCGGGTCTGGTGGAAATCGCTGCGCACACCGACGCCAATCACAAAGGTGTGCTGGCCAACCCGCAGGGCAACCTGCAACCGGCCGCCGCCACGCGCCGGTACGACGCGACGACTGGCCGCTACGAAACCGAGGCTGAATTTCAGCAGCGAATTCGCACCGACGTTGCGGCCATCTCGGAGAAAATCCGCAAGGCCACCGGCTACAAGCCACGTGTTTGGGTCTGGCCATACGGAATGGCGGACGGCACCTCGCTGGCGGTGGTCGACGAACAGGGTTATCAGATGGCGTTGACCCTGGATGACGGTCTCGACGCGCTCGACAACCTGATGAGCAGCCCGCGGTTTCTGGTGGCATCGGACCCGGACGGCGAACACTTCGCCAACAGCATCGTGTCTGTGCAGGCCGAATCATCGATGCGCGTGGTGCATGTGGACCTCGACAACGTCTACGACCCTGACCCCGCGCAACAGGAAATCAACCTCGGCAAACTGATCCAGCGCATGGCCGACATGGGCGCCAACACGGTGTTCCTGCAAGCCTTCGCCGACCCGGCCGGCGATGGCCTGGTGCACAAGTTGTACTTCCCCAACCGTCACCTGCCGGTGGCCGCCGACATCTTCGATCGCGTGGCCTGGCAACTGCGCACCCGGGCCAACGTCAAAGTCTTTGCGTGGATGCCGGTGCTGAGTTTTGCCCTCGATTCGAAGCTGCCACGGGTGACCCGTTGGGACCCGAAAACCGGCACCACTTCGGTTGATCCGGACCAGTACAAGCGACTGTCGCCGTTCGATCCGAACGTGCGGCGCATCATCGGCGAAATCTACGAAGACGTGGCGCGCCTGACGTCGGTCGACGGCATCCTCTATCACGATGACGCGGTGCTGTCGGACTTCGAAGACGCCGGCCCGCAAGCGCTGAAGGTCTATGCCGCCAACGGCTTGCCGGGCTCGATGGCCGCCCTGCGTGCGGACCCGGCCACGATGCAACGCTGGACCCGTTTCAAGAGTCGGTACCTGATCGACTTCACCCAGGAACTCACGGCCAAGGTCCGGGCCATCCGTGGCCCGCAGGTGATGACCGCGCGCAACATCTTCGCCGAGCCGATGCTCAATCCCGAGAGCGAAGCGTGGTTTGCGCAGAACCTCGACGACTTCCTGCAGACCTACGACTGGACGGCGCCGATGGCCATGCCGTTCATGGAAAAACAGACCCGGGAGCAATCCGGGCCCTGGCTGGAATCGTTGGTCGCCACGGTCAAATCCCGTCCCGGCGCGCTCAATCGCACCGTGTTCGAACTGCAAGCCCGGGACTGGACCCAGCAGACCGACGCCGACATCGACGGCCAGCAGTTGGCCGAGTGGATGGGCGTTCTCAAGCGTCAGGGCGCTACCAGTTTCGGCTACTACCCGGACAACTTCCTCGACAACTTGCCGGACCTGAAAACCGTGCGGCCCGCACTCTCCAACAAGTGGAATCCATAACATGCTGGACAGACTTTTGGCCATGCTGGTGCTGGCGATCGTCCTTGGGGTTCCCCTCGGACTGATCTTCCTGCTGACCGGGCAATTCCTGATGGACTTCGTGTTCTTCTACCCATTGTTCATGTCCGGGTTGTGGATCGCCGGTGGCCTGTATTTCTGGCTGCACTGGGAGCGGCACTGGCCGTGGGAAGACGACACGCTGCCGCCGCCGCTTGAAGGCGAGCCGCTGATTTCGATCCTCATTCCTTGCTACAACGAAGGCGAAAACGCGGCCGACACCATTCAAGCGGCACTGGCGCAGCATTACCCGAATATCGAAGTCATTGCGATCAACGACGGCTCCAGTGACAACACCGCTGCCGTGCTCGATGCCTTGGCGCAGCAGGATCCGCGTCTGCGCGTGGTGCACCTGGCGGAGAACCAGGGCAAGGCAGTCGCTCTGCGCATGGGCGCCATTGCGGCGCGCAGCGAGTATCTGGTGTGTATCGATGGTGATGCACTGCTGGCGCCGAACACGGCGGCTTATCTGGTTGCGCCCATGCTCGACAACGCGCGCCTCGGCGCCGTGACCGGCAACCCGCGGATTCGCACGCGCTCGACGTTGGTGGGGCGTGTCCAGGTCGGCGAGTTCTCTTCCATCATCGGCTTGATCAAACGCACTCAACGGGTGTTCGGTCGGATCTTTACCGTCTCCGGGGTGATCGTCGCTTTCCGTCGTACGGCGCTGCACCGGGTTGGCTACTGGAGCCCGGACATGATCACCGAAGACATCGACATCAGCTGGAAACTGCAACTGGACCACTGGAGCATCTTTTACGAGCCCCGTGCACTGTGCTGGATCCTGATGCCGGAAACCCTGGCGGGCCTGTGGAAGCAGCGACTGCGCTGGGCCCAGGGTGGCGCCGAAGTGCTGTTCAAGAACATTCGCGGAATCTGGCAATACCGTCACCGCTACCTTTGGCCGCTGCTGTTCGAATACTGCCTGTCCACCGGTTGGGCGTTTACCTTCCTGCTATCGATCATCTTCTGGGCGATGGGCAAGTTTGTCGAAATGCCGTCCTCGATTGCCGTCGATCACCTGTTGCCGCCGGCCTTTACCGGGTTGCTGCTGGCGACCGTCTGCCTGTTCCAGTTCGCGGTCAGCATTCTGATCGACCGCCGATACGAAAAAGGCCTGTGGAAAACCATGTTCTGGGTGATCTGGTATCCGCTGGTGTTCTGGCTGATCAGTTTGCTCACCACGCTCGTCAGCTTCCCCAAGGTGCTGTTCAGTCAAAATCAGAAACGTGCACGCTGGGTGAGTCCTGACCGAGGCATCAAGCCGCTGAGCGATGAAAAGGAGGACGCCAAATGAAAATCATCCGAACTCAGCGGAATCTTGTTTGGGTCGTGATCGATGTTTTTTTCACGGTGCTGGCCTGGATCGGACTGCTCTATTTGCTGATACGCGGGCTCTGGCCATTGATCGACACCCACGCGGGGCCGCGCCTCGATGGTTCGGTGTTCAATGCGCTCGGTACGTTGCAGATTTATTTTTGGGTGGCGGCGTTGAACGCGGTGATCCTGATTTCCTGGGCGCGTTACCAGCACCGTAAAAGCAAGAGCTTTCTCCAGCGCCGTTTGCCGGCACCGGTGGTGGATGATCTTGATTTGAGCGAGACCTTCAATCTGACCCGTGAGCGGCTCAAAAAGCTGCGCACGTCCGGCTCCATGACCATCCACAACGATCAGGAAGGGGATGTCAGTCGCGTGGTCACGCACTTCTTCCCCGTCACGGCACAGCAGTTACCTGAGCGTCTGGCGCCACTGGCACATCCGCGAGTGATTCGCTTGCCGGCCGACAAAGACGATAAGCAAGCGCCCCTCACGTCCGCCTAGGGAAGGTCTCGAATCAGCCGCCACGCTTGATCCAGCGACAGCGGCTGTTTCATCCGTTCGACAAGCATCGCCATTGCCCGGTCTTGCTCACAGGCCATCGCCCTGATAGGCACGCAGTTGATCGCCGGCGCGTAGCAGGAGGATTTTGCTGTCTCCGGCCTGCACTTCCATGCCCCGGTCTTCGGGCACATCGGCGAAATTCGCAACGCGATGCAGAGTCATGATCGCTCTCCAGACATACCTTTCAATGATGAGTCTGGCGCAGATTACGAGGTTCATCCATAAGCCACTGCCACGGCGTGAACGCTCCGGCTATAGTCTGCACGCCGCCCACGGCCCCACATGCACAAGGTGCTCCGGTATGATCCGATTGACCTCTTTGAACCCTTGGCTCGCGGCCGTAGCAGTTGCCTTTTGCGTGCAGTTACCGGCACACGCCGCGCAAGAGCGTTTCACCCTGAGCATTCCGGGTGTCTCGGATGACCGCTTGTTCGCCTCGGCCGCCGCCAGCGATGCCCCGGGCTGCGGCGGACACAACGTTTCCCCGGCACTGAGCTGGAACCCCGGCCCGACAGGCACCCTCAGCTACGCCATCGTCATGCACGACCCGGACGGCCAGAAAGGCCAGGGCGTCGATCACTGGGTGCATTACGGCATCAAGGCCGGCACGCATCAGATTGCATCCGGCGTCGGCGCCAAATCTGCGCTGGAAGGCGTGGCCGGCACCAACAGCAAAGGCACCACCGGTTACATCGGCCCTTGCCCGCCCGTTGGCGACAGCGCTCACCACTACATCATCCAGCTCTACGCCCTGGACCTGGCGCCAGAGGCCTTGCCCGCCGGCCTGACCCGTGCGCAGTTTCTGGAAAAAATCAAAGGCCATGTGTTGAAAAACAGCAGCGTGGTGCGCCGTTACCACCGCTGACGAATATTCAGAACGATCTGACCCCAGCCCGGCGATTTGGCATTACGGCCCGAAAACGCGCACTATCGGGCCATAGCCGATGCGTTGGAGGATGCCGTGGCAAAAAAAATCGACCGCATCGCCCAAATGCTCAACTGCCCGCAAAAGGGCGAAGAACTACGGCGAGCCATTACCGAGAGCCGTAAGGACTTTCTGCTGAATCAGCCGGAAGAAGCCATTGTTGAAGACGACGACCTGGAAGAGGAAATTTTCGAGGACGACGAAGACGATGACGATGATGAATACGACGAGTTTGACTGGACGACAGAATGAAAAAACCGCTTAGGCGGTTTTTTTGTGGGTTGGCATCGCACTGGTCAGGTGTTCGTTGACCACCATGCCAGCAATCGAGCACTATAAAGTACTTTTTTTCGTACCATTGGAGCCGTCATGGAACAGCTACTCGCAAGCCGTTCGGTCAGCATTACCGAGCTCAAACGCAGCCCGAGTACGGTGATCGAGCAAGCGGGTTCGGAGCCTGTTGCCGTGCTCAACCACAACCGTCCTGCTGCGTATCTATTACCCCATGCTGCCTATCAACAGCTGCTGGATCGGCTGCATGCCGCAGAACTTCGGGAAGCCATTGCAGCAAGCCGCAATGATCCCCGTCCGGCCATCGCTGCCGAAACCGTGTTCGCCGAGCTTGATGCGCTGGCGAGTTGCGTTTGCAGTGCTCGCGATTGATCGATCAGCCGAACCTGGGTGTTCCAAAGGATGATTGTGCCAAGGGATTGCGAATGATTACCCATGGTCGTTATCTGATTTTCTACAGCGTGGAGGGCGTCGATATCATGGTCGAGCGCGTTCTGCATGGCGCGAGAGACATCGTCCGACTGTTTGAAAAAAACGGCATGGGTGATTAAGGCGCCCAGCTTTTGAGCACCAAAAAAAAGCCCCAGACCTAACGGCCTGAGGCTTTCTCATTACAACCAGGCGTCGTTTGAACTGGAGGCTGTGATGCCCGGGTTGTATGGGTTTTGTAGGGCGTGCCTCGTCAAGGCATACATGAGGGCATACACGGCGCTTGCTGCTGGCTTGCCGGTGCCGTGGATGCCAGCACCAGAACGTAATAGAACTAACATCGAATTGGCTACCGGCGATAACCGAATCCTTGGTGTTAGCGCTTGGCCAACGTGTCGGCACGTTAGCTATTGTTAGCATTGCGCGGCGCCTAGCCTTTTCCGACAGAGAACGGCCGTCCATGAGCGACTGTTTGGGCCGCTGGCACGGCCCAAACAGCAATTAGGAACACCTTTGTAGCTGACTAGGGTAATTCGCGCTTCCGACTGCTGGTTTCTCAGGCAAAGCCCGTAGCTCTTAGTTTTCGACGTATTCAGTGCGTTTTCACACAGCCTGGACCCAAAGCCGCCCTTCGTGAAGGGCAGAGATCGGCCAGGAGCGGCCACTCAAAAAAAATGATATCGCTGTGGGTTCGCGGGGAAAATCGCATCCAGTAAACAAACATATAGCTTCGCAGATCGAATTTCGGATATAGGTCTACGCTTCTCCATTTACACACACTTGGAGGCTCAGGGTCATTTCGCTGGGGGCTATTAATAGAATGCGTTTGAGTTTGAGCATCACATACCTCGCCCTGAAACCTGCCTGAGTGCAAACCCACCTGGACGAACAAGTACGTTTCCATAATCGTCCTGTCGACTTGTTGCGACTGGAAAGCAGCAATTCGATTATTTGGCGTTATGCCGTGGGAGACCTGACTTTTATCAACTAATCAGCAGCTATCGTTAACGGAACGACTGGCTTTCGATTACTTAAAACGTTGTTGATTCAGCTCAACGAGTTTCCGGTTTCTTGGTGTAGAAATACTCTGATTCACCATCGCCCCTATCGCTGGAGATTTGCCATGCTGGCAGTCACCCTGATCAATACGCTGGTGGTCATCATCGCCGTAGTAATCCACTACGAATGTCTGTTACGTCTGAATGATTGGCTGCCCCGGCTCAAGCTGTGGAGCCGCTTCAGAATCGTCGTTGGGGTATTCGGCGCCCTCCTGGCCCATGTGATAGAGGTCTGGTGCTTCGCCATGGTTTACTACCTGATGGTGCACTCCGGGAAATGGGGGAGCCTGACAGGTAATTTCGACGGTTCTCTCATGGACTGCGCTTACTTTTCCTTCACGACCTACACGACAATCGGCTTCGGCGATATATCACCGGTGGGCCACCTCAAGTACCTGACCGGCCTGCAAGCCCTGACCGGGCTGGTGCTCATCACTTGGACCGCCTCCTTTCTGTTTCTGGAAATGCAGAAATACTGGAAGCTCAAATAGTCCCGATTCCACTCGTATCCAATTCGATCTAAACCGCCAGAACGCAGCACGGCACCTGATACAGAATGTGCTCGGATGTGCTGCCCATATCGAAAGATGAACCGATTGCTGCTGTTAGCGATAGGCAGCAATCCGTTTCTAACGGTCTGAGCGACCAATTTCCAAAGTAGCGCGCAATCCTTTGGGGACGCGATTCTCGAGGCTGACCTGCCCACCATATCGATGGGCAATGGCCTGAACAATGGTCAGGCCCAACCCCGCGCCCTGATCATTTCCGCGACTGTAGAAACGCTCGAAGAGCCGATCGCGATCCCCCTCATCGATACCCGGTCCTTCATCCTCGACAGAAAGTTCGTAGCCAATTTCCTTTTTACTCAGCCTCACGGTGACAAGTCCGTGAAGCGGGGAAAAATTCGCCGCGTTGGTGACCAGATTGTTCAAGGCAATATCGATGGCTGCTGGGTCGACTCTTACAAGGCCAATGTCGTCGCTGACATCGAAAACCAGTTCCAGATCCTTGCTCAACAACCAGGGGGTCAACTGGACCAGGCTCTCGCGGACGGTGGCTGCCAGGTCAATCGGTGCAGGTGGCTGCGTTCTTCCTTGTGGCTCGATACGAGCCATCGTGAGTAATTGATTAACCAGCCGACTGGTACGGTCCACGCCGGCAATCAAGTGCTCAAGCGATGCACGACGCTCCTGCTCACTCCCCGCCTCCATCAGGTTCTGCGCATGCACCCTCAGCACGGCGAGTGGTGTGCGCATTTCGTGGGCGGCGTCAGCGATGAAACGTCGCTCACGCCCCATGACTTCCTGAATCTGCGCGAGCATTCGGTTGAGGGCTGCCTGCATCGGCTCAAGCTCGGTCGGTAGTGGTGTCAACTGCAAGGGCTCGAGTGAGCCGGGATGCCTCGCTCGCAGCGTTGCAGCCATGTTGACCAAAGGCTTCAATCCCCAGCCGATGGCCAACCAGATCATGGCGGCCAGCATCAAACTGCCCAAAATATTGGGCCACAACGTGTGGCGTACGATTCGGTCAACCAGATCTGACCGCACATCGTCTCGCTCGCCCACCCAGATGCGCAATTTGTTCTGTTTATCCTCGAGCAGGAAAGCGCGCCAGTGGCGGTTGTTCAAATCGACTATATCGCTGAAGCCCGGTTTTCGTGGCGGTGCGCTGAACGATGGTGCACTGGCCGTGTGTACCAGCACTTCGTCATTAATGTTCCAGACCTGAAAGGCAATCTTGGTTTCATAGGGATGCCCATCGACCCTCGGATCCGCCTCACTCAGGGCCTGGTTAAAGGCCTGATAGAGATCAGCGTGTTCTATGCTCGCCATGGGCATGCGCATGATGCCCTGTAACAGGCGAGCGTTTTGCGCCAACTGGGCATCATAGACTTCGGCAATTTCATGGTTGCTGTCGTGCAGGTTGAGCACGCTGATCACGGCAATACCCGCCAGCATCAGGCCAATGATCAGGGTCAGGGTGCGACGCCTGATCGAGGTCATTGACGCTCCTCCACCAAATAACCGACGCCACGGACCGTGCGAATCAAACCGCTGGAGAACTTCTTGCGCAGGTGATGAATGTGTACTTCCAGGGTGTTACTTTCGGCTTCCTCATTCCAGCCGTATAGCAGTTGCATCAGATGATCACGCGTCATCACCCGGCCCGCAGGAGAAAGCAATTCGTGTAGCAGCTGGTATTCCTTCGGTGTCAGGGCGACTGGCTGCCCCTTGTAGCTGACTTGCTGAGTACCCGGGTTCAGACTGATGCCGGCGTGTTCGATCAACGATTGTGCACGGCCGGCACTGCGCCGCAGAAGCGCTCGTAAACGGGCTTTCAACTCTGCCAGGTCAAATGGCTTGATCAGGTAGTCATCAGCGCCGGCATCCAGTCCGGCGATGCGGTCTTCGGTGGCATCTCTCGCGGTCAGGATCAGCACCGGCAGATTGGAGCCACTGTCACGCAGGCGTCTGAGTACTTCGAGACCATCAATACGTGGCAGGCCAAGGTCTAGTATCGCCAGATCGAAAGTTTCACTGAGCAGCGAGTGCAAGGCACTGCTGCCATCCTGCAACCAGTCAACGGTGTAACCTTCCCGGGTGAGGGCCTGATGGATACCCTCGCCGAGCGCCACGTCATCCTCGATCAGTAATAAACGCACAGGCACTCCTGTCAGCCGAGTTTTTTGTTTACGTCCACCAACAGCGCTTCAATTTCTTTGCGGCGCCCGGCATCAGCGCTTTCACGACCAGGCCGAGGCGCGGCCGTCAGTGCTTTTTGCAGCGCGGCTTTGGCTTCAGCGTAGCGCTTTTGACGGTAGAGGTGATCGCCCCAGAAGTACAGGCTATCGATACCATTCGGGTTCATTTGCAACGCCACTTTGAGCAATTGTTCGGCCTTGTCCGAGTCGCCAAAACCGATGGGCCAGCCCGGCACACGGTCGTACAGCGCACCGAGGCTGGTGTAGGCCGAGCCTTGCAGAGCCTTGGGGTCCAGGGCCAGGGCTTTTTCCAGATCGGTTTTCGCTTGCTTGACCTTGCTCAACGCACCGAGCCCTCCCTGGGCACCGGCCCAACTGCTGGTGACGATACCGGACCAGATCCAGGCCTCGGCGACGTTCTGACGCTCTTGCGTGAAACTCGAAGCCTGCGCAGCCAGTTTTTCAAAGGCATCGGTTCGTTGTCCCTCCGGCAACTCATATTGAATGTGCGCCCAGCTTTGCTGGATCCCGTTAAGGCGTTGCTGGTCGGCGGCATCCAGTGCCCAGACACTCGGGCTCAAGACGCCAAGCAGCAGGCAAGCGATGATCTTGTTCATGGTTTGAGATGCTCCTGATCGGGTTTCTGGCTCAAGCGGCGGATCAGCGGCAGTTGCTTGCGCAGCCCTCGATCCACCAGATGGGGCAACAAGCTATTGAGGCGGACAAAAAAACGTTCCGGCCAGCCCAGGTACAAGTCGCGACGGTCACCGGCAATGGCATGAATCACTGCGGCCGCCACGGTTTGCGGATCGTCGACGTTGGCCTTCAGCGCATCGTTCAGTGCCTGGGCTGCCGGACTGTTCATGCTGGTGCGGGTGGCGCGCGGAGCGACGTAAAGCATGTTGACCCGGGTGTCTGCCAGCTCCCGGCGCAGGGCTTCGGAGAAACCGCGCAACGCAAACTTGGTGGCGCAATAACTGGCGTAGCCGGGGTAGCCGATGGAGCCGTAGGTCGAGCCGACATTCACCACCATGGCCGTATCGGCCTGTTTCAGCAGTGGCAGCAGGAGTTTTGTCAGGCAGATCGGCGCAGTGATGTTCACTGCCAGCATCGCGCTGATCTCACTGTCATCCAACTGTTCGAGCATGGCGAAATGATTGACCCCGGCAGCATTGATCAGCAGGTTGATGCCGCCGATGCTTTCGGCCTCCGCCAGCACTTCGCGGCGGTCGGCGAGTGACGTCAGGTCGGCACCGATCCAGCACAGGTTGCGGGGATAAAGATCAAGCAGCGGCACCAAGGGTTCCCGATGCCGAGCCACGGCCAAAACCCGGGCACCACTGGCGCACAGGGCTGTGGCGATGGCCAGGCCGATGCCACCGCTAGCACCGGTCAATACGACGCGAGCTTCAGATAGGCGCATGCAGGCTCTCCCCGTTACACGGCAAGCCACGGAACATATCGGCGTAGAGTCGGTACACCACTTTGGAGGCGTGAATGACGGCAGCCTGATCGCCCGGGTCTTCGAGCTGATTCATCAGGAGGCGATAGGTCTGCATGTGTTCGATATCCAGCGAGCCATGGGAACTGAGGTAGGTGAAGGCGCTTTCTGGCAGCTCCAGGCGTTCGCGAATACTGCCGGCGGCGTGAGTGGCCAGAGCGATGCTGGTACCTTCAAGCACATTGACCATGCCGAACAATCCCACCGGGTTATCCCTGGCAATCAGGTCATAGAGAAAGCTGACCATCAGCTCGATCGGCAAGGACGGATGCCCGTCGCGTACGGCGTTTCTGTCACCACCACAGGCTTCAATGTCATTGAGGACCCATTGTTCATGGCCATACTCGTCATCAATGTATTCACACACCGCTTCGCGCAGCCATTCCAGCCGTAATGGCAAGCGTGCGCCGCAGGCCATCATCAATGGCACGGTATGACGCACGTGGTAATAGGCCTGTTCCAGAAAAGCCCGATAGCTTTCCAGGCTGACGTCGCCCTCCAGCGCGTTACGGATGATCGGTAAATTGAACAGCTCAGTGCGTTCCTGGTGAGTGGCTTCTTGCAATCGGTCAAAAAAACTCATGGTACGATTTCCTCGGAAAATACAGATCCAGCCAATTGCGCCCGATAGCGTTCAACGATGGCATCGCGGCGGGGCCGGCCATTGGCGGTGAGCAAGCCGTTGCCGGGGGTAAAGGGTTGATCGAGCCGGGTCCAGTGATGGATCCGGGCGTAATCCGGCAAGGCCTCGTTGGCCTGGGCCACAGCGGCGGCCAATTGTTCGTCGGGGCAGTCCGGTCGATGCGGCCAGAGCAGCGCGTGGTTGCCGGGCATGGCCTCGCCATAGACGAAGGCCTGAGCGACAGGCCCGCGCTGCGTCAGTTCGGCCTCCACCCAGTCGGGGTTGACGTTGCGGCCGAAACTGGTCACGAACTGATGTTTCTTGCGCCCCTTGAGGTAGAGAAAGCCGTCGGCATCGAACTCGCCGAGATCGCCACTGGGCCACCACTCAGCGGTATGCGGTGCTTCTCCCAGATAGCCCAGCAAGGATCCCCCCTTGATCAACACCTCGCCGTCATCGGCCAAGCGAATCTCTACATGGGGCAGCGGCTGGCCGACACTGCCGGGGCGTTGCGTTTGCGGACGATTGAGGCAGACCACCGAGGCGCACTCCGACAGTCCGTACCCCTCGAAAACCGGTATACCCACGCGTTGAGCACGATGCAGTAGATCTTCGCAAACCCGCGCACCGCCCACGGCGACAAAGCGCAAGCCCTGTGGATCGAAGGCTTTTTGTTCAGCAGTGCTGACCAGTACCAACAGCAACTGGGGCACCAGAATCAGGCTCTGGGGCGACCGGCTCGCCAGGCATCCCAGCAGCGATGGCACATCAACGCCACTGGCACCTCGAATACCCAGGGTTTTCTCGCTGGGCAGACTCAAGGTCGCGCCAGCGAACAAGGCCGCATAACATCCGATGTTCTCCAGCAGGATGGCCAATGGCAGCAGCGCAAGATGGTGACGCGGATGGGTGGGTTTGCTCGCCAGATCCAGCTCACGGGTGACACGCAAAATGCTGTCCGCGCTCAAACACACACCCTTGGGCGTCCCGGTGGTGCCGGAGGTGAAGGTCAACTTGGCGGTGCCTTCGGGCATAGGGCTCGGGTTGCTGAAGGTGCGATGCCAGAACTCACCGCTTTTCCGGTATCCGGCTGCTTGCAGTTCATCATGCATGGACGGTTCGGCAATCACCCGTTCGGCCTGGCTTTGTTCCAGGCAATGCTTACGTTGCGCCGGATTGAAAAAAGGCGGCAAGGTCACGCAGGTCAAACCTTCGAACAACACGGCCAAATCCCAGAGCATCGCATCGACACCGTTGTCCAGCGCCAGCGCAACAACCTTGACCTGTTCATCGCGCAGGCACTGCTGACGCTGCATCACTTCCGCGTACAGGTTGGCGTAGTTCAGCTTGCGGTTATCGCCCCACAACGCGGTGACATTGGATTTTTGCTCGGCATGGTTACGCAGCGCCTGTTTGAATCGTTCAAGTTCAGGCGACATGGCAGGCGCCTTCAATGGAGGTTGGCAAGCCCAGCCGACTGAACAGACCGATGTTTCGTAAATGTATGAATCCGGCGCGGATATTGCCAAAGTGGACCCAAGGCTTGCTCTCGTAGTAGCTACCCCAGGCGTACCGTTCCTCGCCAAGCCGCGCCGGGTCGGCCGCACACAGCGTCACGGGGTTCAAACCCAGGCGATGAAAGCTGTTCACCAATCCCACGCTGCCAGTGAAGGCCACCCATTCCAGCCCACCCATAGCGAGCAAATAGGTCATCGCAACGATGCTCATCCGCGCGCTTCCGGTATCGCTGGCCGCCAGATTACCGACCTCGACGACCGCCGATCGGTCCACGCTATTGTTGGCGCTGGCACTGATCAGCAACTCGATTGCCTCGTCCAGGTAACCCTCCAGAAATAGCGGTCCGGCGTTTGCGAGACGTATCCCCGCCACTGCACACAGCCCGCCGGACGCGTCGCTCATGCCGAACAGTTCCGGCATGAAATGGCGAATGTCGGCACCGTGGGCTTTACGAAAGCGTTGCTGGATAAAGCACTCGAAGGCACCGCGGTGCGAATCACCCGGCAATGCTCTGGCGAGCTGCATCGGCGCTGCTTCGGCCTGGCCAAGGTGCAGCGGCAACTGAATATTCCAGTTGAAATCGGACATTGGAAAATACCTCCCCCGGAGCAATTGAGGGGAAGTATCAATGGCATTTCTTAACGAAGTCTGAAGGTGAGAAAAATGGGCGGAAGCTGTCTTCAGATTGCCTTAAGACTCGGTGGGCAATGTGGCGAACATCAATTTGACGACAACCAACCAGGCTGCTCGAATGAGCTGGCGGCCAATGACTTGCATGAGGCCCAGGATGATTCGCAATACAACCCTAAATCGCTACGCAACACTCTCGATCATGATGCACTGGTTGATGCTGGCGCTGTTTGTCGGCGTGTACAGCTGCATTGAAATCAAAGGATTGTTGCCGAAAGGCGATCATTTGCGAAGTTTGTTTCTCGGGCTGCACGGTATGTTCGGACTGAGCATTTTTGCCCTGGTCTGGGTCCGCTTGATTGGGCGGCTGAAACCGCGCCCGCCTATTACACCGGCGCTGCCCACTTGGCAGACGGCGTTGTCCTACCTGATGCATCTGGCACTCTATGTGCTGATGATCGTTACTCCGTTACTGGCCTGGCTGATGCTGGCCGCAGGGGGGAAACCGGTGCCCTATTTCGGTTTTTTTCTGCCAGCGCCAATAGCGGTCGACCCTGACTTGGCAAAGCAGCTCAAGTATTGGCACGAGCTACTCGGCAGCACCGGTTACTGGTTGATCGGTCTGCACGCGTTGGCGGGGTTGTTCCATCACTACTATGTGGGCGATAACACCTTGACCCGGATGCTGCCAAAGCGTTGAAGGCTTTTCCCTTGTTGTTTGTCTGCATCAGCCCAATGACTTGCATTGGTCCGTTTGTCCCTTTGAGACTTGCAACACGCTGCCAATTTTGGTCAGGACAATGGACGCAATAGATCGGTTGCCGCCGTTCATGAAGGGTAGCAACCGACTTACTGCTCCCTTCCTCAGTGACCACAATTTTCCGATTTCTGCCTGTCGCGAAGGGCAGTAGTCGGCCAAGAGCGGTCGTTGGTGACGGGGGCTACAAGCTCGGCTGCCGGTGCCGGGCATAGAGTATTGAACCACCCACTCCCGACGTTCCTCTAGTTTGCAGTTCAAACGTATCCGGATACCCCTTGATCAACTCACTGAGCTTTTTATAACCATGGGTGCGAGGGTCGAACTCAGGTCTCAATTTGCTGATATTGGTGCCCAGCGCACCCAAGTGAGCCCAGCCGTCCTCATCGGCAATGTCATCCAAGATCTTTGCGATGAAACTTACTGGTGCCTTGGGTAGCTTTTTTACTTCGGGCGTACTGGCGACTTTGACGGCCTCGATTTCAGCAGGTGGCTCAGGTTCGGGTCGACCATGTCCATTGCTTGCAGCAACAAGCACTTCACCGCGCAGCAATTCGGTATAGATGAACTTGTCACAGGCCGACACGAACGGTCTCGGGGTTTTTTCTTCACCAAACCCGTAGACCGTCAAACCTTCTTCTCGTAACCGCGAAGCGAGGCGGGTGAAGTCACTGTCGCTCGAAACCAGGCAGAAACCGTCGAAGCGTCGGGTGTACAGCAAGTCCATTGCGTCGATGATCAAGGCACTGTCTGTTGCGTTCTTACCTTTGGTGTACGCGAACTGTTGGATAGGCTGAATCGAATGGTCGAGTAGCACCTTTTTCCATCCACCCAACTGAGGGCCAGTCCAGTCGCCATAGATCCGCTTGACGTTGGCGACGCCGTACTTGGCGATTTCTTCGAATAAACCTTCGACAATTGCTGCGGGAGCATTGTCGGCGTCGATTAACACTGCCAAGTGTTTTTGCGTGGGGGTGGGTGCGTGGATGGCCATGGGTCGTCCTTGAGTTGAGGACTTCAACATACCGTTAAATCACGGATGAACAAAGGGATCACCGCTTCGCGCTAAAGAGTGTGTTTTGCCAACGGCTACGGGTTTGCGGTGATGTACAAAGCGGAACCGATTAGCCAATGACTTTTAATCGACCGATAGCAGCCGATGGTCAGAGGCTGCTTAGGGTCGACTTCTGCCGGTCACGACAGGCAGAAATCGGCCAGAAGCTGACGTTCAAAACGCCATCAGAAATTTACCCGCAACAACCCCGTGAGACCGTTCTCATGGACGTCGCTGGCAAACTGGCCGTTGTAGGTCAGGCTCAGGTTGGTATTGGCTGTCAGGGCTGCCTCGTACCCGAAGTTGACGACCGTCACATCCTCGGCCAGCGGTACGCTGGGTATCCCGAATGTGTTTGTAGTGCGTGCGAATGACATGGTGTCGGAGGATTCAAGGTCGCCAAAAGTGTGTCGCCAGCCCAACCCGCCCTTCACCCGCATTGGCATGTCGTTGCTGAAAAATGTGTAACTGGGCCGTACCCCCAGGGTGCTGAACGTCGCGTCGTTGTCGCTGCTGTCCACTGTGAGTGCCGCCGGCCCACCTTGTTCGTCGAAGCCATCGACATTCACATAGACCCAGGCGATGTCAGCGTATGGCTCCAGCACCATCGGCCCGGCGTTGAACCTGTACCCGACATCGCCGAAGACCTGGGTGGTATTGGCCGAGTAATCTGCGCTGGGGGCGTCACTGAAATCGCCGAAGCTCACCGTCCGTTTGGTATCGATCTCGTTGAACGTATAACTCGTGCCCGCCTTGAGCGACCACGGTCCGATCAGCTCGCCGATATAAATGCCGAGGGTATAGTTATCGCCGTTGGCCGAGCTGTAGGGCGCGTCCACGTCCGACCGTGTGTAGCCGAACAGAACGCCCAGCGTTGTGGTATCGGTGATGTGCGAGTCAATCCCCAGGAACATCCCGCCGGTGTTCACCGATACGTCACCCTGCTCCCGGTCTGCGCCGACACCTTGCACCCACGCGGTCAGGTTTGGGGCCAGTTGCACCCTGTTGTCCGATTGCAGGATGGGAGTGATCGGCTCGTCCAGTGGCGCATCCAGGCGGTCGAAAATCGCGTCCCGCACGAAGTGGCTGTCTTCCAGCATGACAGTCATGTGTGACGGGTAGATCTGTCCGGACAATTGATCAAGGGCAACCCGGATTTCACCCACGGTGGGCAACAGGACGATTCCGCCGAAGATCGGGTTGGTCGGCGGCAACTCATCCACGCCTCCCCCTGTCGAGGTTTGTGGCGGGGTGATCGCGATAGGGGGTAGCGGTGAACTGACACCGGGAGGGATCACTATCGGGGGCTCAGGCGTACCGCCACCAGGAGGAATCACTATTGGGTGCTCTGGCGTACCGCCACCGGGCGGCAACACAACTACTGGCGGTAATGGTGTACCGCCGATGGGCACCTCATTGCGGGCGACAAGAAAGTAAGCGTTGTTCTGGTCGTAAACGAGGCTGACGGTCGACAGCGGCAGTTCTCGGGTCGGATAGGTGAATGTGCCGTTGACGCCGCCGTCGGCGGTGAGGATCGCGTACCGCTGATTCACTACCGGGATAAAGCCATTAAGCAGGGTGGTGGCATTGGCATTGTTCAACGTGGCGGTCCCGCTGGCATGAATCAGGTCCTGCGCGCCGCTTGGATTGAAGTCAACGATGTAATTGGCCGTGGGTGCAGTGGTCAGGTTTCCGGCGATGCTGAGGGTACCGGTTGTATCGCGGGCGGGACCTGGTGAAGTGACACCGCCGATAGTGCTGCTCGGTAGTGTGCCGGTGCCACCGAGGAATGTCCCCGGATGGGTTGTCAGCTGGCTGGAACTTGCGATTGAGCCATTGACGAACAGCAACCCGCTGTTCAGGTTGGTCGTACCGGTGTAGGTATTGCCGGCATTGAGGGTCACCAGTCCGCCAGGGCCGCCGTCACCGTCCATGGCCAGAGAGCCCGGGCCACTGATCACACCGTTCAGGGTGAAACCGGTGCCGACATTTTGCGTAAGTGAAGCGTTGCCGGTCAGGTTGACCGAGCGGCTTGTCGCGAAAGTCTGCTTGGTGTTCAGTCTGCCGTCGCCGATGGTCAATGACCCGGTGGGAGCCCCGAGGTTGTTGTCCGTACTGACGGAAAGAGTGCCAGCGTTGATGGTGGTGCCGCCGGTGTACGTGTTGTTGCCGTTCAGTACCAACGTCCCGCTGCCGTTCTGGGTAACACCACCGTTCCCGATGAGGTTATTGCCGATAGCGATCAAATCGGTGGAGTCGCTGACCACGCCGGGACCGTCGAAGGCAATTGGAAAGCCTACTATTACGTAATCTTGCCCGTTGGCTGCGAATACCCAGGATGATGGGCCTACCCCTGGCGAGAAGGTCATTTCGACCCTGTTTGCGCCGCTGCTGGTGAATAAAGCGTCTTCTCCCGGATTGTCAGGGACACCTTGAGGGGTCCAGGAGCCCGGGCATGTGTAACAACCAGAACCCGTCCAGACGAAAGTCTCGGCAAATACCGGCGCCACAGGCATCAGTCCGATCGAAAGCAACAAGATAATGGGGGGACGTGCCACGCTGCTCACCTCTAGAACAGGACGGCTGATCGCGTCATACACACGCAGCAAATCGCCAGTCAGTCGAGTTGTCACCCTTCGCGAAGAAGGTAGTGAACAGGGTAGTCAAGATTTCGGAGGCTCACCATGAGCTATATCCTTCGACTATTTTTTATTGTGGGTAAAGGTCGCTTAGCTGTTCGATGAACGTCCGATATGGGTCGATATGAGCCTCTCAGCTCTGCCTGGTCGGTCAAGTTCGCCGCAATTTCGCATCCAGATGCGTGACAAGCGAGAAGCGAACCCTCGGTGTTAGCGCTTGGAAAACGTGTCGGCATGCTAACAGTTCTTAACAATTGTGGCATTGCGCGGCGCCCTATGCGTCCCCGTAAGTGAGACACTTTTGAATGCGGATTCCACGCCATTTGGATACCCAGCCCTCGATCATTTGGACGCTCGTTCCACGCTCACTTGGACACCTGACCCGTATCCACATGGACAGGCAGTGGGAGCGCAGCGACGCAGGTTTACATAGTCAGTCTGAAGCCCCTGTTGTCGTCAATTTCGTTGCGCGCCTGCGCATCGATATGCACAGGTCTTCCCGCTTCAAGCGACGGTGGGCGGTAGCTTGTTGCTCGATCTAGGCGATGGTGTTGGCGGTGAATGGCATGGCAGGTGCGGGCGCAACTTGCGGGCTTTGCGCCGGACTTTGCTCCACCCGCACGCCGAAGATGAAAACATCTCAGCACAGGGGAGGCAGTCAAGCTCAAATTAGCTTGTGATCAAAATGATTGATGGTAAGTTTGGCCGTGACCAGTCCATCTATAGAAGTGAGGCCGCGCAAGTCACGGGTGGAATTCGCGGGGCGTTAGATTCCGTCGTATCCACGGAAAATGGCCAATCCGTCCTGCTGTCCAGCGGAGCGCCGCTGGGGCGCGACTTGCACAACCTCAATCAAATGATAGGCCAGGTAACTGATCGGTTTCTAGTAATTCACCCACCAATACCGAACCATCGGTGTTAGCGCTTTGCCAACGTCTCGGCACGTTAGCCATTGTTAGCATTACGCGGCGCCTATGCGTCCCCGTAACTGAGACCTCTGATTGCGGATTCCACGCCACTTGGACACCCAGCCCACGATCATTCGGACGCTCGTTCCACGCTCACCTGGACACCTGATCCGTATCCACTTGGACAGGCAGTCTGAGCGCAGCGACGCTGGTTTACATAGTCAGTTTGAAGTCCCTGTTGCCGTCAATTTCGTTGCGCGCCTGCGCATCTATGTGCACAGGTCTTCCCGCTTCAAGCGACGGTGGGCGGTGGCCTGTTGCTCGATCTAGGCGATGGTGTTTGGCGGTGAATGGCATGGCAGGTGCGGGCGCAACTTGTGGGCTTTGCGCTGGTCTTTGCTCCACCCGAACGCTGAAGATGAAAACATCTCAGCACAGAGGAGGCAGTCAAGATCAAATGAGCTTGTGAGTAAAATGGTCGATGGTAAGTTTGGCCGTGACCAGTCCATCAATAGAAGTGAGGCCGCGCAAGTCACGGGTGGAAGTAGCGGGGCTTTAGATTCCGTCGTATCCACGGTAAATCGCCGATCCGTCCTACTGTCCAGTGGGGCGCCGCTGGAGCGCGACTTGCACAACCTCGATCAAATGATAGGCGAGGGCGGCGAGGCCTGCAACGTGCTGGACCGTGCGACGCTGTTCAGGGAGTCTTCGGCTATTGACGCGGCTCATTCATGGGTTGATTTCGCGATTGAAGCCTGCCATCCCAGGAGTGCTGTTGTTAATTTCAGTTAATGTCATACCGAGCGGAAAACGGCTTTTTAGTCGGTGAAAGTCAGTTGAACAATGCCTTTGCGGGCCCTGCTGTTCATCTCATCCAGTGACAGCTCTTGGTCTACCGTATCGCGTAAGCGCCGCTCCCTTGCCAGGCGTTCACTGGCTCTGCTGGCGAGGTCGGTGAGGATATCAAGCCCCCTAACAAGGGTTGCCGTGCCGCGCCAGTCATTGTCGAACTCGGGACTTAGTTCCCGTACTCGTTTCAGCGCGGAGCGTGCCCGTACTGCGGCAGAGCATATGTTTTGCAGGTCGCGTCGATCTTGGTTGTAGCCGGCGATTGTGATGCTGGCTTGCTCCGCCACACTGCTTGCCAAGCGGCTGAATTGACCCCTTATGGCATCGGCCACAGCGTTCGCGATGACGCCCTGGTTTGTTTCGGCTGCATCGGCGATAGGATCGTCAATCAGCCCGCAGAGATAGTCCAGTGGCACCACGTAGAGCTTGGCATATTCAATGAGAGTACGTAGGGGCGGAATGCGCTCACCTTTCTCTGCTAGCGAAATCTGAGTGGCATTCGAGTATCCCAGGCGTTCGGCGGCGATGCTTGCCTTCATACCTGCACAAGTGCGGGCAGCGCGCAGGCGTTTGCCAATGGAGCGTGCCAAAGTATCGTTTTTAACAAAAGTCATGGGTGCAGCTCCATAGGCGTGTTTTCGTAGTCGGCGCGCAGGTCGGCGCCAGCCAGGCAGTGACGGGCTGTAGGCGCATAGCAGGCGCGGCAGGTCATAACGTGATTCAGGTATTGATCACGGGCGTGGCGCCACTCGGGTGCGGCATTGGCGGCGTTGGTGTAGGTGCTTGCCGGTAATTGGCCGGGGCGCTCGATGCGATCCACCAACAGCAGGCGCGGGCGATCCGGGGTGCGATTCGCCATGGTCGGTTTATCGGCGCCAGCAATGGTCGGGGGCATGTGATCGAGCAGGCCGGAAAGGAGGCTCATTGCGCCACCTCGCCCGGATTGCCATACATCCCAAATGTGTCTGTGAAAATAAATCGGGGGAACGGGGGTACGGGGGGAACACCCAGTGTTTCCGGGGCCTCCAGAGGGGGAACCTGTACCCCACCGTTTTTTTGGGGGAACAGTGATAACCAAATGTCAGAAAATACACAGACTCTTATATTTAAAAACATGTTTGTGTTCCCCCTGTTCCCCAACACTTCAATAAGGGGGAACGGCTATAGGCCACGGTTTTACTGGCCGTTCCCCCGTTCCCCCTGTTCCCCACGAAAATAGGTTCCTGTGAATCCGGGCAATGACGCTGGGTGGTGTTCATGGGCTGACCCCTTCGCCATCCATGGCTTCTTGGTCGATGGCATACAGGCGGGCAGACCCACCAGCGGGCAGGCGGTATTTCTTGGTTTTGCGGCTGTCTCGGTCGGTATCGTGCTTGGCGATAGCGCCAGCGCCTTCTAGCGCCTTCACTACTCGCGTCAGCCCGTGCCCATGTGCTGCTTCGGTCAGCGCCGACTTGTTGAACAGGTAGAGGCGCTTACCGGCCACCACTTCCCAGTAGCCGGCGCGGTTGAACACCTTGGCGTCTACCTCGGGCGCGTCCACGTCGGAAAAGCGGCTACTACCGTGCTTGTCGATAAAGTCCAGGATGCCGGCCAGGATCTGGCGGTCTTCGGCATTGCCACTGCCGACGCGGCTCAGCCATTCGCCATACAGCAACTGGCAGTCGGCTAGGGCACTCCCCGGCGTCCAGGGCAACAGGTCATAGGCGATGGCCATTTCCCCCGCTAATGCGATGACGGCGAAGCGGTCGGCCACACGTCCAGCCTGGGCGTTGTCCTCGATGAAGCTGGCGCGGATACCGGCGAAGTCTTCCAGCAGGCCGGGGCGGTCATCACTGGCGAGCAGCTTCTCCACGAACGCTGGCCCGAGATGCCCGTGGTGGGCGCCGACAGCAACGGTCAGCAGGCGGTGGAAGTCCGCTCCCGCAAGGCCGTGCAATTCATCGAAGGCCCGGTGGGTGCGAGTACCGGCGTTCACGTCCACCATGCGCAGCTCAGCGCCAGCATGGGCTGCATTACCGCCGATGGCCGCGTGTTCAGACAGGGAGCGTTCGCCACTCGACAGCGCCAGCAGACGCCACGACAGCTTGGCCCGACCTTCCCGCTCGCGGGTCATGGTGCCTTTGCCCTGGCCGTTGGCGAGCGAGTACGCCATCTCCTGTACACGCTTGGGGTCGGCGCGTTTGATTTCATCCAGAGGCAGCATGGTGTCATTGCGGCCTGATGCCTCGATTTCCAAACCGCCCTTGGTCATGTCCCACGACGCAGCAAAGATGCCGGGGTCGCCCCATACCGAGGAACCGATTAGTTGCGCAAGTGACTTGCCGCTGGAGCTGTCGCCCACCAGATGCACACCACCGCCCAGCACGCCGACCAGACTCAGCAGCGGGCCAGCGAGGGCGCAGCCAATCGCCAGCGTCAGTATCGGATTGCCCTCGCACTTGGCCGCGACCTCGGCTTTCCAGTGCTCCAGGTCGCCGCGCAGGCTGAACAGGTTCTGTCCCTTGCCGCTGGCCTGATACCGCACCTTGTCGCTGCCAAGGGTGCGCCCTGGCAACACGAATGCCCCCGACTCATGCCAGCCCGGTCGGCAGGTGGTGGCGAACACCTCGGCGGGCCGCTGCTCAAGCAAATACTCCATGAACTGGCCGCGCTTCTTGAGGGCGATAATCACGCCCATACCGAACAGCTGGCGCCTGGCGTCTTCCCCGCTGCCGCCGAACACCTCCATGGGAATAATCCATTCCTTGGTGCCGCTCTCCGTGACTAGGCGCAGGAAACGCCCCTCGCTGCCGTCATCGCTATTGGTGGTGCGAGCGGCGACGGTCACGGGGGTGGAGATCCATTCGTCAGTGATCGGGCGGTCTGTCTTGTCGTCGTCGGCATCATCGTCGGCGGCGCTGCGTTTGAAGCCGTGCCAGTACACGCCGGGGCGCAATCTGCGGCCTTTCTCATTCGTCACCCAGTGATCGTAAACGCCCCAGCATGGGCGCTCAGGCTCGACCATGGGCGCTTCGGGGCGCAAGTTGATCACGTTGTTTTCAGGCGTACCCATGGGCGCGTCTCCAGGTGGCGAGGTCGTTGTAGTCGGATAGGTGGGCGGGCGCATCGGCGGGCCACTCGGGGAATGTCACCAAGCCGCCACAGGCTGCGGCGGCGGCATTGGCGGCGGTGCGTCCGGGGTTGCCCTCGGTCATTCGGTCGTCATCGCCGGTAAGGATGATTTCCAGATTCGGGTAGCGAGCACGCAGCGCCAGCGCGGTCGGCTTGAGGTTGCCGGCGTTCATGGCAGCCGCCACGGTGTAGCTGCCATCCTGGTGAAGCGTGGCCCCCGTGGCCCAGCCTTCGCAGATACACAGCGGACGGCCGACGGCGACCTGGCCCAGCGCCGAATAGCAGCCCTTTACACGGCCACCAGCCATGAAACGCTTGCTGCCGTCCGGAGCGATGCGTTGCAGGTTGACCAGCATGCCATCGGCATACAGCGGCACCAGCAACTCGTCATTGCGCTGGCGCAGGCCGTGGGGGCGAACGCTCTTGGTGATCAAATAGGCGTGGCCAGGGTCGGCGCGTCGTGCGTCACGCCACCAGCGTTGAGCAAGGGTTGCCGCGCTCAGTTGGCGTTGGCGTTGCTCGGCCTCGCGTTGCTGGCGGGCCTGCTCGATGCGTTGACGCACCTGTTCGGTTTCACGGTGGTCGGCAGGTTCACGGCTGTTCCAGGTGTGGGTGCCGCCAGCCTTCCAACTGCCGAACGCACCCGAGGCGATGCCATCGAGATAGAGCACGTACCACCCATTGAGTGATCCGGACTTGTCGTCCGGAACGCGGAAACGATGAATCGCACCATCGGGCACGGGGAGCCAGTCGAGCGGCCCAAACACTGACTGGAGCGCGCCACGAAAAAGGATTGCTGTGTCTGTCATGCGGCACCTCGTGCAGCGCCAGCAAAGGCCCGCATGACCTGACCGTTATTCACTGCGTGCCATTGCGTGAAGTCGTCCACCGACTTGACCAAGGCAGACGTGACAACGGCGTCAGCGCTGCGCATGACTACGCGCCCGCACTCAGCGTCGGCTTCGGTCAAGAAGGGGCCTAGCAATGCCTTAGCGATCTTCGGATGGGTGACGTAAAAAAGCGTCGTTGTTTTCTTAGGGCAAGCCTTCGGCGTTCCCGCTTTTTTGCAGGTTTGGTTATTCATGGTGGGTTAAGCCTCTACGGGGTCAGGGCTGGCGCTGGTCGCCGCTGGCTCGCTCGATGTCAGCTTCATGTCTGCTTGAGCCGTGCGCGTTGCCGCCGTCACGCTTTCCGCCAGCCATGCGTTCCATTGACCGTGCGGAACCTGTTCCTGGACCAGATTGAGGCTGTGCCCACTGGCGATGGCGGTGACAGTTGATTGCTTGTTCATTGCTCATCCCCGACAGCTTCCAGGCTGCGGACGATTGCCATGTGGGCGTTGTAACGGGTGAGGCGGACAGATAGGGATGAGTCAGCACGAAGGGCGCTTAAGGCCATGCGGCGGTGAGCAAGTGCGCGGATTTTGGACGAATTGAGGCTGAGGATGTGTTGCATGGGTACAGCTCCTTTTGCTGGGGAGCCGCCACCTTCGTGACCAAACGAATGGAGGCGGACTGTATGCGGGTTGGTCAACCGGGGCAAAAGGAACCCGGCAGGCGCGAACGCCTCCCACACACAGCCGCCATAACTCGAAACGACAGGCACAAAAAAAGCGCCTGCGTTTTTATGGGGCGCTTGTGCGCCTTTTGCTTTATCGAGTGACCAAACCCGAGTCACTGAATTTGCAGCGACGGGCGAACGATACCGCCGCTGGGCGAACTTGGCAACACTCGGGGGAGATTGGGTGGGAGTGATGCAGTGACGCCAAGTAGTGCTAATTTTCATGACTCATCCAGTGCAAGGGGCAGCTGTAGTTGTTCTCTCCAGTAGGCAATGCTTTGTTCGAGACCGGGCCTGCTCCAGCGCCAATTAGCCAGAAGACTCCCCCCTTGGCTCGCCTCGTTCTTTCTATCATCCAGCAACTGGCAAGCTTGTCCGTAATTCTGACGAGTCGCTGGATCAGTGTTCAGTAATCCGTCGATACGCATGTCGCACCAGACGGAGAACTTGGCGTCGCACCAACGAGCAAAGGTAATTGCCAGCTTGGGATGAAGCCAAGTACCGCCACCGCGATCCGCCCGCGCCTTGCTTGTTTTTACATACCCCGAATTCCGGGTATGTAGAATTTCCGACTGTTCGCCCGTTAAAAACTCATCCAAAGCGCAGATGTATTCCAGTGCGTCGGTGTTCTCAAACCATCTATCTAGCCGCTTGCCGAACCTCTCGGCAATCTGCGTTGCATTAAGCCAGCCGTCAGCGTTAAACCGCACGGCTTGGCCCTGGTAGTCGAATGGAATGATTGGAGCGCTCATGCGGCATCTCGCGCTTCGATCTTGGCCAACAACCAAGCGTCCACCTCCGCCACAACGTAATAAGCCGCAGCTTGCCGGGAGTCACCATCCTTGATCGGTTTTGGGAACGTTGGATCTTTCTTTCGCAGCTTGTCCAGGCCGGAGCGGGACAAGTCGAGCCAGACGCAGAGCGCGGACTGGCGGATAAGGGCTTTTCTCTGGATTTCGTTGCTCATGGGTGTGTCCGTGTGGATATGGATGACTCCCACCATTTTCCACATGGATTAAGCCGTGTATCCCTCGTTAATTTGCTCCAAGACCGCTGTTGACTCGCAAGCTGCCGAACTGAACGCAGCGCAGCAGTTGGGGCTTGCTCAACGACTAGCCTTCCCTGATAGCCGCTCTATGCTTTTGGGGGAGAGTAGGATTCCTGCTGCCGTGAACGCTGCGGTGGTAAACGCTATTCGAGGAGATATTTGCGGGTCCTTGGTGGATGCCCCATTACGGTTTCTTTTCCTGCGTTCCTGCCTATAGCCTTTCCACATCCGTTGATATACGCGGGATAGTTGGACATCGACTTGATGCGATAAAACTCTGCGCCACTTGGAGCTCAGCTCCGCATCGACCCTAACGAAGCTATCCATCGTCACCTTCTTTATCGGCAACAATCCGAGAGTCGGCAGAGGACCAAATTGGTCGCGTTTCTGACAGTCATTCCAGATGTTCAGGCAGGCGAGTGCCAGGTCTGTCTGATGTGGCTTATGCTTTGGTCCTCGACGTCCCCTTTCGGCGGCAACCCTGCCCCAACTCTCGATTATCGCCTTCCTGATCGTCCTCGGCCCAACTGTTTCTCCCCCGCCTAGATCGTCACTAGGAATCCAGTGGAGCTCTCGGTATAACGATTCCGCTAGCTCCCGATTTCCGTTCTGCAAAGCTCTCGTCTGAGCCGCCCAGTTGCTATCGGTGATCCTGCTCAGGGATTCGTTGTAGATGTGATCTGTGAGGGAGGAGCATTTGCTCAAGGCGTCTAAGAGATGAGCATCATCCATGGCTGTCATGGCTTTCATTTCACGTCGGCTGCCTCTCAAGGTTGCAGCCTTTAGCTTGCGCTCCTCGTGGTGCCCTTTTGCTACTGCGACGTAGTTCAGCAGAGCGCGGAGGCGGCACTCGCAAATCCGGTACTCAGTCAGTACGAGTGCTTGGGATATAAGCTTTTCGTTCTCTGTCGCAGTGACTGCCGCTTCAAAGGGGAGTCTTGACCAATGCGGTTCGTCCCTCTCGGACAAGATTGTTCCGTCCATTTGTGTCGTCATGCTCGCTTGAACTCCACCACATTGCCCGCAGCCAGTCTATCCAGGTGGTCGGCATACCACTGCATCATGGTGCGTCGTTGTTCTAGATAGGTAGCTTTGTTGTAAACGCCGGCAATCCCGTCTTTGACGTGCGATAGCTGAGCCTCAATGTGGTTTTCGTCAAAGCTATTTTCATTGAGGATCGTGCTGGCGATGTGTCTGAACCCATGGCCGGTCTGCCGACCTTCATAGCCAAGTCGGCGCAGGGCCATCAGGAAGACGGTATTGGAGCGCGGCTTGGTGGTGTCGCTACGGCCAGGGAACAGCAGTAAATAAGCTCCGGTGAGGTTGTGCAGATCGCGCAGCAGTTCCACGGCTTGGCGGGGGAGGGGAAACATATGCTCGCGACGGCGCTTCATCCGTTCAGCGGGAATCGTCCAAAGGCCAGTGTCTAGATCGAACTCAGACCACCGGGCCTCTCGCAGCTCAGACGGCCGGCAGGCGAGCATAGACAGTAAGTGCAGACCAATACGAATGTCGGTAGCGCTCGGGTACGCTCTGATGGCTCGTAACAGGGGCGGCAGTTCGTCGATTGAAACATGGGCATAGTTCTCGGCTGGCTTGGTCAGCAGAAATTTATGCAGCCCTTCCAGCGGGTTGTGAGTGGCGCGGCCAGTGACGCGGGCCAGGTCGTAAATTTCCCGGCATATAGCACGTACCCGGCTAGTCTGTTCGACAATGCCGGTCTGTTCCATGCCGCGCAGGAACTCCATCCATTCCATCGGCAGAACGCCTTGATAGGGTCGCTTACCAAAGACTGGGAACACGTGAAGTTCCAGTGCACCTATGACCCTGGTCGCCGTCCCGGCACTCCACCCTTTGCGCTTGTTGGCGTACCACTCGCGAGCCAGATGCTCGAAAGTATTGTTGGCTGCCTCGCGCTCCGCTGCCTTTTGGGCGCGCTGGGTGGCGAGCATGCTGCCATCTTTCGTTGTGCTATCGCGTAGTTCTGCTGCTTTCTGGCGCGCCTGTTCGCCGGTCAACTGGTGGCTACCTTTACCATAGCCTCCAAGGCCTAGCCAGGACCATTTGCCATCGGCTTTTTTGTAGCGCAGCTCCCAGGACTTTTGGCCGGTTGGCTTCACTCGCAGATAGAGCCCAGCGCCATCTAGCTCCCGGTAGGTACTGGCCTCTGGCTCAAGGCTGGCCAGGGTAGTGTCTGCCATCGGACGACGCTTAATCTCCGAACGCTTCATGCGTGTATGCCCCAGTTTCAAAGTATTGGCGAGCATACAAGCAGGCATACACGGGGCGCAATGCTGTGTGGGTTCATTCGTAAACGTACAGACACAAGAAAGCCCGCACAGGGCGGGCTTCTTGGGGTGTTTCCAGTCATGTGGGAACATGTGGAAACTAATGGTTGGTGCACCAGGCGGGATTCGAACCCACGACCCCTGCCTTCGGAGGGCAGTACTCTATCCAGCTGAGCTACTGGTGCAATGCGGGCGCCATGATACTCATATGCATTGCGGGCGTCCATGCTGCTGAATCGTCTGCGTTTTTCGAAGCTGTTATAGGCGTTTGCTACGCTGATCAGAAAAATGAGGCAAAAACGACGTTTTCGTTCTTTTTTTCGAACAGCCTATTGTCCTTTACCCCCTTTGATCCTAGGATTCGTTTGAGATTTCAAACGCTCTTGTCTGGGTGCTGAACCGCACGAGTTCAATCAGTGCGCTATTTATGTGCTTCAGCCCGGTGAATGATTTCCCTGACGGCAGCCTATTGAGGCGCCTTTCTACAATCATAATTCGCTCCGTATTGTTACGGTGCTGTTAAGGAAAGCCGACATGCAGCTTAAAGACACCCAGTTGTTTCGCCAGCAAGCCTTCATCGATGGCGCGTGGGTCGATGCGGACAATGGTCAGACGATCAAGGTCAACAACCCGGCAACGGGCGAAATTCTGGGCACTGTGCCGAAAATGGGCGCTGCCGAAACCCGCCGTGCAATCGAAGCCGCTGATAAAGCGCTGCCGGCCTGGCGTGCACTGACCGCCAAGGACCGTGCGAACAAGCTGCGTCGCTGGTTCGAACTGATCATCGAGAACCAGGACGACCTGGCTCGCCTGATGACCATGGAACAAGGCAAGCCATTGGCCGAAGCCAAGGGCGAAATCGTTTACGCCGCTTCCTTCATCGAGTGGTTCGCCGAAGAAGCCAAGCGCATCTACGGTGATGTGATTCCGGGCCACCAGCCAGACAAGCGCCTGATCGTGATCAAGCAGCCAATCGGCGTGACCGCTGCAATCACCCCGTGGAACTTCCCGGCTGCAATGATCACCCGTAAAGCCGGCCCGGCCCTGGCCGCCGGTTGCACCATGGTGCTCAAGCCTGCTTCGCAAACTCCGTTCTCCGCGTTCGCCCTGGCTGAACTGGCCCAGCGTGCCGGCATCCCGGCTGGCGTGTTCAGCGTGGTGTCCGGCAGCGCCGGCGACATCGGCAGCGAGCTGACCAGCAACCCGATCGTGCGCAAACTGTCCTTCACCGGTTCGACCGAAATCGGTCGTCAACTGATGTCGGAATGCGCCAAGGACATCAAAAAAGTGTCCCTGGAACTGGGTGGCAATGCGCCGTTCATCGTGTTCGACGACGCGGACCTGGATAAGGCCGTCGAAGGCGCGATCATTTCCAAATACCGTAACAACGGCCAGACCTGCGTCTGCGCCAACCGCCTGTACATTCAGGATTCGGTGTACGACGCGTTCGCCGAAAAACTGAAAGTGGCTGTGGCCAAACTCAAGATCGGCAACGGTCTGGAAGACGGCACCACCACCGGCCCGCTGATCGACGAAAAAGCGGTCGCCAAGGTACAAGAGCACATCGCTGACGCCGTCTCCAAAGGCGCCACGGTGCTGTCCGGCGGCAAGCCGATGGAAGGCAACTTCTTCGAACCGACCATTTTGACCAACGTGCCGAACAACGCGGCCGTGGCCAAGGAAGAAACCTTCGGTCCATTGGCTCCACTGTTCCGCTTCAAAGACGAAGCCGATGTGATCGCGATGTCCAACGACACCGAATTCGGTCTGGCCTCGTACTTTTATGCTCGCGACCTGGGTCGTGTGTTCCGTGTGGCTGAAGCCCTGGAATACGGCATGGTTGGCGTCAACACCGGCCTGATCTCCAACGAAGTCGCGCCGTTCGGCGGCATCAAGGCCTCGGGCCTGGGCCGTGAAGGCTCCAAGTACGGCATCGAAGATTACCTGGAAATCAAATACCTCTGCCTGGGCATCTAAGCCCGGCAAGGCATTGCTTCAAGCGCAAAGGGCACGAGAGCGCTGACCCTTTGCGCCGCTTCAAACGGAATTTTATCTGCGGCCGGGAACGCTGTAGCAGTCGATCATCGCATGCTGCCACCGTTGACTCCCCGCCGCATTTTCCTTGAACCACGCCGCCCGATGAGCGGCGAATGAGGACTTTATGAGCAAGACTAACGCTTCTTTGATGGCCCGCCGTACCGCTGCTGTTCCACGTGGTGTTGGCCAGATTCACCCGATCTTCGCCGAGTCCGCGAAAAACGCGACCGTAATCGACGTTGAAGGTCGCGAGTTCATCGACTTCGCTGGCGGTATCGCTGTGCTGAACACCGGCCACGTGCACCCGAAAATCATCGCCGCCGTGACCGAGCAGTTGAACAAGCTGACCCACACTTGCTTCCAGGTACTGGCCTACGAGCCGTACGTGGAAGTGTGCGAAAAAATCAACGCCAAGGTCCCAGGTGATTTCGAGAAGAAAACCCTGCTGGTCACCACCGGTTCCGAAGCGGTAGAAAACGCCGTGAAAATCGCCCGTGCCGCCACTGGCCGTGCCGGCGTGATCGCGTTCACCGGCGCCTACCACGGTCGCACCATGATGACCTTGGGTCTGACCGGTAAAGTCGTGCCTTACTCGGCCGGCATGGGCCTGATGCCAGGCGGCGTGTTCCGCGCCCTGTACCCGAATGAGCTGCACGGTGTGAGCATCGACGATTCGATCGCCAGCATCGAACGCGTCTTCAAGAACGATGCAGAGCCGCGTGACATCGCTGCAATCATCATCGAGCCGGTTCAGGGCGAAGGCGGTTTCTACGTTGCGCCTAAAGAATTCATGAAGCGTCTGCGTGCACTGTGCGACCAGCACGGCATCCTGCTGATCGCCGACGAAGTACAGACGGGCGCTGGCCGTACCGGTACGTTCTTCGCCATGGAACAGATGGGCGTTGCTGCCGACCTGACCACCTTCGCCAAATCCATCGCTGGCGGCTTCCCGCTGGCCGGTGTGTGCGGCAAGGCCGAATACATGGATGCCATCGCTCCAGGCGGCCTGGGCGGCACCTACGCCGGTAGCCCGATCGCTTGCGCCGCGGCCCTGGCCGTGATGGAAGTGTTCGAAGAAGAACACCTGCTGGACCGCTGCAAGGCTGTCGGCGAGCGTCTGGTCACCGGCCTGAAAGCCATCCAGGCCAAGTACCCGGTAATCGGTGAAGTCCGCGCCCTGGGTGCGATGATCGCTGTCGAGCTGTTCGAAAACGGCGACAGCCACAAGCCAAACGCTGCCGCTGTGGCATCGGTTGTGGCCAAGGCTCGCGACAAGGGTCTGATCCTGCTGTCCTGCGGCACCTACGGCAACGTTCTGCGCGTCCTGGTACCGCTGACCTCGCCGGACGAGCAACTGGACAAAGGTCTGGCGATCATCGAAGAGTGCTTCTCCGAGCTCTGATCACCGAGTGTGACCTGATCCACAAAAAACCCGCTTCGGCGGGTTTTTTACGCCCCTTGAAACGCATCCAGCGCATTAGCGCTGTATCGAAGGGCCAGCATTGGCTAAGGTTTCTGCATTGCCAGGGAGCGTTGTATGCCAGCCGTCACTTTGCCCGCCGTTCCACGCGTACTGATCGCCGAGGCTGACCCTTGGTCCCGGGACCTGCTCAAGGAAGTGCTGTTGAACGTTCGCTGCGATGCGCGGCTGGACTTGTGCGCCGACGGTCAGCACGCACTGGAGTTGCTGGCGGCTAATCCTTACGACCTGGTGATCGCTGACTGGGAGTTGCCCGGCGTCGATGGCCTGAATGTCTTGCGCAGTGTTCGCCAGCGCAAACGCAACCCGCCGCTGCCCTACATGCTGATGAGCAGTCGCAACGACAGCGCCAGTGTGCGTGAAGCTCTGCCGCTCGCACCGACGGCGTATCTGACCAAGCCCCTGAACATGGAAAGCCTGACCCGCCGCTTGCAGGATTTGCTGCTGGACGCTGGCGAAGAGGTGTCGTGTGAAGTGCCGGCGCTGGCACCGGGGATGACATTGCCGGTGTTTCTGGAGCGTCGTCGCGAGCTGGCAGAGGGTGCGCCGCTGATGACGGACGTGCAGGTAGCAGTCAAGCGCAGCCTCAATCCCAACGGCCTCGATCTGACCGTGCTCGAAGACGAAATCCGCACCGATCCGCAGGTCACTGCTGTGCTCATCGCTGCGGCCAATAGCGCGGCCCAGCATCATGGCGCGGCGGTACAGACGTTGTCCCAGGCGCTGCACCGCCTGGGCACCGGGCAGAGCATGAACCTGATCCTCGGGCTGGCACTCAAGCGCAGTGCACGGCTCAGCGATCCTTGCCTGGCCGACTACGCCGAGCGGTACTGGGAGCTGTCGTTGCACACGGCCGAATTTGCGCGAACCCTGGCGCGCTTGCTCGATCTGGATCAGGAGCGCTGCTACTGCGCCGGCATGCTGCACCGTCTCGGTGATCTGGCGCTGCTTCGGTGTTTGCAGGAATGGAAGCAGGCCGGGGGTGAGCTGGATGAATTGGAGGAGGTCGGCGAGTCGCTGGCCAAATTCGGCGCAGCCTATGGTTCGGCGCTGCGCACCCGTTGGCGTCTGCCGTTGGAGTTGCGCGAGTTGATTGCAGCGGCCTACCAGCTCGGTGGCGGGGTTTACTCGCGCGAAGCGCTGGTGATGAACATGGCGGCGCAGCTGGCGCGTCTGACCGAGCACGAGGGCATCGAGGCGCTGGCGAAGAGCCGGACGGCGCGGTTGCTCAAGATCGGCTTGCCGGAGTTGATGCGGTTGCGCAAGAAGTAAGTTTCACGCGAATTTTTGTGGGCGCGAGCCTTGTGGCGAGGGGCCTTGCCCCCGTTCGGTTGCGGAGCAGCCGTAAAACCAGCAAATGCGATTGTTCTGAAAATACCGGATCGCTCCCTCGCCACAGGTGTGAATCTTCAAAAAACAGTCAGGCCGTGACAATCCGGTTCTTGCCCTCATGCTTGGCCTGATACATCGCGGCATCGGCACGGGCAAACAGGCTCTCCACGTTCTCATCCTCGGCAATGAGGCTGGTCAGACCCTGACTCACGGTAATGCCGAATGTCTGGCCCTCATGACTGAAGCTCAATCCCTGAATCTCCCGTTGCAGGCGTTCGGCGACGTGCAGGGCCATCTGAGGCGTGCAGCCGGGAAACACCGCAGCAAACTCCTCCCCGCCAATGCGCCCGAACAAATCGCCACGCCGCAGGGCTGCACGGCCACTCTCGGCAATGCGTTGCAGCACGTTGTCGCCTTGCTGATGGCCGTAGGTGTCGTTGATCGTTTTGAAGTCATCGATGTCGAGCATCAGAAACGACAAGGGTTCGCCCTGTTGCCGTGCGTGCTCGAACGCTCGGTGGGCGCACTCGAAGAAGTGCCGGCGGTTGCTGCTTTGGGTCAGGTCGTCGGTGGTCGCCAGTCGATGCAGCTCGGCTTCCATCTGCTTCTTGTCGGTGATGTCTTCGGCGATGCCGACGATGATCACCGGTTGCCCGGGTTCCGGCTGGCGATTGATGAAGCATTTGTCGCTTATCCAGCGGACCTGGCCGTCGGGGGCGACAATTCGATATTCGCGATCTTCGACAGCGCCCCTGACCAGAACATCGGCCAGGCTGCGTTCTGCATAGTCCAGGTCATCGGGGTGGATGCTGTCGCGCCATTGATTGCTGTCGGCCAGCAGCAGATCGGCCGAGCGCCCCACGATCCGCTCGTAAGCGGGGCTGACATACAGCACCTGGCGGGTTTCCCAGTCAAACGCCCAAAGTACCGCGTTGACGCTCACCATCAGCGTACTGAACAGCTGCTCACGTTCGTTCAGGCGTGCGACTTCACCTTCGGCATGCATCAATGCCATGAGGGTTTGCGCAGCCTCGGGCCATTGCGAGGGGGATGGGTCTTTCAGGTTGTTTTTGACCATCGACACAAATCTCAAAGGACGTGCGCCGCTTGAGGTTCGACAGCGGCTACAACGAAGCCCGCCTGGAGGGCGAAGTGTTTTTGAGATAGGGGATTTGAAGCGAAGTTCCCGCTTGTTGTGGCGAGGGAGCTGGCTCCCGCCGGGCGGTACTGATGGCGGTTTCAGTCAGGTCGCAAACCAATGTGGGAGCGAGCAGGCTCGCTCCCACAGGTTTTTTGGCTCAGACAGCAGCAGGGCGCAGGGAGTAGGTTTTCAACTGGTCGGCAAAGTCACGCAGGGATTGAATCCCGCTGGCTTCTGCCTCGTGAATCCATTCCTTGATGGCGGCCAGCATGTCGTGACCATTTGAGCTGGTCTTGACCCAGATCTGCTGCAAGGCCAGGCGTTTCTCGTAAATTACCGTCAGTGCCTGGCTGTGTTCGAGCATGTTCTGAATGCGCGCATGGTGTTTGTCATCCAGCAGGCTGGTTTCACGCGAGAGCAGGCGTTTGGCCCGGCGGAACTGGTGACGGACCGAGTGATCGACCTTTTCCAGCTCTTGCTTGACCAGTGGGCCGATCACCAATTTGCGGTACTGGGCCATGATCTGGAAGCGGTTGTTGAGGATCGCCATCGCGGTGTCCATGTCCAGGTTGCCCTTGCCTTCGACGCGGTGGGCAATCGGCGCGACCCGCTGGACCTTGGCCAGACGCAGGAAGCTGAACACTTGAATCCAGGCCCAGCCCAGGTCGAATTCCCACTTCTTCACCGACAGTTTTGCCGAGTTAGGGTAGGTGTGATGGTTGTTATGCAGTTCTTCACCGCCAATCAGGATGCCCCACGGCACCAGGTTGGTCGCGGCGTCGCGGCATTCGAAGTTGCGATAGCCAACGGCATGGCCCAGGCCATTGACCACGCCGGCGGCCCACACCGGGATCCACATCATCTGGATGGCCCAGATGGTGATGCCGATGGTGCCGAACAACAACAGGTCGATAACGCCCATGATGGCGATGCCCAGCAGCGGAAAGCGGCTGTAGAGGTTGCGTTCGATCCAGTCTTCGGGGCAGTTCTTGCCGTAGATGCGCAGGGTCTCGGGGTTTTCCGCTTCGGCGCGGTACAACTCGGCGCCTTTGCGCAGGACCGTGGACAAACCCTTGATGACCGGGCTGTGCGGGTCATCGACGGTTTCGCACTTTGCGTGATGCTTGCGGTGGATGGCCGTCCACTCGCGGGTGTTCTGCGCCGTGGTCAGCCACAGCCAGAAACGGAAAAAGTGCTTCAGGCCGGCATTCAGCTCAAGGGAGCGATGGGCTGAGTAACGATGCAGATAAACCGTGACGGCAATGATCGTGACGTGGGTCATCAGCAGGGTGACTGCCACCAGTGACCAGGGCGACAAGCCAAGAAAACCTTCGTACCACATAGGCTGTAGGGCCCTCGATAAAGAAAAAACAGCCGTTGCATTATCACTAAGCCCACAGAGAAAACCAGTCGCCCTTTCAGATAAGAGTGGCTGGATGTGTCTTTAAACTATAATTCCAACCTTTTTGTAGGGACATGGATCGCCTAATGTCTGTCACCTATCGCGATGCTCTGCGTGCAGCGCTGCTTTATCTAGTGTTTTCTGCTGCCTGGCTGCTGCTGAGTGGCTATTTATTGAACAATTTCTTCGATGATTCTCTCGAGCGTCTGCGATGGCAACTGATCAACGGTTACGTTTGGGTGCTGCTCAGCGCCGGCTTGATCTTTATCGCCCGGGCGCGGCTGCTCCGCTGTCTGGGCATCGGCGCCAAGCTGCGTGAGCGTAACGCTGATCGCGAGCGTCTGCGCCAGGCTGCTGCGGTGTTCGATTGCACGCGCGAAGGGGTGTTGGTCACCAACCTCGAAGGCTTGATCGTCCACGTGAACCGGGCATTCATCGACATCACCGGTTACCACTGCAAGGACGTGCTGGGTCAAAGGCCCAGTCTGTTCAAGTCGGGGCGGCATCCCCCTACTTTTTATCAGGCCATGTTTGCCGCACTCCACAGCGTCGGAGAGTGGAGCGGGGAAATCTGGAACCGGCGCAAGAGCGGCGAGATTTACCCGCAATGGCAGACGATTCGCCTGACTCACGACGACGAAGGTCGCCCCAGTCATTACGTGGCGGTGTTTTCCGACATCAGTGCAATCAAGAAATCCGAGCACGAACTGATGCACCTGGCGCACCACGACCCGCTGACTGACTTGCCAAACCGTCTGCTGTTCACCGACCGCGCCGAACAGGCCTTGGCGTCGGCGCAGGTTCACAAGCGCGGCTGTGCGCTGCTGATGATCGATCTGGATCATTTCAAAATGATCAACGACAGCCTCGGGCATACCATCGGCGATCAATTGCTCAAGGCCGTGGCCGAGCGCCTGAGCGCCATGTTCGGTCCGGGCATTACCCTGGCGCGGCTGGGCGGTGACGAGTTCGCCGTGCTCGCCGAAAGTTGTCCGCAACTGGTTCAGGCCGCCGCGCTGGCTCAGCGAATCATCGATGGGCTCAAGAAGCCGTTCGTTATCGATCGCCATCAGTTGTTTATCAATACCAGCATCGGCATCAGTCTGTTTCCCGGCGATGCGCTGAGCGTCGAGCAATTGTTACGCAACGCCGACTCGGCCTTGTTCAAGGCCAAGAGCGCCGGCCGCAACGGCTATGCCCTGTACACCGAAGAGCTGACGGCCCACGCTCAGCAGCGGGTCGAAATCGCTTTCGAGCTGCGTCGCGCCCTGGACCAGCAGGAGCTGCGGGTGTATTACCAGCCGGTTCACGACCTCAAGACTTCTCGCCTGATTGGCGTCGAGGCGCTGGTGCGATGGGAGCATCCGCAGCGGGGTTTGGTGTCGCCGGCGGAATTCATTCCCGTCGCCGAGCGTACTGGTTTGATTGCCGAAATCGATGCCTGGGTCATGGGGCAGGCGTGTCGGCAGATGTGTCAGTGGCATCAGGACGGAGTGGCGTTGTCGTTTGTGGCGGTCAACGTTTCGTCGCGCCTGTTCGCCCGCCGCGAGCTGTACCAGCAGGTGGCGCAAGTGCTGCATGAAACCGGACTGGATCCGGCGTATCTGGAGCTGGAAGTCACCGAAAGCGCGGTGATGGAGGACCCGGAAGTCGCGCTGGAGCAGATGCATCGCCTGCGCGAGTTGGGTGTGCGCCTGGCCATCGATGATTTCGGCACCGGTTATTCGTCACTGTTGCGACTCAAGCGTTTGCCGGTGCAGAAGCTGAAAATTGACCAGGGCTTCGTGGCCGGATTGCCATGGGACGAGGATGACGCGGCCATTTCGCGGGTGATCGTCGCCCTGGCCCAGAGCATGGGCATGCAAGTGCATGCCGAGGGGATCGAACAGGTTGAGCAAGCGGCTTTCCTGCTTGAGCACAGTTGCGATCTAGGGCAAGGCTACTGGTTTGGGCGGCCGGTGCCGGCAGGGCAGTTGAATTGGACGCATGCGCCGATCATCGCCTGACTTACAAAATCCCTGTGGGAGCGAGTGTGCTTCCACAGGTTTTTTGTGTGCTTGAAAGTGGGCGGTTCATCTCAAGTCCTTGTCCCGTCAAACAATGTTTTTTGGTTATATAAACATTCTTAAATAGTCTTTTTAAGAATATCCGCGCCTCTCTACTATTGGCTTCACGCCGCAAGCAGTGCCGCCACTGCCAGGCAAACCTCTCAGTTGAAGGAGCAGCCCCATGAGCGCATCCCTGCGTAGTGTCGACGGTCAAGACGAAACCACCATCCTGCGTGAAATCCAGAGTGCATTGCGCGACCTGCGCTTTGGCGCCGTGGAAATCACCGTGCATAACGCCCAGGTGGTGCAGATCGAGCGCAAAGAAAAATTCCGTCTGCAGCAGCCGGCCCACAAGCCGGGCTGAAGAAGTTCGCAGCCTGCGCCAGCTCCTGCAGAACACGCGATCACCTGCAGGAGCTGCCGAAGGCTGCGATCTTTGAACCGGCAACGCGATTCCAGAAATCCATAAAAAAAGCCAACAAACCAAGAATTCCAGGAGCTTTCACCATGTCGTCGATTCGTCATTTCGCTTTGGCCGCCCTGGCCAGCGCCCTTTTTGCCGGCTCCGCTGTTGCCAAGGACTACGAGCTGCTCAACGTCTCGTATGACCCGACCCGTGAGCTGTATCAGGACTACAACGCTGAGTTCATCAAGTCCTGGCAGAAGGATCATGCTGGCGACACGGTGAAGATCCAGCAGTCTCACGGCGGTTCGGGCAAGCAGGGCCGGGCGGTCATCGACGGCCTGCGTGCCGACGTCGTAACCCTGGCCCTGGCCGGTGACATCGACGAAATCGCCAAGCTCGGCAAAACCCTGCCGGCGGACTGGCAAAAACGCCTGCCGCAAGCGAGCACGCCGTACACCTCGACCATCGTGTTCCTGGTGCGCAAGGGCAATCCTAAAGGCATCAAGGACTGGGGCGATCTGGTCAAGAACGACGTCTCGGTGATCACCCCGAACCCGAAAACCTCCGGTGGCGCTCGCTGGAACTTCCTCGCGGCCTGGGCTTATGGCCTGAAAGCCAATGGCGGCGACGAGGCCAAGGCCAAGGAATACGTGCAGACCCTGTTCAAGCACGTGCCTGTGCTGGACACCGGTGCGCGTGGTTCGACCATCACTTTCGTCAACAACGGTCAGGGCGATGTATTGCTGGCCTGGGAAAACGAAGCCTTCCTGGCGCTGAAAGAAGAGGGCGGCGCCGAGAAGTTCGACATCGTCGTGCCTTCGCTGTCGATCCTCGCCGAGCCACCAGTGGCCGTGGTCGATAAAAACGCGGAGAAAAAGGGCAACACCGAGATCGCCGAGGCATACCTCAAGCACCTGTACAGCCCGGCTGGCCAGGAAATCGCGGCGAAAAACTTCTATCGTCCACGTGACAAGGATGTGGCCGCCAAGTACGCCCAGCAGTTCCCGAAACTGGAGCTGGTGAGCATCGACAAGGACTTCGGCGGGTGGAAAACCGCGCAGCCGAAATTCTTTAACGACGGCGGTGTGTTCGACCAGATCTACCAGGCGCAGTAATCTTAAATAGCCATCAACGAGCCCCGGATACGACTCCGGGGCTTATTGCGTTCTCAACCAAGGACTTTTATGTCGCGTCGTATCTCCCCCGTCATACCCGGCTTCGGGCTGACGCTGGGCTACACCTTGGTGTACCTCAGCCTGATTGTGCTCATACCCCTGGCGGCGATGTTCGTGCACGCCGCTCAACTTACCTGGGAACAGTTCTGGGCAATCATCTCGGCGCCCAGAGTGCTGGCGGCGTTGAAGCTCAGCTTCGGCACCGCCCTGTGTGCCGCGATCATCAACGGCATCATCGGCACGCTCCTGGCCTGGGTATTAGTGCGCTATACCTTCCCTGGACGAAAAGTGATCGATGCAATGATCGACTTGCCGTTCGCATTGCCCACTGCCGTCGCGGGTATCGCACTGACCGCGCTGTACACACCTACCGGTCTGGTCGGTCAATTCGCAGCGGATTTGGGTTTCAAGATTGCCTATGCCCCCTTGGGCATCACCCTTGCCCTCACTTTTGTGACACTTCCATTCGTAGTACGTACCGTACAGCCAGTATTGGCCGATATTCCCCGTGAAGTGGAAGAAGCGGCCGCGTGCCTCGGTGCCAAACCGTTGCAGGTATTCCGCCATATTCTGGTTCCGGCACTGCTTCCGGCGTGGCTGACAGGGTTCGCCCTGGCCTTTGCCCGCGGGGTCGGCGAGTACGGTTCGGTGATTTTCATCGCCGGCAACATGCCGATGAAAACCGAGATCCTGCCGCTGCTGATCATGGTCAAGCTCGACCAGTACGATTACACCGGCGCTACCTCCATTGGTGTACTGATGCTGGTGGTTTCTTTCATTCTGCTGCTGCTGATCAACTTGCTGCAGCGACGCATCGAAACCCCATAAGGAGGCGGCACCCATGTCCCAATCGTCTATTGCTGCCGCGTCCTCGAACGCTGCCCGTCGTGGCAGTGCAACGTCGCGGCGAGTCCTGATCGGTCTTGGCTGGCTGATTTTTGCGCTGTTCCTGTTGCTGCCGCTGTTCATCGTGGTGTCCCAGGGCCTGAAGCTCGGCCTCGGTGCGTTCTTTTCCGCGATCTTTGAACCGGATGCGTTGTCGGCACTGAAACTCACGGTGATTGCCGTACTGATCTCGGTGCCGCTGAACCTGGTGTTCGGTGTCAGCGCCGCGTGGTGCGTGAGCAAGTACTCGTTCCGCGGCAAGAGCATGCTGGTGACGCTGATCGATCTGCCGTTCTCGGTATCGCCGGTGATCGCGGGTCTGGTCTATGTGCTGATGTTCGGCGCCCAGGGTTTGTTCGGGCCTTGGTTGCAGGATCACGACATCCAGATCGTCTTCGCCCTGCCGGGCATTGTGCTGGCGACGATTTTCGTCACCGTGCCGTTCGTGGCCCGTGAACTGATCCCGCTGATGCAGGAACAAGGCACCCAGGAAGAGGAGGCCGCGCGCCTGCTCGGCGCCAACGGTTGGCAGATGTTCTGGCACGTCACCGTACCCAACATCAAATGGGGTCTGATCTATGGCGTGGTGCTGTGTACCGCGCGGGCCATGGGTGAATTCGGTGCGGTGTCGGTGGTGTCCGGGCACATTCGCGGGGTGACCAACACCTTGCCGCTGCACGTCGAGATCCTCTACAACGAATACAACCACGTGGCCGCGTTCGCCGTGGCGAGCCTGTTGCTGATCCTGGCGCTCTTCATCCTGCTGCTCAAGCAGTGGAGCGAAAACCGTATTAACCGCCTGCGCGCCAGCGCCGCGGAGGAATAATTCATGTCGATCGAAGTGCGTAACGTCAGCAAGAATTTCAACGCGTTCAAGGCGCTGGACAACATCAGCCTGGACATCCAGAGCGGCGAACTCGTCGCGTTGCTCGGCCCGTCCGGTTGCGGCAAGACCACGCTGTTGCGGATCATCGCCGGCCTGGAAACCCCGGATCAGGGCAACATCGTGTTCCACGGTGAAGACGTCTCCGGCCACGACGTGCGTGATCGCAACGTCGGTTTCGTGTTCCAGCACTACGCCCTGTTCCGCCACATGACGGTGTTCGACAACGTCGCGTTCGGCCTGCGCATGAAACCGAAAAACCAGCGCCCGAGCGAAAGCCAGATCGCCACCAAAGTGCACGAACTGTTGAACATGGTGCAGCTGGACTGGTTGTCGGATCGCTACCCGGAACAGCTCTCCGGTGGTCAGCGTCAGCGCATTGCCCTGGCCCGAGCGCTGGCGGTTGAGCCTAAAGTGCTGTTGCTCGACGAACCTTTTGGCGCCCTCGACGCCAAGGTCCGTAAAGAGCTGCGCCGCTGGTTGGCGCGCCTGCACGAAGACATCAACCTGACCTCGGTGTTCGTGACCCACGACCAGGAAGAAGCCATGGAAGTGGCCGACCGCATCGTGGTGATGAACAAGGGCGTGATCGAGCAGATCGGCTCACCGGGCGACGTCTACGAAAACCCGGCCAGCGATTTCGTCTATCACTTCCTCGGCGACTCCAATCGCCTGCATCTGGGTGGTGACGATCACGTGTTGTTCCGTCCGCATGAAGTGTCGCTGTCGCGGCATGAGCTGGAAGATCACCACGCCGCTGAAGTGCGTGATATTCGACCGCTGGGGGCGACGACGCGGGTGACGTTGAAGGTCGAAGGTCAAAGCGATCTGATCGAAGCCGAAGTGGTCAAGGATCACGACAGTCTGGTGGGGTTGGCGAAGGGCGAGACGTTGTTCTTCAAGCCGAAGGTCTGGCAGAAGGTTGCCAACATCTGACTCTGGTCGAAGGAAACCCTGTAGGAGCTGGCTTGCCAGCGATCAATGACAACGCGGTGTGTTAGATGCACCGCTATCGCCGGCAAGCCGGCTCCTACAGATCCGTTCAGGCCGCCGCATTTTTGCGACTGACCCGAACACCCCCTGCCCGCGCCTCGATCTGCTCTTTCAGCTCATGCCGCATCCCCAGCATGAACGCCAGTTCGGCCACCACAAACAACGGCCCGACAATCAACCCCGTCACGTCATCGACGAACGCCGGTTTGCGTCCTTCGTAATGATGGCCGACAAACTGAATCGCCCAGCCAATCACAAACATCGCCACACCGCTGCTCAGCCACACCAGCGTGCTTTGCTGTGCAAGCACATGGCCGGTCCACACGGACAACCCGAGCAACACTGTCATCAGCACGCCCAGGCGCAACTCCAGCCGCAGGTAAAACCACGCCGACGCCAGCGCCACCAGCACCGCGGGCGAAATCCACACGCCACCCAGCGACCATTCCGGCCGGGACAGCAACACCGCGACGGCCACCACGATCAGGGGAATACCAATGAAGTGCGTGGCAATGTTGCGCGGGTCGCGGTGGTACGCGGCGTATTGACTGAGGTGGTCGACGAGGCTTTTCATTGTTGTTCTCCTGTAGGGTGATGAGATCATGCCCCGGCGCCACGTTGCGCTCTGTCAGCCAGGCGACAATCTCTAGGAGTTTTCATGGATATGCAGGACTGGCGTCCACGCCTGATGCGCGGTCAGTGGTTCAGTCAATTGCCTGTTTCCCTACAGGATAGTCTGCTGTCGGCCACCAAGGTACGACGCCTGACGCCGGGCCAGCGGCTGTTCAAACGCGGCGATCCACCCTGCGGCCTGTATGCGGTGCTGGAGGGGGCGGTACGCATCGGCGCCGTGAACGAGCAAGGCAAAGAGGCGCTGCTGAGCCTGGTGGAAGCGCCGCACTGGTTCGGTGAAATCGGTTTGTTCGATGGTCAGCCACGGACCCACGACGCATTTGGCGTGGGCCAATGCACCTTGTTGCACATCCCGCAAAACGTCCTGCTGGCCTTGCTCGACCAACAGCCGCTGCACTGGCGGCCACTGGCGCTGCTGATGAGCCATAAGCTGCGCCTGACATTCATCAACCTCGAACAACTGAGCCTGATGCCAGCCCCGACCCGGCTGGCGCACCGCTTGCTGATGATCGCCGCAGGCTACGGCGGCGAAATCGACGAACCGCGTCGCATCCTGCAACTGCCGCAGGAACAGCTTGCCGCCATGTTGTCGCTGTCGCGCCAGACCACCAACCAGATCCTCAAGGATTTGCAGGGCCAGGGGATCATCGGGCTGAGTTACGGCGAAATTGAAATCCTTGATGCCGGGCGGTTGCGGGTGTTGGCGATGGTTTGATGCCTGATAACGCGTCAGAAAATGTAGCTGGACTTCAATCATGATCTGCACTAAATACAATGCATAATTGTCTTTTTTATAAAATATGCACTGTATACGATGCATGGTGGTGAAATGGAAAACCTTGGCAAGCTGATCCGAACGTTACGCAAGGAGAGAAAACTCTCCCAGCAGGCATTGGCACAGCAATACGGAATGAGCCGGGCAACGATCTCCGGCATCGAAAACAACACCCTCCCCGAAATTGGCCTGCGCAAGGTCGAGGCGATCCTCAATGGTCTCGGTTATGAGCTGACGGCTGTGCCGCGACAGTCGAAGCGGCCGACGCTGGACACCCTGAAAAAGGTGGATTTCCATGGATGAGCCGCAGGAAAAGGATCGACTGGCGATCAGTGTTTCCAACAGTGCAGTGGGAATCCTTGGTCGCGGTCAGCTTCCTGTTGATACCGTGTTTGCTTACGCCGAAAACGCGTCAGAGCAAGACGCCGTCTCGTTGACCATGCCGGTGCGGCTGGAGAGTTACGCGTGGGAATCGGGCGTTCCACCGGTTTTTGAAATGAATCTGCCTGAAGGCGCCCTGCGTGATGAATTGACTCGTCGCTTCAGCAAGGCCGTCCGAGGGTTTGACGATTTTTCGATGCTTGCCATCGTCGGCCCGCACCAGCTCGGAAGGGTCGGCATTTCAAAAGCCCAGGGTCCGGGTGACCAGCCACCTGAAACCAGCCTGGCGGACCTTCTTGTGCATGATGGTGCGCAAGGTCTGTTCGAAGACCTCTTGCAGACCTATGGCCAGTATTCGGGGGTTTCCGGAGTGCAGCCGAAGGTACTGGTACGTGACAGCGCGTCAACCATCGATCGGCTGTCCCATCGGGGGGCCACGCATTTGGTCAAGGCCTTTCGTCCTGAGCAATACCCGGAGCTCGCTGCCAATGAATACTTCTGCATGCGGGCGGCGTTGCATTCGGGTCTTGAAGTGCCGAAGTTTGAACTCAGTGAGCATGGCAAGTTTTTGATCGTTGAACGCTTCGACCTGAATGAAAAAGGTTACCTGGGGTTCGAGGACTTTTGCGTGCTCAATGCGTGGCCATCAAAAGCCAAATACGATGGTTCATACGAAGGTGCGGCCAAGCAGATCAAGGCCTTTGTTTCTCCTCCTTTGCTCAATCAGGCATTGGAGTCGTTTTTCAAAATCGTCGCGCTTTCATCGGGTCTGAAGAATGGCGACGCGCACCTGAAGAACTTCGGTGTTTTGTACGAAGATTGCGGTGTCGATGCGGCAATCAGCCTGGCACCTGCCTACGACATCATCACTACGTCGGTCTACATCAAGGCCGATAGCATGGCGCTTCTATTGGGCGGATCGAAGGCGTGGCCGAAGTACAAGATGCTGATGCGGTTTGGCCGTTCCGCCTGCAATTTGACCGAGGGGCGTTGCAATGAATTGCTGCAACAGGTCATGCATGGGATGGCAGTGGCGATGGGCGAGATGGGCCAATACATAAAAACAAGCAGTGCCTTTTCCAAGGTTGGAGAGGCAATGCTGGAGCAGTGGAACGAGGGTATGACAAGCAGCCTGGTCAAAGGCTGATCACCGCAACCCATCCCGAAACTGCCCCGGCGTCATTCCCGTCCAGCGCTTGAAGGCGCGGCTGAAGCTGCTGGTGTCGGCAAATCCGAGCAAGTAACTGATCTCGCTCAGTGACACCTGCAGGTCACGCAGGTGCAGCAGCGCGAGGTTTTCGCGGCTTTCGTTGAGCAGGGTGTCGAACCGGCAGCCTTCGTCGGCCAGGTGCCGTTGCAGGCTGCGCAGGCTCAGGTGCAACGTCTGGGCGATGTGTTCGGCGCTGGGTTCGCCTTCGGGCAGTTGTTCTTCAATGGCATCGCGGACTTTGCGTTCCCACGTCAACGGTTTGAGTTGCGCGAGGGTACGCCTGAGCACGGTTTCGTTGTGCTCGGCCAGTTCCGGGTTGGCGTCGTCGAGGTGGCTGTCGAAGTCGGTGAGGGCGAACTCCAGTCGGTCCTCATCGGCGCCGAAGTGCACAGGCGAGCGAAAGACTTTATGCCATTGCTGTGCATCCGCAGGCTCCGGGCGGCGCAGGTACGTCGCCAGTGGCGCATAGTCGCGGCCGAGGCGATTGCGGCAGGTGCGCACGTAAATCGCCATGAACGCATCGATGGCTTCGAAGGCCGGCGGTGGATTACCGATCGGCATCTTCAGGCGAAAGTGGTAGCGATCCTCGGCCCGGCTCAGCTCCAACTCCAAAGCATCGCTGACCACCTGGTGATAACGCACGATCCGCTCGAACACTTCTCGCAGGCTGCCGCTGGCCACCAGCGCATAACCCAGCGCATGAAACGTGGTGGGGCTGACAAAACGGGAAACACGCAAACCAATCGCCGGATCACCGCTGACCTGCACCGCCAATTCCCACAGGCGCGTGGTGCCCGACAACGGGTAACGGGCGTTCGGGTCGTCCATCAACTGCGGGTCGAGCCCCGCTTGCTGGCACAGGCTGGTGCTGTCGAGGCCCAGGGCGTCGAGTTGCTTGCGCAAGGCGCGGGTCCAGCTGGCGAGGGAGGTCGGTTCAGTCATGCTGATTGGCGCTTCCAGTCAACAGGTTGGCGTTCTCGGCTACCGCGTTGCGAGGCTTCGCAAGGCAGGATGCAACCATCAATAACCAGAGGATGGAAGCATGGACGGTACTTCTGCAAGTCCCCAGCGACTGAATGCAGCTCAGCGATCAGCACATATTCGCCAAGTGGTGCTGGCCAGAGGGGTTGAGCTGCGTGAGCGTTACCCGATTCTCAAACATCAGGATGCCCTCGGTGCGGGCATTCTGGCCTTGGCGCTGACCGGCATGATCGGTTCGGCGGCGCTCTACATCACCGGGCACATGGCCTGGTGGGCGTGCCTGTTGCTCAACGCTTTTTTCGCGTCGTTGACCCATGAGCTGGAGCACGACCTGATTCACAGCATGTACTTCCGCAAACAGAAGGTGCCGCACAACCTGATGATGGGGTTGGTATGGCTGGCGCGACCGAGCACGATCAACCCGTGGATTCGCCGCCATCTGCACCTCAATCACCACAAGGTTTCCGGTACGGAAACCGACATGGAAGAGCGGGCGATCACCAACGGCGAGCCTTGGGGAGTCGCCCGTTTGTTGATGGTCGGTGACAACATGATGTCGTCGTTCATCCGCATGCTTCGCGCAAAAACATGGGCGCAAAAGTACAGCATCATTTACCGCACGCTGAAGGTCTACGCGCCGCTGGCGCTGGTGCATTGGGGCGCGTGGTACGTGTTTCTCGGTTTCCACGCCGCGAACGGCATCACGCATCTGATGGGCACGCCAATCGAATGGTCGGCGACCACGTTGTCAGTGATGCAGGTGATCGATATCGCGGCGGTGGTGATCATCGGCCCGAACGTGTTGCGCACGTTCTGCCTGCACTTCGTCAGCTCGAACATGCACTATTACGGCGACATCGAGCCGGGCAATGTGATGCAGCAATGCCAAGTGCTGAACGCATGGTGGTTGTGGCCGTTGCAGGCGTTCTGCTTCAACTTCGGCAGCAGCCATGGCATCCATCACTTTGTGGTGAAGGAACCGTTTTACATCCGCCAGTTGACCGTGCCGGTGGCGCACAAGGTGATGCGCGAGATGGGCGTGCGGTTTAATGATTTTGGGACGTTTGCGCGGGCGAACCGGTTTGTGCGCAGGGAAGAAGTACAGGGGCAGACTGTGGAGAGTGCGCGCGCTTGATGGCCGCATCGCTGGCAAGCCAGCGCCTACAGGGTTTGTCGGTGTGAATGCGATCGTCGTATCACATCGATCATTGTAGGAGCTGGCTTGCCAGCGATGGCGGTAGATCAGGCTGAGTCAATCCGGCTGAAACGGCGACTCGCTCAAGATCACCCCGGTCTCATCCACATACCGCTGCCAATGCTCGATCAGGGCACTGAGCTTTTCCGGCTGACTCAATGCCAAGTCATGAATTTCCCCCGGATCACTGTCCAGGTCATACAACTGCCAGGTCGCCGGCCCTACCGGTCCCGGGATGTAGACCGCCTTCCATTGCCCCTGCCGAATGGCCCGCCGCCCAAACAATTCCCACCCGGTGACGGTGTGCTCGTCATGCACCTGTGCGGTCTCGCCCGACAGGAACCCCAGCCACGATTTCCCGCGAACTTGCGCCACGGGTTTGCCGTGCCATTGCTTGCCAGGATGGCGCACACCGGCCAGGTCCAGAATGGTTGGCGTGATGTCCATCACCGTACCAAATCCATGGCTGATCTGGCCCTTGAGCGGCAGTTGCGGATAGTGCACCAGCGCCGGAACACGGATCCCGCCTTCGGTGGTGAAGGCCTTGAACAGCCGCGACGGTGCAGTGGCGACCTGCGCCCAGTTCGGCCCGTACCAGACGTAGGAATTGGCGCGGCCAATGTTGTCCAGGCTGTTGTCGTAATGCTGGTTGAGGTAGGTCAGCAATTGCGGGCCGAATTTCGGGAAAGCCTCCAGCAGCGCGCCTTCGGCACCGTTGTCGGACATGAACAGGATGAACGTGTTGTCCAGTTGACCTTGCTGGCGCAGGTAATCGACGACGCGCCCGATGTTCCAGTCCATGCGCTCGACCATCGCCGCGTAAACCTCCATGGCCCGGGCGGAAATCTGCCGCTGCTCATCGCTCAGGGCATCCCATTGCGCGGTCAGCTGGATCAGTGGATGTGGCTCTACGTCGGCCTCGATCAACCCCAGTTTCTTGAGTTTTTCCAGGCGCTCCAGGCGCAGCACTTCGGGGCCTGCGTCATAACGGCCCCGGTATTTTTCGACCACATCGGCCGGCGCCTGCAATGGCCAGTGCGGCGCGGAAAACGGCAGGTAGGCGAAGAACGGCCGAGTCTGGTCGCGCTCCTTGAGGTATTGCAGCAGCTTGTCGCCGAAGGCGTCGGAGGAATAGAAATCCTTCGGCAGTTCATCGATGAATTGGTCGTCTTCGATGTACAGCGCCGGGGTGGATTTCAGCAGGCGTGGCGTTGTTTCATCGTAGGTCGGTTCGAAGCCGTAATGGTTGGCGGCGCCGGGCAGCAGCGAAAACGAACGCTCGAATCCCCGGGCGTGAGGCGCCAGTTCTGCGGTCAGGCCCAGGTGCCATTTGCCGCTCATCAAGGTTTGGTAACCGGCCTCGCGCAACAGCTCGGGCAGGGCGACGACGCGGTCGTTCAGGTGCCCTTCGTAACCCGGTTTGCCGATCAGGTCCGGGGTCAGTGCTTCGGCCATGGTGCCGATGCCGGCGATGTGATGATCGGTGCCGGTCAGCAGCATCGAACGGGTCGGCGAGCAGGTTGGCGCGGTGTGAAAATCGGTCAGACGCAGGCCGTTATTGGCCAGGGCATCGAGGTTTGGTGTGTTGATCTCGCCACCGAAGGCACCGAGATCGGAAAAGCCCAGGTCATCGGCCAGAATCACCAGAAAGTTGGGACGTTGCGGCATCAAAAATTTCCTTTTTCAGTAGGCAATGAAAGACAGCGGCAGGTCGCGGACCTGCACCGGGATGGGCGGCTGGTAGTGATCGTCGCTGGTGAGTTCGTGCAGCAGTTCTTCGCGCAGTTGGTGGAAGTCGAAACTGCTGCGCTGGCGCGGATGGGGCAGGGCGATGTCGACCACTTGCTTGATCCGCCCCGGACGCGGCTCCATCACCACCACGCGGTCGGCGAGAAAGATCGCTTCCTCGACATCGTGGGTGACCAGGATGGTGGTGATTTTTGCCCGGGCGCGGATCGCCAACAGTTCGTCCTGCATCTGCTGGCGGGTCAGCGCATCGAGGGCGCCGAAGGGCTCGTCCAGCAGCAGAATCCGTGGGCTCGCCACCAGACCGCGAGCAATCGCCACGCGCTGGGCCATGCCGCCGGAGAGCTGATGCGGATAGGCGCGGGTGAAGTCGCTCAGGCCCACCAGGTCGATGAAATCATCGATGCGTTTTTTCTTTTGCGCGGCACTCAACGGCTCATTGACCAAACCCAGGCCGATGTTGTCGGCCACGCTCAGCCACGGGAACAACCGATGCTCCTGAAAGACGATGCCGCGTTCGCCGCCGATGCCGCTGACGGCTTTTCCGTCCACGGTGATCTGCCCGCGAAACTGCGTATCGAGGCCCACCAACAGCCGCAGCAAAGTGGATTTGCCGCAACCGCTGGAGCCGACGATGGCGACGAACTCGCCCTCGGCAATGTCCAGGTTGAATTCGCGAATGGCTTCCAGTTCGAAGCCGTCGACGTCGAAGGTTTTGCCCACGTGATTGAAACTGACAATCGGTGCGTTCATGCGTGTCTCCAGCGGGTGGCGCGGATTTCCAGGCGTTGGCCAATGAGGTTGAGCAGGGCGCCGGTTAGGCCCACCAGCAACATGCCGGCCATGATCAGGTCCATGCGCAGCAGTTGTTGAGCGCCGATCATCTGGCTGCCGATGCCGCCGTTGGATGGCATGAAGTATTCGGCGCCGATGGTGCCGAGCCAGGCGTAGATCAGGCTCAACCTGAGCCCGGCGAAAATCCCCGGCGCGCTGCCCGGTAGCACCAATCGGCGCAGACGTTGGCGCAGGTTCAGACGCAGCACCTGAGCGGCTTCGTTGAGTAGCGGTGAGAGGTTGGCGACGCTGCGTTGAGTGGCGATAAACAACGGGAAAAAAGCGGCAAGGGCGACGAACACCCACTTGGCCAATTCGCCGAGACCGAACCATGCGGTGAGCAACGGCACCCAGGCGAAAATCGCAATCTGCCGGATGGCGGCGAGGGTCGGGCCGAGCACGCGTTCACTGATGCGCGACAGTCCCAGCAGCAGTCCAAAGGCAAAGCCGAGCCCGCCACCGAGCAGTAATCCACCAAGGGTTCGGCCCAGGCTCAGGGCCATGCCACCGATCAACGTGCCGTCGAGCAAACCGCTCCAGGTGGTCTGCAGGACCGCCAGCGGGCTGACCAGAATGTTTGCATCGACCCACTGCTGATCCGAGGTCAATTGCCACAACGCCAACAGCGCCAGCGGCAGCAGCCACGGTTGCAGGCGTTGCCAGCCTTGATAACGCGGGCCGCGACGGATCTCGGCGGTGGCCGGGTGCGGCCAGTGCACCAGTTTCCTGTCCAGCAGGCCGATGCCACGGTCCATCGCCACGCCGATCACACCGATCACCACGATGCACACGAAGACAATGTCGAGCATGAAAAGCTGTCGCGCCCAGACCATCAGGTAGCCGATGCCTTCGCTTGAGGCGAGCAGTTCCACGGCGAGCAACGACGTCCAGCCCGCTGCCAACGCAAGTCGCACACCGGCCATGAATGCCGGCAAGGCCGCAGGCAGTACCAGTCGCCGGATCAGCAGTCGCGGCGGCAAGCGCAACACGGCGGCGGCCTCGCGCAGTTTCGGTTGCGCATCCCGCACGCCGACCAGCGTGTGCAAGGTCACCGGCACTACGATGGCCTTGATCAGTACCACCAGTTTCAGCACTTCGCCGATGCCGAAAAACACCATGAACAATGGAATCCAGGCCAGCGTCGGGACCTGCGCCAACCCGGCGAACGTCGGGAACACCAGGCGCTCCAATCGAGGACTGAAACCCAGCGCCGCACCCAGCACAGCGCCGGCGCTGATCCCGGCCAACAGCCCCCAGAACAAGCGTTGCAGGCTGATCCATAAATGGCTCCACAACTCGCCTTGGGACAACTCAACGGCGCTGCTCCAGACCAGTGACGGTGCGGGCAGGATCTGCTCGCTCATCCAATGATTTCGACTGGCCAACCACCACAGGCTGAACAGGGCGGTTGGCAACAACCATGGCAACAAACGTTGGCCCAGGCTCGGCCACGTTCGCTGGTGTTTGAGCGATGGCGCAGGCAGCGGCAGGCTGAGAAGAGAAACACGGGCCATGGGTGACCTCCGTTGTCGGGTGAAGATCAAAAGATCGCAGCCTTCGGCAGTCCTACAGCGATCGACACCCCCTCTGTAGGAGCTGCCGAAGGCTGCGATCTTGGCGATTTCGTTTTTGTTTAACGGTTATATAAATAATCTTATCAATGCTATTTGGAGATAAGAGAGCCCATTTATGGCTTGCCATTACGCTCGTATCCAATGCATTCGAAGAATATTTTTAATGCCGGTTACGCATACCTGGTCGAGAGGCCCGGAAGCATTGATATAGATCGTAATGATCTAAAAATGTGAATTATTAGTATTTTAGTGTGTGGTTCATATCAGCCTAGTTTCAGCTCCTCAACGCCCGTTGCCCCAAGGAGCTGCACCCATGAACCTTCCTTTCAAACGCGTTATCAGCCTTTTCGCCGCACCGGCCCTGGCGGGTTTACTGGCCTTCACGGCCAATGCCGGCGAACTCAAGGAAATCCGCATCGCCGTGCCGGACCTCAGCGCCGGTACCCAGCACAGCGGGGGTGGAGTCGTGGACGTTTTGCGAGATCAACAGATCTTCGAAAAGGCCTTCGCCGAACAGGGCATCAAGATTCAATGGAGCTTCTTCAAAGGCGCGGGACCGGTGATCAATGAGGCGTTCGCCAACGGCCAGGTCGATCTGGCGTACCTCGGTGATCTGGCGGCCATCATCGGCAAGTCCAATGGTCTGGACACCCGGTTGCTCAGTGCGACCGCTCGGGACGTGAAGCACTATCTGGGCGTGGTGCCGGGGTCGGGGATCAAGACCCTGCAAGACCTCAAAGGCAAACGTGTGGCGATTTTTCGTGGCACCGCCAGCCAGCTGTCGTTTGATGCGGCGCTGGCCAGTCAGGGCTTGAGCGAGAAAGACGTGAAAGTCATCAACCTCGATTTCAATGCAGCAGTCGCGGCACTGGCGGCGAAGCAGATCGATGCGTCCTGGAGCGGTTCGGGCCTGACGGCGCTGCAAGCCAAAGGCCTGGCGGAACTGCCGCTGAACACCAAGGACCTCGGCGGTGCCGGCAGTGTGCAGGCGGTTTTGTTGGGCACCGGGAAGTTTGTCGATGCACATCCTGAGGTCGTGGCGAAACTGCTCAAGGCTCAACAGCAAGCGGTGGAGTGGCTGACCCAGGACAGCAACAAGGATGCCTACATTCAGTTGGTCTCGGGATTGGCGAGTTATCCACCGGTCATTCTTTCTCAGGACTTGAAGGATCAGAAACTGAGCGAGGTTTTCCAGTCGTCGCTCGATCCGGTGTTCCTCGGCAAATTGCAGGATTCGGTGGATTTGGCTTCGCAGCAGAAGTTGATTCGCAAGCCGTTCAAGGTCAGTGATTGGGTGGCGCCGGAGCTGGCGGCGGCCAAGCTCTGAATCTTTAGCGCCCATTCGGCCGCTTTCGCTGGCAAGCCAGCTCCCACAGGTGTTTCTGGTGTTCACAAAATTTGCGCTCACTGGAGCTCCCTGTAGGAGCTGGCTTGCCAGCGATGAGGCCCTAAACCGCAACAGCCATCTGCTGCCGATCCACCGCCACCAACGTCTCAATCATCGCCCGCGCCGCCGGCGACAACCGGAACCCGGAGCGGCTGACGATCCCGCAACGCGCATTCATGCTCTCAATGTTCTGCGGCAGATTGCGCCAGTGCAGCAACACCAGTGAACCCTGGGCAATGTCCTCGACAAACGCCTCTTCGGTGCCCACGCCAATCGCATTCGATTGCAGCACGATTTTCACCAGTGCCGGGAAGTGCTCGGTCTCGATGCTCGGGGAAAAATCCACCCGCCCACTGAGGTTCGCCAGCAACTTGCGAATGCCCGGCGGGATCATCGTGGCCGCCAGCGGATAGTCGAACATGTCGTTGGTCGACAGGCTCTCCTTGGCCAGCAGCGGATGCCCCGGCCGGCAGAAAAACACCCCGCGCTTGGGCGTCAGTGCCTGGGTCTGGAAGTTCGGGTCGGACTCGAAATGGCGGATGTCGGCGATGAAGAATTCGATCTCCTCGCGGCTTAGGGCACGGCTGAGTTTTTCCCAGTTATCCACCTCAAAACAGGTGCGCACTTTCGGGTGTGCATTGATGAACTGCGCCACGGCATCCGGTACCAGTTTGACTGCCGGCGCCGGGCCGCAACCGAAGCGCAGTTCGCCGGCATCGAGCTTGGTCATCTGCGTCACTTCAGCGCTGAGCAGCGCCGCGCCTTGCACCAGGCTGCGGGCGTGTTGCAGCACCATCAAGCCTTCGGGCGTGGGTCGCAAATCCTTGTTGCCACGGTCCACCAGGACGCAGCCGAATTCGTGTTCAAGCCCTTGAATGGCGCGGCTGAAAGCGGGCTGTGTAATGCCCATGGCCTCGGCGGCCCGAACAAAACTGCGGTGTTCGTCGAGGGCGATGAAGTAACGCAACTGGCGAAGATCCATATGCTTTTCCGGCATCCTAAAAATAGCTCGAAGGCATTTGCGACGAGGGTTGACTGAGGTTTTAAATGCAACCTCTTATTCCGTCAACGAAGCATGTAGTTATCTATTAGATCTAAATAGAATATAGATAGAGCAGTGTTTCGCGGCCGGTCAACCGCAAGCAGTCCGATGAGGGTCTACCCATGAGCAATGCCGCTTTAGCTGTAAAACCCGCTGTTCACGCGCTGGAAATCCATCCGGTGGCCGGCCGCATCGGCGCCGAAATTCGTGGCGTACACCTGTCGGGCGAACTGGATGCCGCCACGGTAGAAGCCATTCAACAGGCGCTGCAGCAATACAAAGTGATCTTCTTCCGCGAGCAGACCCAGCTCGACGATCAGCGCCAGGAGGCGTTCGCCCACTTGCTCGGCGAGCCGGTGGCGCATCCGACCGTACCGGTGCGTGAAGGCACGCGTTTTCTGCTCGAGTTGGACGGCGCTGAAGGCCAGCGCGCCAGCTCCTGGCACACCGACGTGACCTTCGTCGAGGCCTACCCGAAAGCGTCGATCCTGCGCTCGGTGGTCGCCCCGGCTTTCGGCGGCGACACCCTGTGGGCCAACACCGCCACCGCCTATGACGGGTTGTCGGCGGAGCTGCGGGAGCTGGCCGACAAACTGGTCGCCGTGCACAGCAACGAATATGACTACGCGGGGGGCAAGCCAGACGTCTCGGCCGAGAAGCTGGAGCGCTATCGCAAGATCTTCACCTCGACCGTCTACGAGACCGAGCACCCGGTGGTCCGCGTGCACCCGATCAGCGGCGAGAAAAGCCTGTTGCTGGGGCATTTCGTCAAACGCATCAAGGGCTATTCACAAGCCGATTCGGCGCACCTGTTCGGGCTGCTGCAAAGCCATGTGATCCGCCAGGAAAACATCGTGCGCTGGCGCTGGCAGGCCGGTGATGTGGCGATCTGGGACAACCGCTCCACCCAGCATTACGCGGTGGATGACTACGGGACCCAGGCGCGCATCGTGCGCCGCGTAACGCTCAAGGGTGAAGTGGCGGTGGGAGTGAATGGGCAGGTCAGTCAGACCGTGAAAGGGCCGGATATCGGCGGCGTCTGAGCTGACGCTATCGCCAGCGGGCTGGCTCCCACTGGGGATTTGTGGCGTACGCAAAACCAATGTGGGAGCCAGCCTGGCAAGCAATACAGAATTTCTTTTGATCGGGAACCCCGCCTTATGAGTCCGTTGCACTTCGCCTCAACCTCGTCACCCCAACGGCTCAAACGCCTGCCACTCGCACTGTTGCTGGCTGGCAGCGCCAGTTGGACCCAAGGCTACGCAGCCGACAGCACCACCCCTGAAACCACCCCGAAAAAATCCGCCACGGCTGACAGTGCACAACTGGAAACCGTGACGGTCACCACTCGCCGCCGTGAGGAAAGCTCGCAGGATGTACCAACGCCAATGAGCGTGGTCAGCGGCCAGAATCTGGAAGCCCAGCGGGTCTATCGCATCCAGGATTTGCAGCAACTGGTGCCCAGCGTCAACGTCGCCTACATGCATGCGCGTCAGTCCAGCGTGTCGATCCGCGGGTTGGGCAATAACCCGGCCAGCGATGGCCTGGAAGGCAGTGTCGGCCTGTACATCGACAACGTTTATCTCGGTCGGCCAGGCATGGCCGTGTTCGACCTGATGGACATCGAACAGCTCGAAGTGCTGCGCGGTCCGCAAGGCACTTTGTTCGGTAAAAACACCACGGCCGGCGTGATCAACATCAGCACCCGCGCACCGACGTTCACCCCGGAGCGCAGCATCGAAACGTCGGTGGGCGAAGACGGCTACTTCCAGACCAAGGGCACGATTTCCGGCCCGTTGAATGACGAACTGGCGGGACGTTTTTCCGCGTATCGCACCCGCAGCGACGGCGACATCAAGAACGAATACGACGGCAACGAGTTGAACGGTGGCTCGCGCGAAGGCTTCCGAGGGCAGTTGCTGTTCAAGCCCAACGAGGCGTTCAACCTGCGTTGGATCGGTGACTACAACGAGGAAGATTCCAGTGCTGGCACCCGCGTGTTGTACAACACCGGCCCGACCATCAATGGCACCAACCTTTATCAGGCGCGGGCCAACGCAGCGGGCGCGACACTGGTCGATGGCACGCACCGCAAGGTCAACCTGAACAACGAACAGCACGTCACCGTGCATCAGGGCGGCACGTCGGTCGAGGCCAACTGGGCGTTGCCAAGTGACTTCACCCTGACCTCGATCAGCTCCTATCGCTGGTGGAATTTCACCCCGCGCAATGACGATGGCCTGAACGTATCCGCCTTCTACAACGCCGGCGTTTCGGTGGAGGATAAGCAGTACTCCCAGGAGTTTCGCCTGGCATCGCCCTCGGGCGGTTTCTTCGACTACGTGGTCGGTGCCTACTACTTCGGCTCCGACCTGGACAATAAATCCTTCACCTATTACGGACCGCAAGCGGACATCTGGAGCGGCACGCCCAACGGCGCGCTCAACAACATCAACAGTGTCGGCAACGGGCACATCAAAACCGACAGCTTTGCGCTGTTCGCCCAAGGCACCTGGCATCTCACCGAACGTCTGGATTTCACCGCCGGGGTACGCGGTACCTATGAAGAGAAAAATGCCTGGGTCACCCGTGATGCACCTGTGGGGGGCGTGGCCGTCGCAGGCGCGGCGGCCGCAGCCAGACGTGGTCGTGCCGGTGTTTACGATTCCGGCGATCTGAATCAGTACAGCTCCAGCCCTTCGGGTTTGTTGAACCTCAGCTACCGACTCACCGACGACCTGCTGACCTACGCCACGCTGTCCCACGGCGAGAAATCCGGCGGGGTCAACCTGGCCGTGGGCACGGCGCCGGTGGCCGGTGCGGACTCGTTGCTGATCGGCACCGAGCGCGCCAACAACGCCGAGCTCGGTTTCAAGAGCACGCTCTGGGACCGTCGCCTGCAACTCAACGCCAACGTGTTCTGGACCCAGGTCAACGGCTACCAGACCAACGCCTACGACGACGCCAACCGCGTGCAATACCTGACCAACGCCGGTTCCGTGCGCTCGCGTGGTGTGGAATTCGAAAGCACCCTGATTCCGTTGCGCGGCCTGACGTTGAACTTCAACGGTTCGTACAACGACGTCAGCTACCTCTCGTACAAGGACGCACCGTGCCCGCCGGAAGTCAGCCTGGCGCCAGGGGCTCCAGCGTCTTGCGATCTCACCGGGCATCAAGTGGTCGGCGCTTCGAAATGGATCGGCAACGCCAACGGCGAATACAAATGGAACCTGAGCAACGGCTTCGAAGAGTACGTCACCGGCAGTTACGCCTTCCGCTCCAAAGCGGTGGGCACGGTGGAGGATTCCGACTACGGGCAGATCCCGAGTTATGCGGTGGTCAACCTGTCCACAGGCCTGCGCGGTGACTTCAAACAGGGTCAATGGGACGTGTCGCTGTGGCTGAAAAACGCCTTCGACAAAACCTACTACACGACGCTGTGGACGGCTGCCAACGGTGGTTACGAAGGCCTGCTGGGCACGCCGCGCACGTTGGGTGTGACCGGTCGATACGACTTCTGACGGCGAAACACCATGCCTTGGAGGAATACTTTTAATGCAGACAAGGCATTGGTTTTTCGCCTTCGGGCCAGAGCCCTTGAACGACGGGGGCTGGCGCTGGAACGACATTCTCAATATTCGATATCGATCTAACCATAACTTTAAAGATTACTTTAAGAGCTAAGCGATCCGGCCAATGATGGGTTCACCGAGGCGTCGTCGGGGGATGTACAGCACGACGTTTCGGTGATTCGCAAAGAGACCGCAGGGAGTCAAGCAATGGGCAATGTTCAGACCGCCGCCAGTGCACACGAAGTGTTGTGGCGCCAGGCACAGGGTGGCGAGTTGGTCGACCTCGGTCGGCCGCACCGTGTGCCCCTGGGTCAGTTGCGTTTGCAACGTGCACCGAAGGGAATCCTGAGTCGTCGGGAAACGATCCTGCTGGGCGTGCTGGCGTTGCTGGTGCATGGCGCGGTGATCTATTGGGTCAATCAGCAGCCGACCCCGGCATTGCCGATCGTGCCGCCGGAAATTCCGCCGATGACCATTGAGTTTTCGCGTCCGGCGCCGCCCGTGGTCGAGCCACCGCCGCCGCAACCGGTTCAGCCAGTGGTCGAACCGCCGCCACCCGTGCAGGACGAACTGGCCGTAAAACCGCCACCGCCCAAACCGGTGCCCAAACCGAAACCTGTTGCCAAACCGATCGCAAAACCGGCCCCGAAAGCCGCAGAGCAACCTCCGGCGCCGCCGCAACCGGCAGCACCCGTTGCGGCCCCGGCGCCACCGGCTCCGCCCGCACCGGCGCCCGTGACACCGGCCTCCGCGAGCGCGGGCTACCTGAAAAATCCGGCGCCGGAATATCCGTCGCTGGCCCAGCGTCGCGGTTGGGAAGGCACGGTGTTGCTGCGGGTGCATGTACTGGCCAGCGGTAAACCTGGCGAGATCCAGATTCAGAAAAGCAGCGGCCGCGATGCCCTCGACGAAGCGGCCTTGAGCGCGGTGAAACGCTGGAGTTTTGTGCCGGCCAAGCAGGGTGATGTTGCTCAGGACGGCTGGGTCAGCGTGCCCATCGATTTCAAGATTCATTAAACCGAAACCAAATTCGCGCGAAACGTTTACACGAGGACTTCACCATGACGTTACTGGCATCTCCACTTGAATCCATCGAAAGCGCGGTGATCTGGCTGCTGGTGGTTTTTTCCGTCGCGACCTGGGGCTTGGCATTGCTCAAGGGTGTGCAGTTCGGTCGCCTCAAGGCGCAGGATCGCAGGTTTCATAAACAGTTCTGGGCGGCGTCGAGTCTCGATTCGGCCGCCGAGTTGAGCGAGACCCATCCCGGCGCTGCGGCGCGGGTGGCTCAGGCCGGTTATGCCGCGATCCAGGTCGGCGAGGCGCCGCAAGCAGCGGATCTGAGCCAGGCGATCAATCACCAGGACCGTCTGGAGCGAGCGTTGCGTCAGCAGATCGTGCGTGAGCGCCGGTCACTGGAAACCGGGCTGGCGGTGGTCGCGAGTATTGGCAGTACTTCGCCGTTCATTGGTTTGTTCGGCACGGTGTGGGGAATCATGGAGGCGTTGAAAGGCATCAGTGCAGCGGGTTCGGCGAGCCTGGAAACGGTGGCCGGACCGATTGGTGCGGCGCTGGTTGCTACGGGCGTAGGGATCGCCGTCGCAGTGCCCGCAGTGCTGGTTTACAACTACTTTTTGCGTCGTTTGAAACTGACGGCGGCGGACCTGGATGACTTTGCCCATGACTTCTACAGCCTGGCGCAGAAGAGTTCGTTCCGCGTGTTGATTCACCCGACGGCGCACAAGGTTGTGGCCCAGGGCGGCGCGCAGAAAGTGAAGGAGGCGTCCTGATATGGCCTTCTCCACGCAAGACAGTGATGAGGTGCTGAGTGAGATCAACGTAACGCCGTTGGTGGATGTGATGCTGGTGCTGCTGGTGGTGTTCATCGTCACCGCGCCGCTGCTGACCAACGCGATACCGATCAACCTGCCCAAGACCGAGGCGGTGGCACCGGTCGAACAGAAGGACCCGCTGGTGGTGAGCATCGACGGCGCCGGCAAGCTGTTTATCAACAAGGATGAAATCCAGCCCGACTTGCTGGAGTTCAACCTCCAGGCGGCCAAGGCCAAAGACCCGGACGTGCGCGTGCAATTGCAGGCCGATGACGGGGTGAATTACGGCGAAGTGGCGCGGGCCATGGCGTCGATCGAGCGGGCAGGGATTACCAAGCTGTCGGTGATTACCGCGCGTTAACAGAATTTTGCTTTCCGGGGCCGTCTCCTTGGCAGGGTGCGGCCCCTTTTTTTATGTCCGGCAAACTCTGTAGGCGCTGGCTTGCCGGCGCTGGCGTCCTTCCAGCCGGTAAATTGCTGCCTGACCTACCGCATTCGCTAGCAAGCCAGCTCCTAAAAATCATTAATCTAATATTCCTTTAAGATCTTAATAAATAGCTTCTTATTCCTTAACGAATATAACTCTCCTCCTTATACTCGACCGGGAACAGACACGCAGCAGGAGAGCTCCCCCATGCGCAACGAATCCATTCGCTACCTGATTGTGCCGGGCTGGCAAGGATCGCCAGACGATCATTGGCAAAGCCACTGGCAAAACAGCCTGCCGAACAGTGCGCGGGTGGAGCAGGCCGACTGGCTGACGCCGCGTCGTGAAGACTGGGTGGCGGCTTTGGCCGAGGCGATTGCTGCCGACAGCACGCCGGTGATTCTGATCGCCCACAGCCTGGGTTGCATCACCGTCGCGCACTGGGCGGCGACAGCGCCAGTGCAGTTTCTGCGTCAGGTACGTGGGGCGTTACTGGTTGCACCGGCGGACGTCGAACGCCCGGCCTGCGCACCGGCCTTGCGCAATTTCGCGCCGATTCCAACCGATCTGCTGCCCTTCCCGAGCCAGGTCGTCAGCTCCGACAACGACAGCGCCGTCAGCGCGCCGCGCGCGCTGGAACTGGCACGCAACTGGGGCGCCGAGGCGGGGATTCTGGCAGGGGCGGGGCACATCAACGTCAAGTCCGGCCACCAGCGTTGGGAGCAGGGGTTTGCCTATCTGTATCGCCTGCAAAACCGCATGGAACATCACGCTCTGCGCCGCGCTTGAGTCTTTCTTTTCATTGAATCGCCCCCGTCTCCCGGCGGTTTTGGGCGGGAGTCTGCCATGAGTTTTGAAACGTTCGGTCAGCCCTTGCTGACCTTTCCCGATGCAGAAAAAAGTCCCCTGAGCATTCGCGCCAAGGCGCTGGTGTTCGTCGATCCACGTTCCCGCCAACTGCGCGAGGACCTGGAGCAATTGGCACCACGCTCGATCTCGGTACTTATCCGTGGCGAAACCGGTACCGGCAAAGAGTTGCTCGCACGGCATATCCATCGCGCCAGCGATCGCGGCGGTTTGTTCGTGTCGGTCAATTGCGGCGCCATCAGCCCGACGTACGCCGACGCCGAACTGTTTGGCTACGCCGGGGGCAGCTTCAGCGGTTCGGCGAGCAGCCGCGCCGGGTGGTTTGGCTCGGCCAATGGCGGCACGCTGTACCTGGACGAAATCGGTGACTTGCCGCTGCCGATCCAGATCAAGTTGCTCGCAGCCCTGGAAAACCACGAGGTCACCCGCGTCGGCGCCCATCAGCCGAGCCCGGTGGACGTGCGCCTGGTCGCGGCCACCAGTATCGATCTGGCCCAGGCCGTCGCTGCCGGAAAATTCCACGAGCGGCTTTTTCACTACCTCAGCGAAGGCCAACTCGAACTGCCGGCGCTGCGCGAACGCACCGGCGATATCCTGTCGCTGGCCGAGTATTTCCTCGGCATCTACAGCCAGCGCCTCGACTTGCCGGTGCCGCTGATCAGCGAGGCGGCGCAACGGGTGCTGGAGCGCCACAGTTGGCCGGGCAACACCCGGGAACTGGAAAACATCATTCACTTTGCGCTGCTGGTAAGCACCGGGGATGAGATTTTGCCGGAGCATTTGAATTTGCCGGAGCTCTCGATTTCTCTGGAGCAGATCGAGAGTCAGATCCGGCAGATTCTCGACAATGGCTCTGTCGCTGACCAGGCAGCCTTGAAACAGTCACTCAAAAACATCGGGCTTTCGTAGGAGCAAGCTTGCTCGCGATCGCGGCGACGCGGTTTTTTTGAACTGACGCCATCGCCAGCAAGCCGGCTCCTACAAAGGAAGATGTGCGAGTTAGAGTTTTATGAACAAAATGGAATATGAAGCTGAATAAACGTTATTGTTCGGGAATAAAAAATCCCGGTATTGTCCGCATCACGCCAGCGATAGCACTTCACTGGCACTCTCATCTTCAAGCCGTCGCCACAAGCGACTGTGATTTTCGATAAGGACACTGCATGAAAAAGGTTCTGTTGTTCACCGCACTGGCGGCCGCCCTGACCTCGGGCCTGGCACAGGCCGGCGAGAAACTGGTGGTTGCCGCGACCCCGGTGCCACACGCCGAGATCCTCGAGCTGATCAAGCCAGCCCTCGCCAAAGAAGGCGTGGACCTGGAAATCAAAGTCTTCACCGACTACGTCCAACCGAACGTGCAAGTCGATCAGAAGCGTCTGGACGCCAACTACTTCCAGACCCTGCCGTACCTGAAAAGCTTCAACGAAGGCAAAGGCACCCACCTGGAAACCGTGATCGGTGTTCACGTGGAACCATTCGGTGGCTACTCGAAGAAAGTCAAAAGCCTGGCTGAGCTGAAGGACGGCGCGACCATCGCCATCCCGAACGAAGGCAGCAACAGCGGCCGCGCCCTGATCCTGCTGCAGAAGGCTGGCCTGATCGAATTGAAAGACCCGAAAAACGCCCTGGCCACGCCGAAAGACATCGCCAAGAACCCGCACAACTTCAAGTTCAAGGAACTCGAATCGGCCATGCTGCCGCGCGTGCTGGATCAGGTCGACCTGGACATGATCAACACCAACTACGCGCTGGAAGCGGGTCTGAACCCGGCTAAAGACGCTCTGGTGATCGAAGGTGCCGATTCGCCTTACGTGAACTTCCTGGTGGCCCGTCCGGACAACAAGGATAGCGTTGCCATCCAGAAACTGGCCAAGGCCCTGACCAGCCCGGAAGTGAAAGCCTTCATCGAGAAGAAGTACAGCGGCGCGGTTCTGCCGGCGTTCTGATTCGCGAAGCAAACCCCTTCAAGGTTTCAAACGCCGACGGCTGATTTAGCGTCGGCGTTTTTTATGGGTGTTTGATTTAATGGTGGCGTGAAGCTTTTGTGGCGAGGGAGCAAGCTCCCTCTCCACAAAAAACAAACATCAGATCCTGCAACAAATATTTCAGACCGCCCTGGTCTTCATCGCCCTGCGCAACGCCATCAATAATTTCACAACATCTTGCGGATCCAGCCGTTGCGGCACGGTTGCCTCTGCCATTTCTCTCATCCTTGTGATTGCCCGGCCGGGGAGTCTGGCCAAAAGCGGTCCGTCCTTGGAGTGGCATCTCGAAAAAAAGATCCTTCCTACGGTGCGAGGGAAAATAGTCGTCTTCCATCGTTCCGGCAAATCGCTCAGGCCGGCGACACCTAGCAGTTCTGCTAGGTGTCGACATGGCGGTGAGGGTGCAATCTCTGCTCAAAGACAGGAGGACTCATCCGATGAACGCTACGGAAAAGACCACATACCGCTACGACGCTCTGGATCGTCTGGTTGAACTGGCACCGTTTGGGCTGGATAACGTGACCCGTTTCTACCGCGGTGAACATTTGGCAACGCAACTGCAAGGGAACGGCGGGCATAGTGTTTTTCAACACGGCACGCAGTTGCTGGCAGTGCAATCGCGTGAGGGGCCCAGCATCAACAGCCAGTTGTTGGCCACGGATCAGCAGCGTTCCGTACTGCGGGCAGGTCCCGAGTCTCAAACCTTTGCGCCTTACGGTCATCGTCGGGTCGAGGGTGGTCCAGGCAGTCTTCTGGGCTTTACTGGCGAAGTGATCGACCCGATCACTGGCGATTACTTGCTGGGCAACGGGCTCCGAGCGTTCAACCCGGTACTGATGAGGTTCAACAGCCCGGACAGCTTGAGCCCGTTTGGGCGGTGCGGGTTGAATCCGTATGCGTATTGCTTGGGGGATCCGGTGAATTTCAGTGATCCGACGGGGCGGTTTGCCGATATTTTTCGCTTGCTCACAAGCTTCATCGGTTTCTCGAACACAAGGTTGGGTATGTCCCGCACAATCCCCGCCTTTAACTTGGCCAAGGATGCCTTGAGATTGGGGGCCGCCAAGAAGCTACCCTTCAGGCAGGCCTTTGCGGCAGGAAGCACGGTCTCGGCCAGTAGATTGCTACTTGCTGCAAGTCTGGTTGGGGTTGCCGGTGGCGTTGCGAAACTCGCCGGTGAACCTGAGGTTGCCGATGTACTGTGGTATGTAGGTGGAGGGCTCTCAGGGTTGGCGTTTATGTCGAGAGTAGGTACTTTCTGGGCGGCGAGTAAGCCCGGGACTGAGGCTGCCTTGGTGAGTTTTGTGAAGAACAAGGGGCGGGTAGTATCCGCGACACCGCTTGCTATACCCCGTCCTTCTCTGGTGCCTCCGCACCGTTCGATCCAAAGTCGAACCCCTTCTGCGTCGGACATATCACAGCTCACACCAAGTACTACTGCACCGTCATCGGGGGACTTTGATGGCGTACGTTACAGCTGGATGACACCAGAAATCGACGCTGCGTTGAACAAACGAGGAAGTGCGTCCCCTCGTAGCTCCATAAGCAGTATTCGTAGCACCTAACCCTGTTGAGCGCCCCGCAGGATTGCCTGACTTCAATCCGGCCAATTCCACGCCGGCTCATCCAACATCCGTTGCCCCACAATCCCGGTCTGCCCAAGGTTCTTCTCCAGCACGATGCAGTTGCAGTCCGGGTCTTCCTGCAACGCCGAAATCAACCGTCGGGCATGGGACACCACCCACACCTGGCACTGCTCGGACGCGCGAATGATCAAGCGCGCCAACGCCGGCAGCAGGTCCGGATGCAGGCTGGTTTCCGGTTCGTTCAGCACCATCAGCGTCGGCGGGCGTGGCGTCAGCAAAGCTGCGACCAGCAGCAGATAACGCAACGTCCCGTCCGACAATTCTGCCGCCGACAACGGGCGCAACAACCCCTCCTGATAAAACTCGATAGCGAAGCGCCCGCCCGGCAGAGGTTCGATGGCCAGCCGTGCACCGGGAAACGCATCACTGATCGCCACCCACAACGCCTCCGGATCGCCGATTTCAATAATGGTCTGCAAGGCCGCCGCCAGATCACGCCCGTCGTGGTGCAGCACCGGTGTGCGCGTGCCCAACTGAGGTTGTCGCGCGGGCGCATCGGCATCGCTGCGAAAGTGATCGTAAAAGCGCCAGCGGCGGATGAACTCGCGCATCTCCAGCACTTCCGGCGAAGTCCGCAGGCTGCCGACCTGATCGAACAGGCTGTCGAACGCCGGCGTGTGTTGCGCCAGCACGTCCCAACTGCGATTGGCGCGGGCGCGGATCATCGGGCCGTCGCGATCCACCAGCAGGCTCGCAGGGCGATAGAACGCTCCGGCCCACAGGCATTCGCGCTTGATTTGCGGGTCGAGGCTGAAGCGTGACGGGATGGGTAACGTGTGGTTGGGCAGCATGAAATGCCCATTGGAATCGGGTAGGCCCAGGCTGATCGAATAGCCAAAGTCTTCACCGGCAAAACCCAGGCGCAGGCGTTTCACACCTTGGCGCACCGAGGCTTCGATCGGTACTTCGCCATTGCGCATGCGTCGGGTGATGGTTTCCGGCCCGGCCCAGAACGTCGAATCCAGGCCACCTTCGCGGGCCAGCGCATTGACCACGCCGCCCTGAGCGGTTTCCGCCAGCAGTCGCAAGGCGCGGTAAAGGTTGGACTTGCCGCTGCCGTTGGGGCCGGTGATCAGATTCAGCCGGCCCAACGGGATCACCAGTTTGTTGATCGAGCGGTAATTGGCCACGGCGAGCGTCTGGAGCATGTGGATTCCTGAAACGGTATCAAACGAGGCGTTCATTGTCGGGTAGGCGCAGGCGTCTATGGCAAGTGTTTTCGGCAGAACCTGCTTCGAACTTTTTCTTAATAAGACGCTCGTGCAAGGTCCATAGTCTGTTCTAAGCTCTGTGTCGTGTTGTATCTGAAAAGGCCAAGGAGTGTGCATGGTGGTTCCCGGATTGAAAGTGGTAATGGCCTTGAGTGTCGTCATGCTGCTGACGGCTTGCGAAGAGAAAAAACCGGTGCAGGAGTACCTGCCACGGGTGTTCGTGCAAGTCGTCAAGCCGGAAGATTTTGCGGCCTCGGTCACCCTCACCGGTGACATTCAGGCGCGTGTCCAGACTGAGCTGTCGTTTCGCGTGGGTGGCAAGATCATCCAGCGCTCGGTCGATGTGGGTGACCGGGTGACCGCCAAGCAAGTGCTGGCACGGCTCGACCCCAAGGATTTGCAGACCAGTGTCGATTCGGCCCAGGCGCAAGTCGTCGCCGAACAGGCGCGGGTGACGCAAAGCGCGGCGGCGTTCGTGCGTCAGCAAAAGCTCCTGCCCAAGGGCTACACCAGCCAAAGCGAATACGACTCGGCCCAGGCCGCCTTGCGCAGCAGTCAGAGCGCATTGAGCGCAGCGCAGGCGCAACTGGCCAATGCCAAGGATCAGTTGAGCTACACGGCGCTGATCGCCGATGCGCCGGGTGTGATTACCGAGCGCCAGGCCGAAGTCGGCCAAGTCGTCCAAGCGACCATGCCGATCTTCAGCCTGGCCACTGACGGCGACCGCGATGCGGTGTTCAATGTCTATGAATCACTGCTGGCCGAGAAGCCGAAGGACCAGACCATTGTCCTCAGCCTGCTCGACAACCCGGCCATCAAAACCACCGGTACCGTGCGTGAAATCACGCCGGCGGTGTCGGCGCAGTCCGGTACCGTGCAGGTGAAAGTCGGCCTCGATAAATTGCCCGAGGGTATGCAATTGGGTTCGGTGGTCAGCGCCACGGCCCGGGGATCAGGCAAGTCGGTCGTGGAATTGCCGTGGTCTGCATTGACCAAGAACATCAGTGAACCGGCCGTCTGGATTGTCGACGACAAGGGTCAGGCACAGTTGCACTCGGTCACCGTCAGCCGCTATCTGACCGGCAAGGTCATCATCGGTGATGGTTTGAAGGGCGGTGAAAAAGTCATTGTGGCGGGTGGGCAATTGTTGCACCCAGGCATGGAAGTCGAGATTGCCGAAAACACTTACAAGGATTTGAGCTGGGAGGCCAAGCCATGAAGCCTTTATGGGCGTTGTCCATCGGGCTGCTGCTGAGCGCCTGTTCCGAAAGCAAGCCGCCACCGGAGCCTGTGCGCCCGGTGCTGTCGATCAAGATCAAGGCGTTGAACGAAGAGGATCTGGGGCGCTTCGCCGGCAGCATTCAGGCGCGCTACGAAAGCAACACCGGGTTCCGCGTGGGCGGTCGGATCGCCAGTCGTAATGTCGATGTGGGAGCCGAGGTCGAGAAGGGCACGCTGCTCGCCACCCTCGATCCATCCGACCAGCAGAATCAGTTGCGTTCGGCCCAGGGCGACCTGGCGAAAATCCAGGCGCAACTGATCAATGCCAAGGCCAGTGCCATGCGCCAGCAAGCCCTGTTTGATCGTGGCGTTGGCGCACAGGCGCAGCTGGATGACGCCATGACCAACCTGAAAACCACCCAGGCGTCGCTCGATCAGGCCCGCGCGGCCGTCAATCAAAGCAAGGACCAATTGAGCTACACCGAGCTGCGTGCCGACCATAAAGCCGTGGTCACGGCGTGGAGCGCCGAGGCCGGGCAAGTCGTCTCAGCCGGGCAACAAGTGGTCACCCTGGCACAACCGGATATCAAAGAGGCGGTGATCGACCTGCCGGATACGCTGGTCGATCAGCTGCCCAGTGATGTGGTGTTTCTGGTCGCGGCACAACTCAATCCAGGCATCAACACCACCGCGACCATTCGCGAAATCGAACCCCAGGCGCAAAGCGCCACGCGCACCCGGCGTGCCCGTCTGACCCTGGCCGAAACGCCAGAAGGCTTTCGCCTGGGCACGGCGATCAGCGTCACCTTGAGCACGGCGATCAAGCCGCGCATCGAACTGCCCGCTTCCGCGTTGCAGGAGGTCGATGGCAAACAGCGCATCTGGGTGATCGATGCACAGAACAAAACCGTCTCCCCCCGGGATGTCAGCGTGATCAGCCGCACCGCCAGCACTGTAGTGCTGGCCGGCGGGGTGAAGAACGGTGAACGGGTGGTGAGTGCCGGTGTACACAGCCTCAAACCAGGGCAGGCAGTTAAAATCGACGAGGACAGTCAATGAAAGGGCCTTTCAACCTCTCCGAATGGGCTCTCAAGCATCAGTCGTTCATCTGGTATCTGATGTTCGTCGCATTGCTGATGGGTGTGTTCTCTTACTTCAACCTGGGGCGTGAGGAAGATCCTTCATTCACCATCAAGACCATGGTGATCCAGAGCAAATGGCCGGGGGCGACACAGGAGGAAACCCTCAAGCAGGTCACCGACCGAATCGAGAAAAAGCTCGAAGAGCTCGACTCGCTCGATTACGTGAAAAGCTACACGCGCCCCGGCGAATCGACGGTGTATGTGTACCTGCGCGACACCACCAGTTCCAAGGACATTCCGGAGATCTGGTACCAGGTACGCAAGAAGATCAACGACATCAAGTACCAGTTCCCGCAAGGCATACAGGGGCCGTCGTTCAACGACGAGTTCGGTGATGTCTTCGGTTCGATCTACGCCTTTACCGCCGACGGCCTGACCCAGCGTCAGTTGCGCGACTACGTCGAACAGGCGCGCATGGAAATTCGCGGCGTGCCGGGGCTGGGCAAGATCGAAATGGTCGGCCAACAGGACGAAGTGCTGTACCTGAACTTCTCCACGCGCAAACTTGCAGCGCTGGGCATCGATCAGCTTCAAGTCGTGCAGAGCCTGCAAACCCAGAACGCCGTAACGCCGGCGGGGGTCATCGAGGCCGGGCCGGAGCGGATCTCGGTGCGCACTACAGGGAAGTTCGCTTCGGAGAAAGACCTGGCCGAGGTCAACCTCAAGCTCAACGACCGCTACTATCGACTGGCGGACATTGCTGAAATCAAACGCGGCTACGTCGATCCCGCCGCGCCGGAATTCCGCTTCAACGGCAAACCGGCCATCGGGCTGGCCATTGCCATGCAGAAGGGCGGCAACGTCCAGGCGTTCGGCAAGGCCTTGCACGCCCGTATCGACCAGCTGACCGCCGACCTGCCTGTGGGTGTCGGCATCCACAACGTTTCCGATCAGGCCGTGGTGGTGGAAGAAGCCGTCGGCGGCTTTACCAGCGCGTTGTTCGAAGCGGTGGTGATCGTGCTGTTGGTCAGCTTCGTCAGCCTTGGCGTGCGCGCCGGGCTGGTGGTGGCGTGCTCGATCCCGCTGGTGTTGGCGATGGTGTTTGTGTTCATGGAATACAGCGGCATCACCATGCAGCGGATCTCCCTCGGTGCACTGATCATCGCCCTCGGCCTGCTGGTGGACGATGCGATGATCACCGTGGAAATGATGGTCACGCGCCTGGAAATGGGCGAGACCAAGGAGCAGGCAGCGACGTTTGCCTACACCTCCACGGCGTTCCCGATGCTCACCGGTACGCTGGTGACGGTGGCGGGTTTCGTGCCGATCGGCTTGAACGCCAGCTCGGCGGGCGAGTACACCTACACGCTGTTTGCGGTGATTGCCTGCGCGATGCTGGTGTCGTGGGTGGTAGCGGTCTTGTTTGCGCCGGTCATCGGCGTGCACATCCTCAGCACCAAGGTCAAATCCCACGAAGGCGAACCGGGACGCATCGGCAAGGCCTTCAACGGCGGGCTGCTGTGGTGCATGCGCAATCGCTGGTGGGCCATCGGCTTTACCTTGCTGTTGTTCGCGTTGTCGGTGTTCAGCATGCGTTTTGTGCAGAACCAGTTCTTCCCGTCCTCGGACCGCCCGGAAATCCTGGTGGACCTGAACCTGCCGCAAAACGCCTCGATCGACGAAACCCGCCGGGCCGTCGATCGCCTCGAAGCCACGCTCAAGGACGATCCGGACATCGTGCGCTGGAGCACCTACATCGGTCAGGGCGCGATCCGTTTCTACCTGCCACTGGACCAACAACTGCAAAACCCGTTCTACGCGCAGTTGGTGATCGTCAGCAAAGGCGAGAGCCGCGAGGCCATGATGCAGAAGCTGCGTGAGCGTCTGCGCAACGACTTCGTCGGCATCGGCGGTTACGTGCAGGCACTGGAAATGGGCCCGCCGGTCGGGCGTCCGATCCAGTACCGAGTCAGCGGCAAGGACATCGACCAGGTGCGTCGACATGCCATCGACCTCGCCACTGAGCTGGACAAGAACCCGCACGTTGGCGAGATCATCTACGACTGGAACGAACCGGGCAAAGTCCTGCGCATCGACATCGCACAGGACAAGGCGCGACAGTTGGGGTTGTCTTCCGAAGACGTGGCCAACCTGATGAACGGCATCGTCAGCGGCCATGCGGTGACTCAGGTCGACGACGACATCTACCTGATCAACGTGGTCGGTCGTGCGGTGGATTCCGAACGCGGTACGCCGGAAACCCTGCAGAACCTGCAAATCGTCACGCCGAGCGGCACGTCGATTCCATTGCTGGCGTTTGCCACCGTGCGTTACGAGCTGGAGCAGCCGTTGGTGTGGCGACGTGATCGCTTGCCGACCATCACCATCAAGGCGGCGATACGCGACGAGATCCAGCCGACGGACCTGGTGAAAATCCTCAAGCCGTCGATCGATGCTTTCGCCGAAAAACTGCCGGCGGGCTACAAAGTCGCCACGGGCGGTACGGTGGAGGAAAGCGGCAAGGCCCAGGGCCCGATTGCCAAGGTTGTGCCGTTGATGCTGTTCATGATGGCGACCTTCCTGATGATCCAGTTGCACAGCGTGCAGAAGCTGTTCCTGGTGGCCAGCGTCGCACCGCTGGGGCTGATCGGCGTGGTGATTGCGCTGGTGCCGACCGGTACGCCGATGGGCTTCGTGGCGATCCTCGGGATCCTGGCGTTGATCGGTATCATCATCCGTAACTCGGTGATTCTGGTGACCCAGATCGATGAGTACGAGAAGAAGGGCTATGCGCCGTGGGATGCGGTGGTGCAGGCCACCGAGCACCGACGTCGGCCGATTTTGCTGACCGCTGCGGCGGCGAGCCTGGGGATGATCCCGATTGCCCGGGAAGTGTTCTGGGGGCCGATGGCCTACGCGATGATCGGCGGGATCGTCATCGCCACCTTGCTGACGCTGCTGTTTTTGCCGGCGCTGTATGTGGCCTGGTACAAGATTCGCGAGCCGAAGAAAGAGGTGCAGTAAAGGCGAGCGCTTTGCGCTCATCGCGAGCAGGCTCGCTCCCACAGGTTGACCGCGTCGCTACAGACAACGCGATCCACTGTGGGAGCGAGCCTGCTCGCGATGGCGTCCGAACTGACTACACAGCTTTACGCCAGACACTCGCCAACCAAGGCTGCTGCTCCCGCGGCAGCCCCGCTGGCCGGTAGTAATGTTCCAACTCCACAAACCCCGCCTCGGTCAGCAACTGCTGCCAGGTCGTCAGGTCGTGATACGACCCATAACGCGGCCCGTTCCAGCCTTCCTGATTCTCGCCACGAGGATTGGAGCTGAACAACACCCCACCCGGTTTCAGCGCCCCGCGCAATTGCTTCAACACTCGAGGTAATTCCTGACGCGGAATGTGAAACAGCACCGCATTGGCAAAAATCCCGTCGAAGCGTTCGGCCGGCAGATCAAGCTTCAGGAAATCCTGCTGCCAGACTTCGCAACCGCTGTCCTCACGGGCCATCTGTGCAAATTTTTCCGAACCGTCGAGGCCGACGGCCCGATGGCCCATGCGGGTAAAGGTCTGCAAATCGCGTCCCGGCCCGCAGCCAAAATCGAGAACGTCGAAAGGCGCCTCGCCTTGAATGTGCCGCAACAGGGCATCGATGTTCTGGCTGACGTCGTGATCGCGGGTGCCTGCACGGAAGTCTTCGGCGACTGCGTTGTAATGACCCAGAGTGGTGGAGGTGATCTGTTCGAGGTCGTCGGGTGTTTGCTTCATGGTCGGCTGCGCAGGCAATTTGGATTCACCAAATATACGCCATGGCGCCGGGGGCTGCTGCGCAGCCCATCGCGGGCAAGCCCGCTCCCACAGGTACCGCGGCGTTAGAACCGGCTCGCTATCCTGAGGGAGCAACTGTCTTCACCATGCCATTCGTCAGCGCCATTCAGTACCGTTCCGTAGCATGGCATTCAGTCTGATCAGCAGTATCCGCATGCAGGCAATGAGCGCGACTTTTGCGCTCTTGCCTCGTTCCCGAAGCGCGTCATAGCGTGCTTTAAAGCCAACCGATATCGCGACTAAACGAACAGGGGTGGCGGCTGCACACAGGTTAGTCGACCGGCCTCCAGGCATACCGGCGCACCCGAGGGTGCCCTGCGCACAGCCACCATAGTTCAGGCAATGAAAAACACCTGAGATGAGGTGACGCCGTGCGCCTAGAGAAATCCGGGCGACTAAACCCGATCACTGATAAGCAGTGACGGACCGAGACTAGCCACCGGATTTGGCAGGCGCAAGCGAGCGAAATGATCTAGGAAATGTCCTGCAAAGGAAAGGGAACAGGCCTTCGGAATCGCTGATTTTCCTGTACGAAAACTTCCCGCTGGAAGTATGTGATCACCTGTGGCGAGGGGGCTTGCCCCCGTTGGGACGCGAAGCGGCCCCAAAACCATTCAATGAGGTGTGTCTGCAAAAGCGGAGTAACTGTTCTTGCGACTGCTGCGCAGTCGAACGGGGGCAAGCCCCCTCGCCACAAAGGGTGTTCGCAACGTGCTTAGCGCTTGTTCAACCCCCGCGCCAACCGATCCCCACCCAACTGAATCGCCGCCACCAACACCACCAGCAACACAATCACCGTCAACATGATCTGGCTATCAAAGCGCTGATACCCATACCGATAGGCAATGTCGCCCAACCCGCCCGCACCAATCGCCCCGGCCATGGCTGAGGAGTTGATCATCGTCACCAGCGTGATGGTGAACCCACCAACAATCCCCGGCAGCGCTTCAGGCAACAACACATGCCAAACGATGTGCCAACGCCGGCATCCCATCGCCTGCGCTGCTTCGACCAAACCGTGATCGACCTCGCGCAAGCTGACTTCGGCAATGCGCGCAAAGAACGGTGTCGCCGCAATGGTCAGCGGCACTACCGCCGCCCACACGCCGTAAGTGGTGCCGACGATCAACCGCGTGAACGGAATCAGCGCCACCATCAAAATCAGGAACGGAATCGAGCGAAACAGGTTCACGAACGCGCCCAAGGCCCGGTTCAGCGCTGGCGCTTCATAGATGCCACCCTTGGAACTGGTGACGAGGATCACCGCCAGCGGAATACCCGCCAACAGCGCGATCAACGACGACACGCCGACCATCAAAAACGTGTCGATGAAACCCTGCAACAAGCGATCAAACCACATAACCCAGCACCTCCACCTGTTGCGCCCACTGGCCGGCGCGCTGACGCAATGCCTCGGCACCCAGCGGCGAGCCGCTCACCGCCAACAACAACTGCCCGAGGGCATGCCCCTGAATCCGTTCCACTCCCCCTTGCAGCAGTCGCACGCGACCACCGAGTGCGCTGAACAACGCGGCCAGGTCCGGCTCGTCGCGTTGGCTGCCGGTGAACTGCAAGCGCAGGACCACGGCGGCATCGGCGGTTTTTGGCTGCGGGTGCAAACGACTTTGCAGCTCCTCTGGCAACGCGTGTTGTAACGGCGCGAGTAGCGTCTTGCTGACGTCATGTTGCGGATTGCCGAACACTTCCCACACCGGCCCTTGCTCGACAATGCGCCCGTGTTCCAGCACCACGACGCGATCACAGATATCGCGGATGACCGCCATCTCGTGGGTGATCAACACAATGGTCAGGCCCAGGCGCTGGTTGATCTCGCGCAGCAGGCCGAGGATCGACTGTGTGGTCTCCGGGTCCAGCGCCGAGGTGGCTTCGTCGCACAGTAAAATGTCCGGATCATGCACCAGCGCGCGGGCGATGCCGACACGCTGTTTCTGTCCGCCGGAAAGTTGCGCCGGGTAGGCCTTGTGCTTGGATTGCAGACCCACCAGTTCCAGCAGCTCGCGGACTTTCCGGTCGCGTTTTTCCTTGGGTACGCCCGCGACTTTCAACGGCAATTCGACGTTCTGCCAAACCGTCTTGGCCGACATCAGATTGAAGTGCTGGAAGATCATGCCGATGCGCCGACGCAGCGCCACCAAGCGGTTTTCGTCGAACTCGCCGATGTCGACCTGATCGATCAGCACCCGACCACTGCTCGGTTGTTCCAGGCGGTTGATGGTGCGGATCAGTGACGACTTGCCGGCGCCGCTGCGACCGATGATGCCGAACACTTCGCCGCGCTGGATCGCCAGGTCGATGCCATGCAACGCGGCCACCGGGCCTTGCTGGCCGCTGTAGGTTTTGCCCAGATTGATGAAGCGCACATGGGCGCGATTGAGCTCGGGATGCAGCTCCGTTTGTGCAGCGCTTGCAGGCTCTGGAATTTCCAGTCGCCGTTGGATCGCGGCGGTCATGCTCAGCTTTCCCAACCGGCTTGATAGAGTTTGCCGTGGGCCTTATCCAATGCTGCGCGAACGGCTGGGGAATGTTGGTAGATGTCGACGAACTTGATCAGGCGCGGGTCGGTTTTGCTTTTCGGCTGGATCACGAACTGGATCACGTATTCCTTGTGATCGAGACCGTCGAACAGCAGCGCGGAACCGGCATCGAAGGTCTTCGAAAGGCGAATGTAGGCCGGGTAACCCTGGACCAGATCGGCGTCGTCGTAAGCACGCACCAGTTGCACGGCTTCGACCTGGAGGATTTTGATTTTCTTCGGGTTGGCGATGATGTCTTCTTCGGTGGCTTTGTAGCCGACGCCGGGTTTAAGCGTGATCAGCCCCGCCTTGGCCAGCAACTGCAAACCGCGACCGCTGTTGATCGGATCGTTGGCGATGGCCACGCTCGCGCCTTCTGGCAGCTCGTCGAAGCTTTTGTATTTCTTCGAGTAGAGACCGACGTTGTTGATGATCCCGGGCGCGAACGGCACCAGGTCAAAACCGGCGGCAGCCTTGGCGTTTTCCAGGAACGGGATGTGCTGGAAGTAGTTCACGTCGATATCGCCTGAGGCCAGGCTGACGTTCGGTGCGATCCAGTCGCTGAACTCCACCAGTTCGACTTTCAGGCCTTGTTTGTTGGCTTCTTCGACGGCGGCTTCCAGAGGAATGGCGAAAGCCGCGGTGGTGCCGATTTTCAATGGCGCGTCGGCGGCGAAGGTCACGGAGCTGAAGAGGCCGAGGGCCAGGGCCAGTGCTTTGACTGGGTGAGAGAAGTAGTTCTTTTTCATGATGAGTTATCCAGTCAGTGCATAAGGTTTGTGTTGTTTGGTCGGGCCTCATCGCTGGCAAGCCAGCTCCTACAGTGGATTTATGGCGTTCACAAAACCCTGTAGGCGCTGGCTTGTCGGCGATTCTTTTAACGGCGAAACGCCGAGCCGGTGTGTTGCTCAGGCAAATGCGCCCCTTCGTGAAACAGCTTTTGCCGCAAAGTGCCATTGTCATAAGCGGTCTTGTACGACCCGCGCCGTTGCAGCTCAGGAATCACCCGCTCAATGAAATCCACATAGCTTTCCGGCGTGACAATCCGTGTCAGGTTGAAGCCATCCAACCCCGTCTCGGCGATCCAGGATTCCAGTTCATCTGCCACCTGCTCGGGCGAACCCACCACGGTGATGTAGCGACCACCGAGGGCGTGTTGTTCGAGCAATTTGCGTCGGGTCCAGTCGTTGTTTTGCAGGTGTTTGGTTGCGGACTGGATCGCGTTGCTCTTCACGTACTGGATCGGCTCGTCGATGGCGTACTCGGAAAAATCGATGCCGGTGGAGGCCGAAAAATGCGCCACGCCGGCCTCGGCACTGGCGTAGCTCAAGTACTCGGCGTGCTTGGCCCAGGCCAGCTCTTCGGTTTCGCCAACGATGACGTTCAGGCCCATGAACACCTTGATGTCGTCAGGGTTGCGCCCCGCGGCGATGGCGCTGGCGCGGACCTTGTCCACTTGGAGCTTGGTCGACGCCTTGGTCTGGCCGCTGATGAACACGCACTCGGCATGTCGCCCGGCGAACTGCAAACCGCGATCCGAACTGCCCGCCTGAAACAGCACCGGCGTGCGTTGCGGCGACGGCTCGCAGAGGTGATAACCCTCGACCTGGTAGAACTCGCCTGTGTGCTCAACCTTGTGCACTTTGTCCGGCTGCGCATAGATCCGCTGCTGCGGATCGTTGAGCACCGCGCCGTTCTCCCAACTGCCTTCCCAGAGTTTGTAGAGCACTTGCAGGTACTCGTCGGCCTGGTCATATCGGCGGTCGTGCTCGACCTGTTCGCTCAGGCCCATGGCCTTGGCGGCGCTGTCGAGGTAGCCGGTGACGATGTTCCAGCCCACGCGGCCGCGACTCAGATGATCGAGCGTCGACAGGCGCCGGGCGAACAGGTAGGGCGGTTCGTAAGTGAGGTTGGCGGTCAGGCCGAAACCGAGGTTTTTCGTCACTGCCGCCATCGCTGAAACCAGCAACAACGGGTCGTTGACCGGCAACTGGATCGACTCTTTGAGCGGTACATCCACCGAGTTTTGGTAAACGTCGTAGACCCCGACGATGTCGGCAATGAACAGGCCGTCGAACAAGCCACGCTCGAGCAATTGCGCCAGTTCGGTCCAGTATTCGAGGGTGTTGTACCGGGTCGACGTGTCCCGTGGATGCGTCCACAAACCGTGGTTGATGTGCCCGATGCAGTTCATGTTGAACGCGTTGAGCAGGATCTTCTTTTTGGCCATCAGATGGTCCCCCGCAGTGGCGGGTTTTCATCGTTGAGGTAGTAGTTGCCGATGGCGTGATACTTCCAGCGCACCGGGTCGTGCAGGGTATGCACGCGGGCGTTACGCCAGTGCCGGTCCAGTCCGTGTTCGCGCAGCGTCGCCTGGCTGCCGGCCAATTCGAACAGCGTGCTGCCGGCAGCGAGCGAGATTTCGGTGCTGATGGCGCGGGCTTCGGCAACGGCAATCGACGCGGCGGCGACAGTGTCGGCGTTGGTGTCCGCCTGGGCCTTGTCGAGGAATTCGCCCGCACGTTCCAGCAGCGCTTCGGCGGCGTGCAGGCGAATGCTCAGGTGGCCGAAGCTCTTGAGGGTCAGCGGATCGTCCGTGGCGTTTTCGTGGGTGGCGTCGATCCACGGCCGGGTTTTCGTGCGCACGAAATGCAACGCATCTTCATACGCGGCGCGGGCGATGCCAGTGTCGATGGCGGCATGGAGAATCTGCGCCAACGGGCCGACCGGCGTCGGGCGCTCGAAAGCGCTTTGAAACGGGATGACGTCTTCGGCAGCGACATGGACGTCTTCGAACACCACCGAACCGCTGCCGGTGGTGCGTTGACCGAAGCCGCTCCAGTCATCAATCACGGTCAGGCCTTTGCTGTTACGCGGCACGAACGCCAGTTGCTGCACGCCGTTTTCATCCACCACTGAAGTCGGAATTCGCTGGGCGTAAATCGCTCCCGTGGCGTAGAACTTGCGACCGTTGATGCGAAAACGGTTGCCGTCACGCGTCAGGCTGGTTGTGCGGTCGTGGGCGGTTTTGGTGCCGAGTTCGGCCAAGGCATTGCCAAAGCGCTGGCCGGCCAGGACTTCTGCATAAAGACGTTTTTTTTGCTCGTGACTGCCGTTTACGCGCAGCACTTCCAGTGCATAGAAATGGTTCTGCGGGATCTGCCCGAGCGAACCATCGGCCTGTGCGATCAGGGCGATGACCTTGGCCAGGGTGACGTTGGAAACCCCTGCACCACCGTATTCTTTCGGTACGCTGATGCCCCACAGGCCGGAGCGCGAAAACACTTCCAGTTCCGGGTGTGGCAAACGACGCTCGCGGTCGCGCAGGGCGCTGTCACGCTTGAAATCGTCGGCCAGGTCGCTGGCGACGATCAGGGCTTGCTCATCGCTGGTGATGACCGCGACGTGGTGAGAACTTGTCATGTGTTTCTCCAGATGTCTGGTCGTCAGATCCAGGAATGACGGGCCGGCAACGTGCCGTTCAGGCGATAGGCGCCCACCGCGTAATACTTCCAGCGCACCGGATCGTGCAGCGTGTGCACCCGGGCGTTGCGCCAGTGACGGTCGAGGTTGAATTCGGCGAGGGTCGCGCGGCTGCCGGCCAGTTCGAAAAGCTTTTCGCTGGCCTGCAACGAGATCTCGGTGGTCAGCACTTTGGCTTCGGCCACGGCAATCGAGGCGCGGGCGGCGGACTCGGCGGTGAAGGGCGCGGCGCTGACCTGATCAAGCACCTGCCCGGCCTTGCGCAACAGGGCTTCGGCGGCGTGCAGTTCGATTTTCAGTTTGCCGATGTCGGCGATCACATACAGGTCATCGCTGGCCCGTTCGACCTTGGCGTCGATCCACGGCCGGGCGCGTTTTTTCACGAAGTCGATGGCATCGTCGATGGCGCCCCGGGCGATGCCAGCGTCGATGGCAGCCTGGATCAACTGCGAGACGGCGCCCTGGATATTCGGCGTGTCATTGATGCGCCAGTTATCCACCACCAATTCGGGATCGGCCTGCACGTTGTTGAGCAAAATCGTGCCGCTGGCGGTGGTGCGCTGACCGAAGCCCGACCAGTCATCAACGATGCGCAATCCCGGTGTGCCGCGACGGATGAACGCCAGCACTTGTCTGCCGTCCTCGTTCAATGCTTTGACCGCGACCCAATGGGCGAACAGTGCACCCGTGGAGTAGAACTTCTGGCCGTTGAGGACGCCGTCGGCGGAGATGCGCGCTTTCAGTTCCAAGGTGTTTTTGGTGCCGCGTTCCGGCCCGGCATTGCCGATGCGCCAGCCGTCGAGCACGCTTTTGAACAGCTGTTGTTTCTGCGCTTCGGTGGCGCTGCCAAGCACCAGGTTAAGAATGCCGAATTGGTTTTGCGGGATCTGCCCAAGCGCCGGGTCTGCCGCGGAAATGATCGCGAACACCTCGGCCAGGGTGACGAACGAAACCTGGGGGCCGCCATACTCACGGGGAATGGAAATACTGCCCAGGCCGCTGCGGGTGAACTGTTCGATTTCAGACCATGGCAGCTTGCGCTGCTGGTCACGTTTGGCCGCTTGCAGGCGGGCGACCTGCGCCAGCTCGTGGGCAGCCTTGATGGCTTGGGCATCGTTGCGCAGGACTTGTGCGGGCAACAACAACGGGATGATGTCCAGGTCACTCTGGACGATTGCATCTGCCAGACTGGACATCAGCGCCACTCCTTGGCAACACGCAATGCCCTGGCGATCTGCACTGGGGTGATTGTGTTACGGACCATACCTACCTCACATCTTATGAAAGCGCCGCTTGTGGCCGCGCATGAAAACAAGGATGTCCGGTGGTCCGGTTCATATACCCTAAACGTGTATAAATATTTTATGAACTAACTTTTAGGAATATAGATAGAAGGGTGTTCTCGGGGAGAGGGAGGCAATCCCTGTGGCGAGGGGGCTTGCCCCCGTTCGGCTGCGCAGCAGTCGCAAAATCTTTCTCCGCGATTTATTTGAATGGACTCAATTGCAGGGGGCAGGGGCGCTACGCACCCCAACGGGGGCAAGCCCCCTCGCCACAGGGGTTGTGATCATTTTTCGCGGGATTCGGCAGCCTTGAGGGGCTGTTTCTTCGGGACTTTCAGATAAGGATTGGCACAACCAATCTTCAGCACACGTGCCGGCGCCCAGCGAGAGTTATTGCCCACCCGGTCGAGGATGCAATACGTCACCTCCAGCCGCAGGTCTTCGCCGGCTTCGAGAATGATGGCCGGCGGCACCCAGACCTGAATGGGCTGGCCCACATCACTCGCCTTGAGCCTTGGCAGATCCATGCGCGCATCACCCCAGCGCAAGGTGATTTCGTCATCGATGGCCATGTTCAGGTACGGCTCAATGGTCAGTGGAACACCGCGTTTGATCTGATTGGCGTTGACCCCCTGACGGCGAATCGCCTCGGGAATGCTGACCGGCGCGAGGCTTTGATTTTCATCGCCGCACAATGGGGAGGGCTGGCCGCCAGGGCAGTCGAGTTTGATCTGCACTTGCCTGCTGGCTGATACCGCCGGCGCTTGGCCGACCTGCATGATCCGGTAGTGAATGCGCGAAGTCCCGTTGGTGACGAAGCTTTCAGGGACCCGTAGCTGCACCGATTGCCCGATATCGCTGGGTGTCAGGGCTCTGGAGGCCACATAGCAGTTATCCCAGAACAGTTCGATCAGATCCCCTTCGTCCATGCCGGGGTAGGGTGCCACGTCGATCAACAGATGTGCTGCGCAGGTGATGTTGATACCGGTCCTGTGAGATTGCGCCAGGGTCGGGGCCACGGGCCCGGGTTTGTTCGAGGTGCTTTTCATGGAGTCTCCTTGAAGTCTTGCAACGAAGTCCGTTTCTGGAAAAACAAAAAAAACGTAAGTATCGAACAGCAAAACATTTCATTACTTTGAGTTGGAATAATGATTAAGCGTTGTGAGTGTCGCGGCAGGAGACTAGATAAGAGTGTGCTGGAATAAGTGTCAATAAGAATTATGGGTTAAGGCGGGAGAGGGTAGTTATTCAGAAAGTTCCTACGTAGGAAGGTTAATAAGCCTTGGGTCTGTGTCGAATATGCCTGCTAAAACCCGCTGGAATCGGGTTTTTCATAGCAAAGCCTAAGCCCCTGTAGGGGCTCGTCATACAGCGATCAATAGCGTGATTGAATGGTTGTTTGAATATAAATATGTACCGCTTGCGCTGACAAAGAGTTGTCTGGCATTCGCGTACATTTATTTGGGTTTGAAAAGGTTTGTTGGCGGTGGGTGTAACTTCCATCCGTGGAAGTTATCCGGTGTTGCGCAGGTTTGTTAGTTGTGGGCGTTGTTCAAGAACTTGCTGAGGAACTGTTTTGTCCGTTCTTCTTTCGGGTTGGCAAACAGCGCCTTGGCTTCGCCTTGTTCGACGATGACGCCTTTATCGAAAAACACCACGCGATTGGCCACGTCCCGGGCAAAGCCCATTTCGTGGGTGACGATCACCATGGTGCGATTTTCTTCGGCCAGGCCACGAATGGTCGCGAGCACCTCGCCCACCAGCTCCGGGTCGAGCGCCGAGGTCGGTTCATCGAACAGGATCACTTCCGGTTCCATCGCCAGCGCCCGGGCAATCGCCACGCGCTGTTGCTGACCACCGGAGAGACGACGCGGGTAAGCGTCTTCCTTGCCGGCCAGGCCAACCTTGGCCAACAGCTTTTTACCCAGGGCAACGGCATCGGCGTGCGCGATCTTCTTGACGATGATCGGGCCTTCGATAACGTTTTCCAGGGCAGTGCGATGGGGGAACAGGTTGAAGTTCTGGAACACGAAGCCCACATGCTGGCGCAAACGACGCACCAGGCTCTGCTGCTGGTTCAGGGGGCGGCTGGTATCGATTTCGATATCGCCGACCTTGATCCGGCCGCTGGAAGGCTCCTCCAGAAAATTCAGGCAGCGCAGGAAGGTGGTCTTGCCCGAACCGCTAGGGCCGATGATCGCGACCACCTCGCCTTCCTTGACCTCAAGATCGATGCCGTTGAGCACCACTTGACCCTTGAACTGTTTTGTCAGTTTTTCCACGACAATCATCGGGTCAGGACTCCTGGTCGTGCCGATTGACCCGCGCTTCCAGCTGGTTCTGCAGGTGCGATAGCACGGTTGCGAGAACCCAGTAGATCAGTGCGGCGGCAAGATACATGGTGAAGATTTCGAAGGTGCGGGCGGTGATCAGTTGCGCCTGGCGGAACAGTTCCGGCACCTGGATGGTGGCGGCCAGCGCGGTGTCCTTGACCAGCGAAATGAAGCTGTTGCCCAGCGGTGGCAATGCCGTGCGCATGGCTTGCGGCAGGATGGCCCGACGCAACGTCTGTGCACGGGTCATGCCGATGCTGGCAGCTGCTTCCCATTGGCCGCGTTCGATGGAGCTGATCGCGGCACGCAGGATTTCACAGGTGTACGCGGCCATGTTCAGCGAGAAGCCGATCAGGGCCGCCGGCAGCGGATCCAGTTCCACACCCAACTGCGGCAAGCCGTAATAGATCACGAACAATTGCACCAGCAACGGCGTGCCACGAAAGAACGACACGTAGATGCGGGCAATCCAGCTCACCAGCTTGAAACGCGACAGGCGCATCAGCGCCAGGCCAAACCCCATCACCAGGCCGAAGAACATCCCGCCCAGGCTCAGGATCACCGTGTAGTACGCGCCCTTGAGCAGAAAGGGCGCGGAGTCCAGTGCGAGTTGAAAAGCTTCTTCCATTATTGAGTGACGTCAGCGTTGAAGTATTTTTCCGAGAGCTTTTTCAGGGTGCCATCGGCACGCAGCTTTTCGATTGCCTTGTTCACCGCGGCCAACAGTTCTGGCTCGCCTTTGCGCAGGGCGATACCGGCTTCCTGACGGGAGAACGCTTCACCGGCGGCGGTGGTGTCCTTGGCTTTCTTGGCGTATTCGAGCGCGGCGAGGCGGTCGATCAGAATGGCGTCGATGCGGCCGACACGCAGGTCCTGGAACTTGGTCGGATCATCTTCGTAGGTGCGGATGTCAGCCGTCGGTACGTTTTCTTTTACCCACTGTTCGTAGTTGGTGCCCAGGCCGACGCCGACTTTTTTGCCACCCAGGTCGGCGGCAGTCTTGATGTTCAGCTCGGCGGCCTTCTTCGTCAGCACCAGCGCCTGAATACCGGAAACGGTGTAAGGCACGGAGAAGTCGTACTTCTTCTTGCGCTCTTCGGAGATGGTCACCTGGTTGATCACTGCGTCCAGACGCTTGGATTCCAGCGCCGCGAGGATGCCGTCCCATTTGGTCGGTTGCAGTTTGACTTTAACGCCCAGCTCTTTGGCCAGGGCTTCGGAGAACTCGACTTCGAAGCCGGCCAGTTTGCCGTCGGCATCGACGAAACTGAACGGTGGATAAGTGCCTTCAAGGCCGACGTTGATCACGCCTTTGTCCTTGATTTGTTGCAGCTGCTCACCGGCAACCGCCTGGCCAATCAGGCCGGCGCTCAGTGCCAGGCCGAGTGAACCCACCAGCAGATTTCGACGTAGTGCGGAAAAATTCATGACAAGCCCCTGTGTTTTCTTATGGAAGACGCATTAGGAAAGTTGGCAAATTCGGGATTTGGACGACTGCGATATCGTGCCCTAAAGCAGCTTATGCGTCTCGCTGCAAATTCGCCTGCGGCGTGACTATAAGATGACGTGGTTAGATTGGAAAATAATAAATATTCTATTTGTTATGCGTTAAATGAATATATGGGTAGTCCATTGTGGCGAGGGGGCTTGCCCCCGTTCGGCTGCGCAGCAGTCGCAAATAACCTACAACCGAGACTTAACTGAAACACCGCATCGCAGGTTTCAGGGGGGGCTTTGCACCCCAAAGGGGGCAAGCCCCCTCGCCACAAAAGCCCCACTCCACAAATGTGCGTCAACCCGTCAGAAAATCCTTATAGGCAAACAACGCCGGTGCGCCACCGGTGTGCAGGAAGATAATCGGACCTTCATCGAAACGCTGACGTCCGATCCCGTCGAGCAACCCGGCCATCGCCTTGCCAGTGTAGACCGGGTCGAGCAACAGGCCTTCCTGGCTTGCCAAAAGCTTCAACGCCGCCAGTGTCCCGGCATTCGGCTCGCCATAGCGCGGGCCGAAGTACTCGTCCCACAACTCGACGTTGAATGCAGCCGACAGGCTCACGCCCAGCAGTTCGGCAGTGCGCTCAGCCAGGCCCTGGACCTTCGGTCGCTGGTCTTCTTCGCTGCGCGAAACCGTGACGCCAATCACTGGCAAGTCCGGCAGTGCTTCGCTCAAGGCCAGCGCCAGACCGCTGTGGGTCCCGGCGCTGCCCGACGCCAGGACCACGGCGGCGAAGGTCAGGCCGGTGTCCTTGATCTGTTCGGCCAGTTCCAGCCCCGCACGCACGTAACCCAGCGCACCCAAGGCATTGGAACCCCCGATCGGCACCAGATACGGTTTTTTGCCGTTGCTGCGCAGCCGATTGGCGAGGGCCTGAAGTTGCTCGTCAGCGTTGTCGAGATTTTCCACCAGCTCGACCTTGGCAGAGAACAGGTCGAGCAGCAGGCGGTTACCGTTGCCGGTGTAGTTGCTGTCGTCGGTGCCGAGCGGGTTTTCCAGCAGGGCCACGCAGCCGAGGCCAAGTTTTGCGGCAATCGCGGCCGTCTGGCGCACGTGATTGGATTGCAGTGCGCCGGCGGTAATCAAGGTGTCGGCGCCTTGGGCGAGGGCGTCGGCGGCCAGGTATTCGAGTTTGCGCAGCTTGTTGCCACCCATGGCCAGCGGCGTCAGGTCATCGCGTTTGACGTACACATCGCGGCCCAGCCACGTCGACAGGCGTTCGAGTTTTTCCAGGGCGGTGGGCTGACCGAGCAGGTCGAGACGATTAAAACGGGCGAGCTGTTGTTTGATCATGGGTCCGTACTGGCGGTGAAAGATCTCAGGACTATAGGCACGCCGATTTGTCGCGGCAACCGTCAATCACTTATAGCCAAACGAACTGACCACAGCACAATTGGTTCTTAATTTGCCTTGCGACCCTTGCCGTAAAGTAGGCGCCGTCAGTGCGGCCAGACAGTCCGGCCGCCCGTAAGGAGTCTTTTACCGTGAGTGAGCGATCCAGCCATTGGCAATTGCAGACCATCGTCAGCCAGCTGCGCACGGCACGTGAACAGTGGCGAGCACAAAACGGCCGGGCCAGCGGCGAGCAGGGTGGTCGCGAGTTGCCCTCCCGGGCGGCCATGGCGGAGATTCTCGAAGCTTTGTGTGGTGCATTGTTCCCGATGCGTTTGGGGCCGGTGGACTTGCGTGAGGAAAGTGAAGACTTCTATGTCGGCCACACACTGGATGTGGCGCTGAATGCCTTGTTGGCCCAGGCGCGACTCGAACTGCGTTATGCCGCGCGCCACAGTGCCCAGGCCGAGACGGAAGTCGAAGCCAGGACCATTCAGATCATTCAGGATTTCGCTCTCGCGTTGCCGGGGTTGCGCAGCCTGTTGGATACCGACGTGCTGGCGGCCTATCACGGTGACCCGGCGGCGCGCAGCGTCGATGAAGTGCTGTTGTGCTATCCGGGCATCCTGGCGGTGATTCACCATCGACTGGCTCACCATTTGTATCGCGCCGGTTTGCCGTTGCTGGCACGGATCAGCGCGGAAATCGCCCACTCAGCCACTGGCATCGACATTCACCCTGGCGCGCAGATCGGCCGCAGTTTCTTCATCGATCACGGGACCGGCGTGGTGATCGGCGAGACCGCGATCATCGGCGAACGCGTGCGGATTTATCAGGCGGTGACGTTGGGCGCCAAGCGTTTCCCGGCGGACGAGGACGGCCAATTGCAGAAGGGGCAGGCGCGACATCCGATTGTCGAGGATGACGTGGTGATTTATGCCGGCGCGACGATTCTGGGGCGGATCACCATCGGCCAGGGTTCGACCATCGGCGGCAATGTCTGGTTGACCCGCAGCGTGCCGGCGGGCAGCAACCTGACCCAAGCGAATCTGCAGCTCGATGATGGGGCGCAGAAGTAAGGATGTAACAGCTGTAGGAGCTGTCGAGTGCAACGAGGCTGCGATTTTTTCCAAGCACGCCGCGAACCAAAATCAAAAGATCGCAGCCTGCGGCAGCTCCTGCAGAACACCTCTAAATTCCGCGTAATGCCCTTCTTTGAGCTAGCGTTCAACCAGTACCGCCGAGCCCTGCGATTAGTCCTTAGCCCCCTATGTATGTTTAACTTGAACGTTCATTCAAGTTAAACCGGTGGTTCGCCGCCCGCTCACAACAGGAGGCTTGCCTTTGCTGAGTCCGATTTCTACAGCCACGTTTTATCCCCCCGAGGTGCACCGCTCATGAGTGCATCGTCCCTCCCACCAAGCGGCCTGGTCCGCATGAATCCGCCGGTTTTCTACTTCTCGGCGAGCTTCATTCTGTTGTTTGGCGTTGTTGTCATCGCCATGCCCGAGCAAGCCGGGGCCTGGTTACTGGCGGCGCAAAACTGGGCGGCCAACACGGTCGGCTGGTATTACATGTTGGCGATGACCCTGTATCTGGTCTTCGTGGTGGTCACCGCGTTATCGGGCTACGGCAAGATCAAACTCGGTGCCGACCACGACGAGCCCGAATTCAGTTACCTGTCCTGGGCCGGCATGTTGTTCGCCGCCGGGATCAGCATCACGCTGTTTTTCTTCTGCGTGTCCGAACCGCTGACCCACATGCTCCAACCGCCCCAAGGCGAGGCGGGCACGGCGGATGCGGCGCGACAGGCGATGCAGATCCTGTTTCTGCACTGGGGCCTGCATGGCTGGGGTGTGTTCGCCTTTGTCGGCATGGCGCTGGCGTATTTTGCCTATCGACATAACCTGCCATTGGCCCTGCGTTCGGCGCTGTACCCGCTGATCGGTAAACGCATCAACGGCCCCATCGGTTACGCCGTGGACGGTTTCGGCATCATCGCCACGGTGTTCGGTCTTGGTGCCGATATGGGCTTTGGCGTACTCCATCTCAACTCGGGTCTGGACTACCTGTTCGGCATCGCTCACACGCAGTGGATTCAAGTCGGGCTGATCACACTGATGATGGGCGCAGCGATCATCGTTGCCGTATCAGGCGTCGATAAGGGCGTGAGGGTCATGTCCGACATCAACATGCTGCTGGCCTGCGCACTGCTGCTGTTCGTGTTGTTCGCCGGGCCGACGCAGCATTTGCTCAACACGTTGATCCAGAACCTCGGCGACTACCTCGGCGCGTTGCCGATGAAGAGTTTCGATCTCTACGCCTACGACAAACCCAGCGACTGGCTGGGTGGCTGGACAGTGTTCTACTGGGCCTGGTGGATTGCATGGTCGCCGTTCGTGGGCCTGTTCATCGCACGGATTTCCCGTGGCCGCACCATCCGTGAATTCGTCTTCGGCGTGCTGCTGATCCCGCTCGGCTTCACCCTGGCGTGGATGTCGATCTTCGGCAACAGCGCCATCGATCAGGTGCTCAACCACGGCATGAGCGCGCTGGGCATGTCGGCCATCGATAACCCGTCGATGACCCTTTACCTGCTGCTGGAAACCTACCCGTGGAGCAAAACGGTCATCGCCATTACGGTGTTCATCAGTTTCGTGTTCTTCGTGACCTCTGCCGATTCCGGCACTGTGGTGCTGTCGACGCTGTCTGCCAAGGGCGGTAATCCGGACGAAGACGGGCCGAAATGGTTGCGGGTGTTCTGGGGCGCAATGACTGCGCTGGTGACCAGTGCGCTGCTGTTCTCCGGCAGTATCGATGCGCTGAAGTCGGCGGTGGTTCTGACGTCGCTGCCGTTCTCGCTGATCTTGCTGCTGATGATGTGGGGACTGCACAAGGCGTTTTATCTGGAGTCGCAAAAGCAGATTGCGCAGATGCACTCGCTGGCGCCGGTGTCCGGCTCACGGCGTGGCAAGGGCGGCTGGCGTCAGCGCCTGAGCCAGGCGGTGCATTTTCCGTCGCGTGATGAGGTTTATCGTTTCCTCGATACGACGGTGCGTCCGGCCATTGAAGAAGTGTCTGCCGTGTTCATCGAAAAAGGTTTGCACGTAGCGACACACCCGGACCCGGCCAACGACAGCGTCAGCCTGGAAATCGGCCATGGCGATCAGCATCCGTTCGTCTATCAAGTGCAGATGCGCGGCTACTTCACGCCGTCGTTTGCCCGTGGCGGCATGGGTTCCAAGCAGCTCAACAATCGCCGTTACTACCGCGCCGAAGTGCATTTGAGCGAAGGCAGTCAGGACTACGATCTGGTCGGCTACACCAAGGAGCAGATCATCAACGACATCCTCGACCAGTACGAACGGCACATGCAGTTCCTGCATCTGGTGCGCTGATCGGGGGGCAGGGCGTCGAGGCCAGTCAGGTCTCGGCGCTCAGCACCATGAACAACACCAGCGCCGCCACCGGAATGCTGAACACCATTGTGCCGATCCCCAATTCCGTGCTCAGCGACTGGCCGGCCGTCACCATGCCAATGGCACCATTGATGACCGTCAACGCCAGCCACAGGACGACGAAACTGTAGGTCAGGGTCTGCCGGCTGAAGCCGAGTTTCTCGCCGATGAACAGCATCATCGCGAGCAGGGCCAGGCCGAAGGTGATGATGATCGTCGTGTGCATGCTTGCTCCATCCTTGCGATAGGTATCGCCGGTTTGATGCCATGGCAACTTTGTGCCTGCCGAGTGCGATTGTGCAAGTGCGCCGTCGGTCTGGGGTGAAGGTCAGGCTCGGCTTGTTCGGCCAATATTTTACTGAGTGTGTATGGTGTGTATTGTCGTCAAGCCTTGGCGCTTAAAGTAGACAGCCGTTGATGTCGAAAAAGGCGAAGGACATGCGAAGTCGGGAAATGATCAGGATGATCGAAGAAGATGGTTGGTATCTGGTGGCGGTGAAAGGTAGTCATCATCAGTACAAACATCCTGATTCGGAGCTGCCAAAAGGAACGATCAACAGCATATTGAAACAGGCGGGGCTGAAATGACACCCGTCAACGGATATGAAAGTCCCGACAGGGACACATCACAGGAAGGAATCATCGAGATGAAATTTCCGGTTGTTCTGCACAAGGATGCCGACTCTGATTACGGAGTAATCGTCCCGGACGTGCCGGGTTGTTTCTCGGCGGGTGGCACGGTGGCGCAGGCGCTCGAAAACGTGAAGGAAGCGCTGTCTCTACATTACGAGGGTTTGGTTGCCGACGGTGATCCGTTGCCGCAGGTGCAGGAAATCGACGCGCACCTTGATAATCCCGATTTTGCTGGTGGGGTTTGGGCAGTGGTCGATTTTGACATCACGCCCTATTTCGGCAAGTCGGTGCGCTTCAATGCCACGCTGCCAGAGCAACTGCTCGAGCGTATCGATCAGACCGTCAGACGGGATCAACGGTACAGTTCAAGATCTGGCTTTTTAGCCGCAGCGGCCCTGCGGGAATTGTCGGCATAGCGGTTGGGTAAAGCCGGTTTACCCAGGAAGCCGGCTCAATATTCACCTGAAAAACGGCACATCCCCCAACACCGTCGCCCGCTGCATCACCCGCCGCGCCGGGCGGTAGTCGTCTACCGCGTAATGCTGGGTTACGCGATTGTCCCAAAACGCGATGTCGTCCTGCTGCCAACGCCAACGAATGGTGAATTCCGGGCGAGTTGTATGGGCGAACAGGAACTTCAGAATCGCTTCGCTCTCGGTTTCCGACAGCTCGTTGAGCTTCGAGGTGAAGCCTTCGTTGACGAACAACGAGCGGCGTCCGCTGACCGGATGCGTGCGGATCACCGGGTGCGACAGTGGCGGGTTCTTGCGCCGGGCTTCTTCCCATTGGGCCAGCGCCTCTGGCGTGTTGCCGTAGCGCTCCAGCGGAAATGAACGGGTGAAGTCGTGGGTGGCGGTGAGTCCTTCGAGCAGGTTTTTCAACGGTGCCGACAAGGCTTCATACGCTGCGATACCGCTGGCCCATAACGTGTCGCCACCGAACTCCGGCAGCAGTTTGGCGCTGAGTACCGCGCCCATGGCCGGGGTCGGCAGGAAGGTTACGTCGGTGTGCCAGATGGCGTTATCGCGCACGTCGGTGACGGCGGTGTCGAGGATCAGCACTTCGGGTTGCTCAGGCACGTTCGGGTAGATCGGGTGAATGTGCAGGTCGCCGAAATTGGCGGCGAATCGTGCCTGTTGCTGTGGGGTGATTGGCTGATTGCGGAAGAACAAAACCTGATGTTTGAGCAGTGCCTGTTCGATGGCATCGCGCTGTTCCACATTCAGCGGCTGACTGATGTCGATGCCACTGATCTGGGCGCCGAGGGCGGAGCTTAAAGGGGTGATGGACAACTGACTCATGATGATTCTCTTCAATCCGGTTTACCAACTGTAGGAGCGAGCTTGCTCGCGATCGCGGTGCATCAGTCAAAGCATCGTCGTCTGATGATTAGCAATCGCGAGCAAGCTCGCTCCTACAGGGTTGTTCAATTTTCAGTGAGCCTGGCCGTGCCACGGCACCAGTTTGCGTTGCAAGGCGCGCAGGCCCATTTCCATGGCGAAGGCAATCAGTGCGATCACCAGAATGCCCAGCACCACCACATCGGTGACCAGAAACTGCGCGGCCGACTGCACCATGAAGCCCAAGCCGCTGGTGGCGGCAATCAGTTCAGCGGCGACCAGCGTCGACCAGCCCACACCCAGGCCAATGCGCACACCGGTCAGAATGTCCGGCAAGGCACTTGGCAAAATGACGTGGCGAATCAACTGCGCCCGAGTCGCTCCCAAGGACTGCGCGGCGCGCAACTTGGCCGGGTCGACGGTGCGCACACCAGTGGAGGTAGCGATGGCAATCGGGGCGAAAATCGCCAGGTAGATCAGCAAGACTTTTGACAACTCACCGATGCCGCACCAGATCACGATCAGCGGCAGATAGGCCAGTGGCGGAATCGGGCGGTAGAACTCGATCAACGGATCGAGCACGCCACGAGCAACACGGTTGGCACCGATGGCAATGCCCACCGGCACGGCGGTCAGCACTGCGAAACCGAGGCCCAGGCCAATGCGGCCGAGACTCGCGCCCAAGTGCTGCCACAACGTCGAATCCATGTAGCCGCTGGTCACCAACAGCCAGCCTTTTTGCAGCACGGCGGACGGTGGCGGCAGGAACAGCGGTTCGATCAAACCGCTCGCGGTGACGGCCCACCAAATGAAAACGAGGGCGGCCAGCGTCAACAGGCTGATCCAGCGAGTGCTCAGGCTGCGACGGACCGGACTTGTCGTAGCGCCGGGTTTGATCGCCGTCGCTGCGGGGATTTCGTAGCTGCTCATGCGCGCTCCTGCCGCTGGGCGGCGCTGCGTTGGGAGAACACTTTGGCGAGTACGTGTTCGCGGGTTTCGATAAAGCGTGGGTCGGATTTGATCGAGCGAGCCGACTCACCGGCGGCGTAGCGCTGACCGAAGTCGAGGCTCAAACGCTCGACGATTTGCCCAGGATTCGGCGCCAGCAGAATCAGGTCGGTGGCGAGGAAAACCGCTTCTTCAATGTCGTGGGTGATCAGGAACACGGGTTTGGCTGTGCGCCGCCAGACTTGCAGCAGCAGCTCTTGCATCTGTTCACGGGTGAAGGCATCGAGGGCGCCGAAGGGCTCATCCATCAGCAACACACGCGGGTCGGCGGCGAGGGCGCGGGCCAGGCCGACACGTTGTTTCTGGCCACCGGAAAGTTGCCAGATCCGGCGGTTCTCAAAACCGGAGAGGTCCACCAGCGCGAGCATTTCCCGGGCGCGGATTTCGCGTTTGTCCCGGGCGATGCCGGCCAGTTCCAGACCGAAGCCGACGTTGGCCAGCACGTCCTGCCAAGGCAGCAGGGCATCGTCCTGGAACACTACACCGCGTTCGGCGCTCGGGCCTTTGACCGGTACGCCATCCAGGGTAATGCGCCCGGCGCTGGGCTCGACGAAACCGGCAATCAGGTTCAACAACGACGTCTTGCCACTGCCGGACGGGCCGAGGGCGACCAGCAATTGCTGGGGCCCAAGACTCAGGGAAATATCCGCCAGCACCGGTTCCGGGCTACCGGGGTACTGTGCGCTGATGCGCTCCAGCTGTAGCAAGGCCATCGCAAGTCTCCCGATCAGTTGGTAATGAACTTGGCGCTGACGTACGGCGCGTAGTCCGGCAGCACGGCCTCGACCTTGCCTTGTTCCTTGAGGAACGCGGCGGTGTCGGTGATGGCCTTGGTGGTCGGCGCGCCGAGGGTGATCACCTGATCAGCCGCCAGCGGGTAGACGTTGCCTTGCAACAGCAGCGGAATGTCGCTGGCCTTGGCGCCGGACAGTTTCACCAACTTGTCGACGTTGCTTTGATTGGCGAGCCAGGCTTGCGGGTCTTTGCGGTAGTCGGCGTAGGCATCGAGGGTCACTTTGGCGAACGCGGTGACGATTTCCGGGTGCTTCTCGGCGAAGTCCTTGCGCACGATCCAGGCATCGAACGTCGGTGCGCCGAACTTGGCCAGTTCACCGGAGGTGATCAGCACTTTGCCGTTCTCCTTGGCGACACCCAACGCTGGGTCCCACACGTAAGTGGCGTCGATGTCGCCGCGTTTCCAGGCGGCAATGATCGCGGGCGGCGCGAGGTTGAGGACGGTCACTTTCGAGGGATCGATGTTCCAGTGCTTCAGTGCGGCCAGCAGGCTGTAATGCCCGGTGGACACGAACGGCACGGCGATTTTCTTGCCGATCAGGTCTTGCGGGGTCTTGATCCCGGAACCGTCGCGGGCGACCAGGGCTTCGGCGGCGCCGATCTGGGTGGCGATGAGGAACGTTTCTACCGGCACTTTGCGGGTGATGGCGGCAGTCAGGGGGCTGGAACCGAGGTAGCCGATTTGCACGTCGCCGGAGGCGATGGCGGCAATGATGTCGGCGCCGTTATCGAATTTTCGCCAGCTGATATCGGCCTTGGTGGCTTTTTCGTAACTGCCGTCGGCCTGGGCGACTTTCGCCGGATCAACGGTGGTCTGGTAGGCGACAGTGAAGTCGGTCGCCTGGGCAAAAAAGCTCGCGGTAGCCAAGGAAGCGGCCGCCAGCAAGCGAAGGGGGAAAGTCAGTTTCATCAGAAAGCTCCTTGTCAGGCGACCGAATGTCGGCGTGAGAAAGAGACTAAATGATCTAAGAATTCGAAAATAAATAACTTTTTCGAATTAGCTTATGAGAGGAAAATTGAGGAGCGACCGCTTCGCGGTCAATCGCTAGCAGGCTAGCTCCCACAGGGTTCAAGGGTGTTCACACAATTGCGCGAACACTGAAAGTCCTCTGTGGGAGCTAGCCTGCTGGCGATAAGGTCCGCAGGACCTTCCGAGGTTAGTTACTGATCGCCAGAATGCTCGCCTGGTACGCCCCGACAAACACATCGAAATCGCCGACTTCGTTCTGTTCCAGCTCAACCTGATCAGCCAGCGACGAACGCGCCCGCGCTTCAAATTTCGCCTGTTGCTCAGCTGGCAATGGTTCGCTGCGGAAGAACTCCGCATGGGCCTGGCTCTGGCGCAGGGAGAACTGGGCAAAGCTCTCCTTGTGCTCGGCCATCGACGCGAGCACCTGGGCCGATGGCGTCAGGGACGGGTCCTGGACCTTGGCCATCTGAGCGTCCAGCGCCTTGCTGTGGGCATCGCCGCCATGGCTCTGATCAAGCAGGGCGGCCAGTGGTGCAATGTTTTCCAACAACTGGCCAGCCCACTCTTTCAGGTCGACCGGTTGCCCGTCGCGTTGCAGTTGCAGGCCCGGACGGCGCCCTTCCTTGACCACGCTGAGGAAGTTTGACGTCGCGTTGCCGCAATTGGTGTTGGTCAGCAGCGGGCTGTCGTTCAGCGCGCAGTACAGCAGGAACGCATCGAGGAAGCGCGACTCGGTAAGGTCGATACCCATTGGCAGGAACGGGTTGATGTCCAGGCAGCGCACTTCGACGTACTGGATGCCACGGGCCATCAGCGCCTGAATCGGTCGCTCACCGGTGTAGGTCACGCGTTTCGGACGGATGTTGGAGTAGTACTCGTTTTCGATCTGCAGGATGTTGGTGTTGAGCTGAACCCACTCACCGTCCTTGTGCGTACCGACCTCGACGTATGGCGCATACGGCGTGGCGACTGCTTTGCGCAGGCTGTCGGTGTAGCTGTTCAGATCGTTGTAGCACGGCGTCAGGCCGGCCTGGGCGTTGCTCTGGTAACCCAGATCACTCATGCGCAGGCTGGTGGCGTACGGCAGGTACAAGGTGTGCGGGTCCAGTTGCTCCAGCTGATGCGAGCGACCGCGCAGGAAACCGGCGTCCAGCGCTGGCGATGCGCCGAACAGGTACATCAGCAGCCAGCTGTAACGGCGGAAGTTGCGGATCAGCGCGATGTAGGAGGACGACTGGAAATCGCGATCCGTGCCGACAAAACCTTCGGCCTGCTTGAGCAGCGGCCAGAGCTTTTCCGGCAGGGAAAAGTTGTAGTGGATACCGGCAATGCATTGCATGGTCTTGCCGTAACGCAGCGCCAGGCCCTTGCGGTACACGTACTTGAGCTGCCCGATATTGGACGTGCCGTAATAGGCGATCGGGATGTCTTCCTCGGCCGGCAACGGGCACGGCATCGAGGGGCTCCACAGGTACTCGTTGCCGAGCTTGCTGTAGGCAAAGCGGTGAATGCTGTCCAGGCTCGCCAGCGTATCGGCCGGGTCGGGCAGGGCCGGGGTGATGAACTCCAGCAGCGACTCGGAATAGTCGGTGGTGATCAGTTCATTGGTCAGCGCGGAACCCAATTCTTCCGGGTGCGGCGTTTGCGCCAGGCGACCTTCGCCAGTCACGCGCAGGCATTCACGTTCGATGCCGTGAAGGCACTGTTCGAGCAGAGAGAGGTTAGCGCGCTCGCCAAGCAGGGCCAGGCGGCGGTTGAGAAGTTCGCTCAAGTTGGATTCCTTCACGCGTCAGTCGCCCCAATATGGGGGTGGGCAAGACGGTCTACAAGGGTGAAGTTAAAACTGGCGTTTTCGCCTGGTTTTGGAACTCGCCGCAATCGATGTGGGAGCGGACTTGTGGCGAGGGGGCTTGCCCCCGTTAGGCTGCGATGCAGCCCCAAAATCTCTGATGTTCCAGGATATTGTGAGTGCTACGCACTCAAACGGGGGCAAGCCCCCTCGCCACACGCGCTTCCACAGAAAAACTCGACGCTGCGATCACAGCGCCGAAATTAACTCAAATCGATGACATCTAGCTACAGGACAGCGAACGTGCCTTGTGCTTTTGCGACCAGTTTGTCGCCTTGCATCACATCGGCTTCGACCACCAACGTGCGGCGGCCCGGGTGGATCACCCGCGCCGTGCACATCACCTCACCGTCCGAGACGGCGCGGATGTAGTTGATCTTGCACTCGATGGTTGCGCTCTGCTGGTCAAAGCCGTGGGTGCTGGAACAGGCCAGCCCCATGGCAATGTCCACCAGGCTGAACAAGGCCCCGCCGTGCAGCTTGCCACCGCGATTGCGCAGCTTCGGTTCCAGGCCCAGGGCAACTTGCGCGACCCCGGTTTCCAGGCTGTGCAAACGACAGCCCAGCAGCTTGAAAAAGGCGCTTTCGGTGTAACCGGCGGGGATATCCATCAACGTTTCTTCAACTGCTTGGCGTTGGCGAACAGCGAAGCCATGGCGTTGTTGCTCGGTGCTGCCGCCGTGGTTTCCTTGCGTGGTGCAGTGTTCTGGGATTGGCGAGGCGCCGAACCCGGACGTGCGCCACGAGCACCGTCGATTTTCTCGCCCGGGGTGTCGCTCATGCGCATCGACAGGCCCACGCGTTTACGCGGTATGTCGATTTCCATGACCTTCACTTTCACCACGTCACCGGCCTTCACCGCTTCGCGCGGATCCTTGATGAACTTCTCCGAAAGTGCAGAGATGTGCACCAAACCGTCCTGATGCACGCCGATATCGACGAACGCGCCGAAGTTGGTCACGTTGGTCACCACACCTTCGAGAATCATGCCCAGTTGCAGGTCCTTGAGGTCTTCGACACCTTCCTGGAACTCGGCGGTCTTGAACTCGGGACGCGGGTCGCGGCCGGGCTTTTCCAGTTCTTGCAGGATGTCGGTGACCGTCGGCAGACCGAAGGTTTCGTCGGTGTACTTCTTCGGATCGAGACGCTTGAGGAACGCGGCATCGCCGATCAGCGAACGGATATCACGGTCGGTTTCGGCGGCAATGCGCTGAACCAGCGGGTAGGCTTCCGGGTGAACCGCCGACGAATCCAGCGGGTTTTCGCCGTTCATGACACGCAGGAATCCAGCAGCCTGTTCGAAGGTTTTCTCGCCCAGACGTGCGACTTTCTTCAGCGCGGCGCGAGTCTTGAATGCGCCGTGCTCGTCACGGTGGCTGACGATGTTTTGCGCCAGGGTCGCATTGAGGCCGGAGATCCGTGCCAGCAGGGCCACGGACGCGGTATTCACGTCCACGCCGACGGCGTTCACGCAGTCCTCGACCACGGCGTCCAGGCCGCGTGCCAGTTTCAGCTGCGATACGTCGTGCTGGTACTGGCCGACACCGATGGATTTCGGATCGATCTTCACCAGCTCAGCCAGCGGGTCTTGCAGGCGACGGGCAATCGACACCGCGCCACGGATCGACACGTCCAGGTCCGGGAATTCCTTGGAGGCCAGTTCCGATGCCGAGTAAACCGATGCACCGGCTTCAGAGACCATGACCTTGGTCATCTTCATCGCCGGGTATTTTTTGATCAGCTCGGCGGCGAGCTTATCGGTCTCACGGCTGGCGGTGCCGTTGCCGATGGCGATCAGGTCCACCGCGTGTTTGGCGCACAGGGCGGCAAGAATCGCGAGGGTCTGGTCCCACTTGTTGTGCGGCACGTGCGGGTAAACCGTGGCGTGATCCAGCAGCTTGCCGGTGGAATCGACCACCGCGACCTTGCAGCCGGTACGCAGGCCCGGGTCGAGGCCCAACGTGGCGCGCGGGCCGGCCGGGGCCGACAGCAGCAGGTCGTGCAGGTTGTGCGCGAACACGTTGATCGCTTCGGTTTCCGCGCCATCGCGCAGTTCGCCCAGCAAGTCAGTCTCCAGATGGGTGTAGAGCTTGACCTTCCAGGTCCAGCGCACCACTTCGCCCAGCCATTTGTCGGCGGCGCGGTTCTGGTTCTGAATGCCGAATTGCTGGCCGATCATGCCTTCGCACGGGTGCATGGCGCCCGGCAGCTCATCGCCGACTTTCAGCGCGGAGCTGAGAATGCCTTCGTTGCGGCCACGGAAAATCGCCAGGGCGCGGTGCGACGGCATGCTTTTGAGGGGTTCGTCGTGTTCGAAGTAGTCGCGGAACTTGGCGCCTTCCTCTTCCTTGCCGGCAATCACGCGGGCACTGAGGGTGGCTTCCTGCTTGAGGTAGTTGCGCAGCTTCTCCAGCAGGCTGGCGTTTTCGGCGAAGCGTTCCATCAGGATGTACTTGGCGCCTTCGAGGGCGGCCTTCACATCGGCCACGCCTTTTTCGGCGTCGATGAAGCGTGCGGCTTCGGTTTCCGGGCTCAGGGACGGATCGTTGAACAGGCCGTCCGCCAAGTCGCCGAGGCCGGCTTCCAGGGCGATCTGGCCCTTGGTGCGGCGCTTTTGCTTGTAAGGCAGGTACAAGTCTTCGAGGCGGGTCTTGGTGTCGGCAAGCTTGATGTCGCGCTCGAGTTGCGGGGTCAGCTTGCCTTGCTCTTCGATGCTGGCAAGGATGCTGATACGCCGTTCGTCGAGTTCTCGCAGGTAGCGCAGGCGCTCTTCCAGATGACGCAGCTGCGTATCGTCGAGGCTGCCGGTCACTTCTTTCCGGTAACGGGCGATGAAGGGAACGGTAGAGCCTTCATCGAGTAGCGCGACGGCCGCTTCGACCTGTTGTGGGCGTACACCGAGTTCCTCGGCAATGCGGCTGTTGATGCTGTCCATAAAACCACCTGACAAATTGTGAAAGCAGGCTCGCAGGCGCAGAGATAGGGCCTCGGCGAGTCTGGTTGAGCGGCCTGGCCTGCGCCGCTACCTGGATCAAAAGGTAACCCGTTGACCCGTGAAATCGAATAATTACTGCCGGTGCGATGAAAATAAAAAGCGGCTGCCCGGTGTAACGATCAGACGTTGCCTGACACAAAAGGCCGCGCATTATAACCAGCGTTAAGGCATTCGGGGCCATCGTGGTGTGCAGGCGCAAAGGCCGGTTTTCTGGCGCTGGAGGAAAAATCTGCTAACAATGCACACGGTGCGCACAACGGCAGCTACGCCATAATGCGCGCCGAGATCAAAGGAGCATCCAATGAGCAGCACTGCAAACATTGCTGAAGGCGAAAAAATTCTTATTGTTGACGACGATCCGGGCCTCAGCAGCCTGCTGGAACGTTTTTTCGTCAGCAAGGGCTATCGCGCCCGCGCCGTACCGAACACTGAGCAAATGGACCGCCTTCTGGCACGCGAAGTGTTCAACCTGGTCGTCCTCGACCTGATGCTGCCCGGCGAAGACGGCCTGACCGCCTGCCGCCGCCTGCGCAACGCGAACAATCAGATTCCGATCATCATGCTCACCGCCAAGGGCGATGAGCTGAGCCGCATCAAGGGCCTCGAACTGGGCGCCGACGATTACCTGGCCAAGCCGTTCAACCCCGATGAGCTGATGGCACGTGTCAAAGCCGTCCTGCGTCGTCAGTCGGCACCGGTGCCAGGCGCGCCGGGCAGCGAAGACGAAAGCGTGACCTTCGGTGACTATGAGCTGTCCCTGGCCACCCGCGAACTCAAGCGCGGTGAAGAAGTGCACATGCTCACCACCGGTGAGTTCGCGGTACTCAAGGCACTGGTAATGAACGCCCGTCAGCCGCTGACCCGCGACAAGTTGATGAACCTGGCCCGTGGCCGCGAATGGGATGCCCTGGAGCGTTCCATCGACGTGCAGATCTCCCGTCTGCGCCGGATGATCGAACCCGATCCATCCAAACCGCGTTACATCCAGACCGTCTGGGGTGTGGGTTACGTGTTCGTTCCGGATGGCGCCGCCACCAAGTGATCGGCGATTTGTAGGGGCGGGTTGTGCGGGCAAGTCAGTCAAATGACATTGCCCGCAGACTCGCGATCTGCAATGTGCGAGCATCCCTCGCTCCTGCAAGTGTGTAACGGTTATCCATGAAAACCCCCATTTGGTTCCCCCAGAGCTTCTTCTCCCGCACCCTTTGGCTGGTGCTCATCGTCGTGCTGTTTTCCAAGGCGTTGACCCTGGTTTATCTGCTGATGAACGAAGACGTGCTGGTGGATCGTCAATACAGCCACGGCGTCGCCCTGACGCTGCGCGCCTATTGGGCCGCCGATGAAAACAACCGTGACAAGATTGCCGAAGCCGCGACCCTGATCCGGGTGGTGGGCGCGGGTGTTCCGGAAGGCGAACAGCACTGGCCTTACAGCGAGATCTATCAGCGGCAGATGCAGGCAGAGCTGGGGGCCGACACCGAAGTGCGATTACGCATGCATTCGCCACCGGCGCTGTGGGTCCGGGCACCGAGCCTGGGCGACGGTTGGTTGAAAGTGCCGTTGTACCCGCATCCGTTGCGCGGCCAGAAAATCTGGAACGTGCTTGGCTGGTTCCTGGCTATCGGTTTGCTGTCCACGGCGTCGGCGTGGATCTTCGTCAGCCAGCTCAATCAACCCCTGAAACGTCTGGTGTATGCCGCACGGCAACTCGGCCAGGGGCGCAGCGTGCGCCTGCCGATCAGTGACACGCCGAGTGAAATGACGGAGGTGTATCGCGCCTTCAACCAGATGGCAGAAGACGTCGAGCAGGCGGGTCGCGAGCGAGAGCTGATGTTGGCCGGGGTCTCCCACGATTTACGCACGCCGTTGACCCGATTGCGCCTGTCGCTGGAGTTGATGGGCGACCGCACCGACCTGACGGACGACATGGTGCGTGACATCGAAGACATGGATGCGATTCTTGACCAGTTCCTGGCGTTCATTCGTGACGGACGCGACGAGACGGTGGAAGAGGTTGACCTGAGCGATCTGGTCCGCGAAGTCGCCGCGCCGTACAACCAGAACGAAGAAAAAGTGCGCTTGCGCCTGGAGCCGATCCAGCCGTTTCCGCTGCGGCGTGTATCGATGAAACGTCTACTCAACAACCTGATCGGCAACGCCCTTCATCATGCCGGTAGCGGTGTGGAAGTGGCGGCGTATGTCTCCGGTGACACCGCCGCACCGTACGTGGTGCTGAGCGTCATGGACCGAGGCGCCGGGATCGATCCGTCGGAGCTGGAGGCGATTTTCAACCCGTTCACTCGGGGCGACCGTGCCCGGGGTGGCAAGGGCACCGGATTGGGGTTGGCAATTGTGAAGCGGATTGCTTCGATGCATGGCGGCAACGTTGAACTGCGCAACCGTTCGGGCGGCGGGCTGGAAGCGCGGGTGCGGTTGCCGCTGGGGTTGATGTTGCCGCGGGATGCGGTTTAACGGCTGAAAAGATCGCAGCCTGCGGCAGCTCCTACAGAGCAACGTGTACCCCTGTAGGAGCTGCCGCAGGCTGCGATTTTTTGCTTTATCCCTTGCCTTTGGTCCGGGTCATATTCGGCCCGCCATTCTTCTCCAGATGCTCAATGATGATCCCTGCCACGTTTTTCCCGGTGGTGGTCTCAATCCCCTCAAGCCCAGGCGACGAGTTCACTTCCATCACCAGCGGTCCGTGATTGGAGCGCAGGATATCCACGCCCGCCACCGCCAGGCCCATGACCTTCGCCGCACGCAATGCGGTCATGCGTTCTTCCGGCGTGATCTTGATCAGGCTCGCACTGCCACCACGGTGCAGGTTGGAGCGGAACTCGCCGGGCTTGGCCTGACGCTTCATCGCGGCAATGACTTTGTCACCGACCACGAAGCAGCGAATGTCGGCGCCACCCGCCTCCTTGATGTACTCCTGAACCATGATGTTCTGCTTGAGGCCCATGAACGCCTCGATCACTGATTCCGCCGCCGTGGCGGTTTCACACAGCACCACGCCGATGCCTTGGGTGCCTTCCAGCACCTTGATCACCAGCGGTGCACCGTTGACCATTTCGATCAGATCGGGAATGTCGTCCGGCGAGTGGGCGAACCCGGTCACCGGCAAGCCGATGCCCCGGCGTGACAGCAATTGCAACGAACGCAGTTTGTCCCGCGAGCGGGCGATGGCCACCGATTCGTTGAGTGGAAACACCCCCATCATTTCGAACTGGCGCAACACCGCACAGCCATAAAACGTGACCGACGCACCAATCCGCGGGATGACCGCATCAAAACCTTCAAGCGGTTTGCCACGGTAGTGAATCTGCGGCTTGTGACTGGCGATGTTCATGTAGGCGCGCAGGGTGTCGACCACCACCATTTCATGGCCGCGTTCAGTACCGGCTTCAACCAGGCGGCGGGTGGAATACAGACGCGGGTTCCGCGACAGCACAGCGATCTTCATGCAACACCTGTGGAGGAGGTAGATACCGGGAACACCGGCTTGTCTTGTACATATTTAATGCCCGGATTGACCACCAACTGGCCGTCGATCAGGGCTTTGGAACCGAGCAGCAGGCGATAGCGCATGGACTTGCGGCAAGCCAGTGTGAACTGGACTCGCCAGACCCGGTCACCCAGCGCCAGGGTGGTGCTGATCACGTATCGCACCTGCGCATGACCGTTGGAGCTTTTAATGGTTTTCATCGTCACCAGCGGCGCTTCGCAGCGGCGGTGGCGCAGTTGCACCACGGTGCCCAGATGCGCCGTGAAGCGCACCCATTGCTCACCGTCACGCTCGAACGTCTCGATATCGGTGGCATGCAGGCTGGAGGTGCTGGCGCCGGTGTCGATTTTTGCCCGAAGACCGGCAACCCCCAAATCAGGGAGCGCCACCCACTCGCGCAGACCGACAACGGTCAAATGGTCAAATGTCTTCAAAATGGCTCAGTCGGTGGAAACCGCGGTGGCCTCAGGCGGCCGAGTTCGCGGTATTCACGCAGAATAATGGGTAAAAGGCGACAGATATTCGCTGCCCGGTTTTCCAGCCTCGCGGGGGAGGTTATGGAATGTCAGCATTGTAGTCCGGGACGACGAAATTCTTGGCACGAGAGAAACGGTAGTACAGTTCACCAATATTTCAGAGTGAGGACATTCCATGGCACAAAAAAGCGAAGAGGATGACAAAGTCCGCCTCGACAAATGGCTGTGGGCTGCACGTTTTTACAAGACCCGTGCCTTGGCCAAGGCGGCGATTGAAGGCGGCAAGGTGCATTGTCGAGGCGAGCGTTGCAAACCGGGCAAGGAGCCGCGCATCGGCGACGAATTTGTGATTCGTTCCGGTTTCGAGGAGCGTACGGTGGTGGTCCAGGCGTTGTCGATCGTGCGCCGTGGCGCACCGCAGGCACAAACCTTGTATGCCGAAACCCTGGCCAGCATCGCCAAGCGCGAAGAGGCCGCGGCGCAACGCAAAGCAGGCGCCTTGGGCGTGAGCACCGACGGCAAGCCGAGCAAGAAGCAGCGCCGGGATCTGTTCAAGTTTCGTGGCAGTAGCAACGACGACTGAAGTTCGCAGCCTGCGATCTTTTCAAGAGCTTTCATTCTTGCAATCAGGCGATTGCGCATCCATATCAGGTGAGTTGCGCAGATCGCCGCTCGTCGAAAATTACCCACGACGCCGAACCTGTAGGCCATAAACAGATTGGCCGCAATCCGTTGGTGCATGTTCCACCTCCCTTGGATCAGCTCCGGATTGTTCATAAAATGTCTTCATTGGCGGAACATTGCGCGCCCAAAGGGGTGGCGCAGGTAAACTTCCTTGCTCCCGTCATCTTTTTCATCACTTCAGATACCCAGACCTATGACCGACCAAGCGGATAACGACTTCACCCAACGCTTCATCTTCGATGACAGCGACACCCGTGGCGAGCTGGTCTCGTTGGAGCTCAGCTACGCCGAAGTCCTGGCCAAACACGCCTACCCGCAGCCTGTCGCGCAATTGCTCGGAGAGCTGATGGCGGCCGCATCGTTGCTGGTCGGCACATTGAAGTTCGATGGCTTGCTGATTCTGCAGGCACGCTCCGAAGGCCCGATTCCGCTGTTGATGATCGAGTGCTCCAGCGAGCGCGACATCCGCGGCCTGGCCCGTTACGAGGCGGACCGCATCGCACCTGACGCAACCCTGGCTGACTTGATGCCGGATGGTTCGCTGACATTGACCGTCGACCCGAAACGGGGCCAGCGCTACCAGGGCGTCGTCGATCTGGATGGCGAAACGTTGTCCGATTGCTTCACCAACTACTTCGTCATGTCCCAGCAGATTGGCACCCGCATCAAGCTCTGCGCCGATGGCCGTCGTGCCCGTGGCCTGTTGCTGCAACAACTGCCGGCCGACCGTTTGAAAGACGACGACGAACGCGCCGCCAGCTGGCAGCACATCACCACCCTGGGCGGTACGCTGACCGCCGATGAGCTGCTGAGCCTGGACAACGAAACCGTGCTCCACCGCCTCTATCACGACGAGCAGGTGCGTCTGTTCGACGTGCAGAAGTTGCGTTTCCGCTGCAGCTGCTCGCGCGAACGTTCGGCCAATGCACTGGTCAGTCTGGGTATGGAAGACGCGCAGCAATTGGTCGTCGAACACGGTGGCAACATCGAGATCGATTGCCAGTTCTGCAACCAGCGCTACCTGTTTGATGCCACCGATGTCACTCAATTGTTCGCCGGCGCGGGCATCGAGACGCCGTCGGATACCCGTCACTAAAACGGTTCAGCGCAGGTAAATTCACTGGCAAGTGCCGGATTAACGCCGTTACGACAGGAGGGGCCTACTTTTTTTGGCCTTTTCTGGCATAATCCGGCCCACTTTTTTCGCGGTAGTAGTGCACGACTTTCTACTACAAAAACGTTTGGAGCACTCGGCCACTGGCCGACGGGGAACCTCATGACGCAAGCCAATAACGCCGTGTACACCGATCTGAGTGTTGATGATCTGGTTAAAGAAGCCCTCAACCGCGGTGAAGGCGAGCTTGCCGATACCGGCGCACTGGTTGTTCGTACCGGTCACCGTACCGGCCGTTCGCCAGTCGACCGTTTCATCGTTGAAGAGCCATCCACTTCGGCCGCCATTGCCTGGGGCCCGATCAACCGCAAGTTCCCGGCCGACAAGTTCGATGCCCTGTGGGACCGCGTTGAGGCATTCAACAACGCGCAAGAACACTTCGTTTCCCACGTGCATGTAGGTGCCGCTTCCGAGCACTACCTGGCCGTGAAGATGACCACCCAGACTGCCTGGCAGAACCTGTTCGGTCGTTGCCTGTTCATCAACCCTGCCCAGTACAACCCGGCTGGCCGTGATGAATGGCAAGTGCTCAACGTTGCCAACTTCGAATGCGTGCCAGAGCGTGACGGCACCAACTCCGACGGTTGCGTGATCCTCAACTTCGCACAGAAGAAAGTGCTGATCGCCGGCATGCGTTACGCCGGTGAGATGAAGAAAGCGATGTTCTCGGTGCAGAACTTCCTGCTGCCGGCCGCTGACGTACTGCCTATGCACTGCGCCGCCAACATCGGCGAAGAAGGCGACGTGACCCTGTTTTTCGGTCTGTCCGGCACCGGCAAAACCACCCTGTCCGCCGACGAAAGCCGTTACCTGATCGGTGACGACGAACACGGCTGGGGCGAAGGCGTGGTGTTCAACATCGAAGGCGGTTGCTATGCCAAGTGCATCGACCTGTCCGAGAAGAACGAGCCGGTTATCTGGAAAGCCATCAAGCACGGCGCAGTCCTGGAAAACGTCGTTATCGACGATGCCAAGCACGCCGACTACGCCGATGTCAGCCTGACCCAGAACAGCCGCGCCGCCTACCCGCTGGAGCACGTTGCCAAGCGTTCCGAGCAGAACCTCGGTGGCGAGCCGAACGCTGTGATCTTCCTGACCTGCGACCTGACCGGCGTACTGCCGCCAGTGTCGATCCTCAACGAAGAACAAGCGGCTTACCACTTCCTGTCCGGCTACACCGCACTGGTGGGCTCGACTGAAATGGGTTCGGGCAGCGGCATCAAGTCGACCTTCTCCACCTGCTTCGGCGCACCGTTCTTCCCGCGTCCGGCTGGCGAATACGCAGAACTGCTGATCAAGCGCATCCGCGGCTTCGGCTCCAAGGTCTACCTGGTCAACACCGGCTGGACCGGCGGTGGCTACGGCGTCGGCAAGCGCTTCAACATCCCGACCACCCGTGCCGTGATCGCAGCGATCCAGAGCGGCGCGCTGATCGGTACCGAGACCGAGCACCTGGACACCATCAACCTCGACGTGCCAGTGGCCGTACCGGGCGTTGAGACTGGCCTGCTGAACCCACGCAACACCTGGGAAGACAAAGCCTCCTACGACGAAGCCGCCAAAGCACTGGCCGGCCTGTTCATCGAGAACTTCAAGAAGTTCGAAGTGAGCGACGCGATCAAGGCTGCGGGTCCTAAGCTGTAAGTGTTGGTTTGAGCTAACGAAAAAGCCGCCCTTCGGGGCGGCTTTTTTGTGCGCAAAATTCGGTTTTTAGCGGGCAAGCCAGAATGCCTCGGGCCGTTACAGGCCTTCGAGCTCATCCGTGTCCCAGCGTTGGGCCTTGATGGCCTGGTAGAGCATGCCGATGGTCAATGACACCTTCTCACCGCGACCTTTGGCTTTGCGCTTTAGATTCACATCAGGGCCGGCAGGCTGGAAATAGCGGTAACTGTCGAAATCCACGAAGTCGATTGCGAAATGGTTTTCCAGGGTTTCGATCAGGTGCTGGGCGTCTGTTCCGTTGCACCCCAAGTCGAAGTTGATCGAGGTGCTGAGGCTTATGGTTTTGCGCTCGGGGAAGCCGAGTTCTTCGTGCAGCAGTTGCAGGAGTTGCTGCATCACGTGGTCGTCGGGGAGGTCGGGGGCGAGGTTCATGTAGGAATTTCCAAAAGGGTTCTCGCTGGATGAGGTTGGTCGGATTTGGCAACCAGTTTAGTGCGATGCCTTGCGATCTGCGGGAACAAGAAAGATCTCACGTTAAGTTCAGATCCTCCCTACAACAGTATCCAGGACTCCTCGGTAAGTTCTAGCGTCCCGACTTCGAACCGGGAGTTTTCGAGCTAAACGAGGGAGAGGGATGACTGGTCGAAAAGACATACCGCAGGTTTGGCATCATTACGATGCGGATGGTGGTGGTTACCGCTGTTTGAGGGACATGACCCACAGCGAGTTGGCCGCGAGAGAGGCCATGCAGAAATCCTACGAAGCGATGCTAGCTCGCCAAGCTGCGTACGAAAAAAGTCGAGAGATAGTGCTTCAACAAAAGCGCCAAACCCCTGGGGGATGCGTATTTGCCAAGTCCTGCAAGTTGCCTGATTCGATCATCGACTACAGCAATCCAGCCGGATTTGTACCGACAGACAGTATCGAAGAGTATGGCAAGCTCACTGTGCTAGGCGGCCGGAAGGTCGACGGATCCGGTTGCTTACCTCTGGAGAGGATCAGTGGAGTAGTGCCAGCAGGTATCGGTACTTTGGCATTGGGCGGCGTCGCCATTGTTCCGGCTGCAACCAGTGCGGCAAGTGCTACTGCTGGCGTCGTGACTGCCGGTGTTGCCGCTAGCGCATTGGTGGGGCTGGTGGCTTTGCTGGCGCCATCAAGTCTTGGCGATGGTGCACTGTATTCTGATGAACAACTCAGAGCACTTAAGCAAGCGCGGACGCGTGTTCGGTTGCGCATTGAAGAGCAATCTGACGGCACGCTTAAAGGTTACGGGTACAACACTCAGAGCCGGCGCGACTGGGAAATGATTCCGGTTGTGACGTTTGCAGTTCGCGGTACCCAACAAGTGGCTGACTTTGGCGGCGGGTTTGAATTGATTTGGACCCCCGCAGAAAACCCAACAGAAACGCTGGGTATCCCAGCGTTGGAGGCAGCACCACAAACGCCTCATGTATGGATTTTTCCTCCAACAGAAGCGGCTGACAGAATTATCGTTAGCCCAGTTTATCCGCCGAAGTATCAGGATTTTATTCTGGTATTCCCGGCGGATTCCGGGATTAAACCGCTTTACATAGTGTTAAACGTGCCGAGGGATTTTGGTTACCGGCCAGCCCCAGGCGAGTTGCTGGCATTTCCGGATACCTATCCAGTTCCCTCAAAAACATCCGTTAAGGGTGGTGGAAAACGGAGAGCGCGTTGGTTGGACTCGAAAGGAAGGATCTACGAATGGGATTACATGCACGGAACAGTTGAGCAATACACCAAACAAGGAAAACACCTGGGCGAATTCAATGCAGAAACGGGTGAGAGACTTTCGGAAGCTGATCCAGAAAGGAGAACACAGAAATGAAACACTCAATTCGGGCGTTTTATAAAACAACGGAGCGATTGGCCTTTCAGGTAGAGATCCTCGCTGAACATTTCGAGGCACTCTCAGCCTTGATGGAGTGGGCAGAGCCAGATGATCCGATTTATGAATATGAATTGTCGGGTGAACAAATTCGAAGGCTTGAAACGCTCACCGGAAAGACTTTTTACAGTCCGGACTTTCTTTTTTTTCTTTCCTGTAGAGCATGATTCGGTGGTAGCGAACGGGATCAGTTCGCTCATCACGATTATCTCAGGTGGCTAATGCGTTCAACACATGGACGGGGTCATTATGAATGGATTTGAGCAGGGCTTTAGCCGGCCCTGTCGGCTCACGGCGGCCCTACTCCCAATTGCGCAAAGTGCCGAGTTGGACGTCGATCAATGCTGCAAACTTGGCTTGAGTCAAACCGGTAGCCTTACGAATTTCTTTGACTTGCAGCGCATCGACGCGGAATTCGCGGGAAGGCCGGCGTTTGCTCCGTACGATCTCGTCCATCTGTTGCACGCTTTCCATCAGCTCATCAAAATACTTGCTCATGGCTATCTCCAGTGTCTGATGACTGCTGTAACTGACGTTTGATCGTTCTCATGTAGAACGTGGGAACGATATGTTCACTCGAGCTCAGGCCGGCGCTTTCCAGTTCAGCATGCGTTGCTGGGCGACTTTGAGCAGGTCGCAGTCGTCCTAGGTTAGCAGGTAGAGGGCGTGGGTAATGTGCGGGATGTCTTTGATGTCGCCGTATTTGAAGCATTGGCAGTGCAGGGTTTGCAGCAAGTCGCTGGAGGCCCGGATGCGCTGGAGGGCGGCTTCGAGGATGTCTTGGGGGTTGGCCTCTGTGTCGATGATCAGGGGCGGGGTGTCGGTTAAGTTCGTTTTGAGTGGACGATATCGATTTTGAAATGGATTTAGTGTGGCCACTGAAGAAAACCTCTAGTAAGTGGAAATGTGCGTTCTCTCTTATTCGAGTGACCAAGCCCGAGTCGCTGATTTGGCAGCGACAGTCCGGACTATAGGTTTGAGTCACTGGTTGGCGATAGCCGACAAGGTGTCTTCTTTTGTAGGACCTTGCCGAAGCTTTGATAGGGCATTGCTGACGGACTTATCCACAGTGCACCGCGTTATCGTTCATCGCGAGCAGGCTCGCTCCTACAGGGGGTGTGGTGTTCTTCAGACGGTGAGTTTCGGCAGGCGTTGCCGGGCGATGTCGAGCAGGTCGTTGCCGTCCTGAGTCAGCAGATACAGGGCACTGACGATTTTCGGGATGTCGCTCGCGTCGGCCTGTTTGAAGCAAAGGCAATACAAGGTTTCCAGCAGGTCGCTGGCGGCGCGGATGCGCTGGCGGGCGGCATCGAGGATCTCGTAGGGATCGGCCTCGGTGTCGATGACCAGCACCGGGGTTTCGCTGTAGCTGGATGTAAGTGACTGGTAGCGTTCGGTCGTTGTGTTCAGCGGGGGCATTGATGTCGGTCCTGTGAGAAATCGGAGGTCACTCCGGCAGGCCGCCACAGTATCTTCAGCCGCGCAAAAACTATGAAGAGAGCGGCGCATCAGAGCAATACCGCCGCTATCGACAGGTTTTGTAGGGCGTTTACACCGATAGGGGAATGCTCCTACGCCCCCCATTGGTTTGATTGATGAACGCTTTTTCGGGTAACGATTCCTACGAGCTGAGCAGAAAAAACTGTTGGATGCGTCGACGATCAGGATTCAATCGGTCCCAGGTGCGGGAAGACGTCGCGATGCAGCTTCAAGATCCAGTAATCCTCGACCATAGGCTTCGCTGTTGGCGTAAAGACCTGTCCGGTTTGCAGTTTTCAGCACGTGGTCGCGAACTTGCTGTGCGCTCATTTCAGGGTACAGGCTCTGCACGGCTGCCAATGCGCCACTGACCAATGCGGCGGCGGGGGACGTGCCAGCGGTTTGCACGTATTTACCGTCCTTGCCTGTGGTCAACAAACCTTGACCAGCACCCGAATCCCCACCGGGAACGGCGATGCACCATGCCGCAGCTACGCCACAGTAATTGGATTTACCATTGATGGCACTGCCGTCGTTTTTCAACGCTACGACCGCGATCCAGCCTTTTTCCAGTTCAGGGATGGCAAGGGGCAAGCCCGGTTCTGCCAAAGGCTCTCGTTTGAGTTCATTGCCGGTTGGAAACACAAATACGGCACCTTCTTGAACCAGTTGCCGAGCCTTCACCAGCGAGTCTGGCATGACCTGGCTGTAACGCGCTTCAGTGAGTTCCGTCGCTGGAATGGCATTGGCCCAGGAGTTGTTGAAGATCCGCGCGCCGCTGTCAAAACCTGACTGCCAGGAGCGGGCAATTTCACTGTCAAAGAAAAAGGGTTCGTTATCGTCGCCGAAACGGAAGGGGATCAATTGCGCATTGAATGCGACGCCGTGCATGCCATGGTCATCCTTGTTGGCGGCGAGAATACCGGCCATCTGGGTGCCGTGACCGACGCGGTCAAATGTCCCCGGCCGGTTCTCAACATAATCAAACCCGGGGGCACCCACCCTGCCTTCAAACTCTGCAAGTTCGGCGTTCAGGCCTGAGTCAATCAAGGCGACGGTCACACCCTGCCCGGTGCCGCCGCGTGCGTAGAGGCGTGACGCCTGCACGACCGCCAACCCCTTTTGAGCGTGATACTCAGGTGTCTCGAATGTGTTGGGCGCAATTGTGGTTTTTTCGGGAACAGTCAGGCATCCGCTGAGCAGCACAGGCATGGCCAATAGGAGCGCAAATTGAAAAGCATAGGGTTGGAACATGATCGGTCCTTCGAAAGGGGGCGCCCGTTTCAGTCCTCTTCAGTGATGAAAACGTCGCGCAGAATCTGGTTGGTCATAGAACATACCTGCGCCGCACTGGGGGCGTGAGATGGCAAAAGGCTCTGTGTGTTTCAACCTGTGGCGCGAGCGCGAGCGGGAGCGGGTTATGGCTGTATCATCCCGTATCGTTTTTACCCCCGACCTTTTCTCGACTCACTGCGATCGCCGACTAGGCTTTGCTCATCGCAGCGGTCAACGGAGTGACAGCTTATGCACAACACCCTGGAACAGGTTTTCGGTTATCCACAGTTTCGGCCCGGTCAGGAAGCGGCGGTCAGCGCGGTGCTGGCGGGGCGTTCGGCGGCGGCTATTTTTCCCACCGGTTCCGGCAAATCCCTGTGCTATCAATTGTCGGCGGTGCTGCTGCCTCACCTGACGTTGGTGGTCTCGCCATTGCTGGCGTTGATGCAGGATCAGTTGGCGTTCCTGCAGCGTCATGGCATCGCTGCGGGCAGCATCGATTCGGCCCAGAGTCGCGATGACGCCAGCGACGTGATGGCCCGCGCCAAGTCCGGTGAATTGAAGATTCTGATGATTTCGGTTGAGCGCCTGAAGAACGAGCGCTTCCGCAATTTTCTTCAGCAAGTGCCGATCTCGCTGTTGGTGGTGGACGAGGCGCATTGCATCTCGGAATGGGGTCATAACTTCCGTCCGGATTACCTCAAGCTTCCGGACTACCAACGGCAGTTCAATATCCCGCAGGTGCTGCTGTTGACGGCAACGGCGACACCCAAAGTCATTGTGGATATGCAGACAAAATTCGCCATTGCCGCTGACGATGTCGTCACCACGGGTTTCTATCGACCCAACTTGAATCTGCTGGTGGAGCCTGTGCGGGGTCAGGACAAGCGTCGTCGCCTCGTCGAGTGGATGGCTGAGCGCCACGGCCAACCGAGCATCGTGTACGTCACGTTACAGAAGACCGCCGAGCACATTGCCGAGCACCTCAATCGTAATGGCATTCAGGCCGAGGCTTATCACGCCGGTTTGCCCCACGACCAGCGCGACGGTATCCAGAAACGCTTCATGGGCGGGCAGTCCGGTTGCATCGTCGCCACCATCGCCTTCGGCATGGGCATCGATAAAAGCGACATCCGCAACGTGGTGCATTTCGACCTGCCCAAATCCATCGAAAACTACAGCCAGGAAATCGGCCGCGCAGGACGCGATGGCCAGCCGTCCGATTGCCTGGTACTGGCCAACCGCGACAGCCTCAACGTGCTGGAAAACTTCGTCTACGGCGATACGCCTGAGCTGGATGGCATCCGCCATGTGCTCGACGAACTGCAAGCTTGCGCCCCGGAAGGACAATGGGAGTTTTTGCTGGGACCGCTGGCCGACCAGAGCAACATCCGTCAGCTCCCGCTCAAAACCTTGCTGGTGCAGTTGGAGCTGCGTGGAATTATTGCCCCGCGCTATGCCTATTACGCGGAGTACCGATTCAAGTACTTGCTGGAACCCGATGCCTTGCTGGCACGTTTCGAGGGTGAGCGCAGGGATTTTGTCGCAGCCATTATCCAGACCTCCAGCCGTGCCAGAACCTGGGCCACGGTGAATTTCGACGCGCTGTATGAACATCATCAAGCCGAGCGTAATCGAGTGGTCAAAGCACTGGATTACTTTCAGGAAAAGGGCTGGGTCGAGCTGGAAAGCAAGCAGATGACCGAGGTCTACAGCCTGCTGCAAAGCGGTTTCGACAGCGCCGCGTTGAGCGAAGAACTGCACGCCTGCTTCACTCGACATGAACAAACCGAGATCGCGCGGATTCACGCGATGCTGGATCTGTTCGCTACCGAGCGCTGCCTGGGTTATCGCCTGGCTGAATACTTCGGCGACGAAAATGCGCCGCAGCAATGCGGGCATTGTTCGGTGTGTCACGGGCAAGTGGCGCGACTACCGGCACCACCGGCGTTGCCGGCGCTTGTGGATAAAAACTTCGAGGCGTTGTGTGGCAATTTTATCCACAAGCACGAGCAGCACACGGGCAGCGCACCCTCGGCTGAACGCACGACAAGATTCTTGTGCGGTATCAGCGTGCCGCTGTTCACCAAGCTCAAGGCGCGGGCGATTCCGGGGTTTGCGGCGTTGGAGGATTATCCGTATGCCGAGGTGCGGGCGTGGGCCGAGCGGCATCTGTAGCAGGCCACATCCATCCGCTGAATGTTGCTCATCACAGGAATAAATTTCAAAAAAACGTTGTGGCTGACTATGGTGGGGGCTGTCTTAGGATCGCCAACAAGAGAACACAATATGAGCCAGACGCCGACGAATATTCAGCGCGCAGCCGTGATTGGCGCGGGCACCATGGGCCGAGGCATTGTCATGTGCCTGGCCAACGCCGGGGTAGCAGTGCAATGGGTTGATAACAATCCACAGATGCTCGAGCAGGCATTGGTCACCGTAGCAGACACCTACGCCCACAACGTGCGGCAGGAGCGAATCGATCAGGCTGAAGCAGACGCTCGTATCGCTCGGGTCACTGCCGCCGCCGATTACGCGGCCATTCGCGATGTTGATCTGGTCATCGAGGCGGTGTACGAAAACCTTGAGCTCAAGCAGAAAATCTTCCGCGAGCTGGACGGTCTGCTCAAGCCCGAAGCCATTCTGGCGAGCAACACCTCGGCACTGGATATCGACGCCATTGCGGCGGTGACTCGCCGGCCGCAACAAGTCCTGGGCCTGCATTTTTTCAGCCCGGCACACATCATGAAACTGCTGGAAATCGTCCGTGGCGCCCAAACTGCACCGGCGGTCATCGACGCTGCGCTGGCACTGGGCAAACGCATGGGCAAGGTCAGCGTGGTGTCGGGCAACTGCGACGGTTTCATCGGCAACCGCATGCTCAATACCTATGTGCTGGAGGCGCGAAAAATGCTGTTGGAGGGGGCTTACCCCTATCAGGTGGATGCGGCGCTGCAAGGTTTCGGTTTCGCCATGGGGCCGTTCCGCATGTTCGACGTGGTCGGTGTCGATTTGCAGTGGCGTTCCCGACAACTGTCCGGTGTCGGTCAGGATGCACCTGAGGTTCAGGTGGATAACCGGTTGTGCGAGATGGAGCGTTTTGGTCAGAAGAGTGGCAACGGCTATTACCACTATGAGCCGGGCAGTCGTCAGGCCGAACATGATCCTCTGGTCGATGCGTTGGTGCTGGAAGTCAGCGAAGGGCTGGGGTTCCAGCGTCGCGAGATCAGCCAGGAAGAGATTCTGGAGCGCTGCTTGCTGGCACTGGTCAACGAAGGGGCGAAGATCCTTCAGGAAGGCATCGCCGGATCGGCCCACGATATCGACCTGGTTTACCTCAACGGGTACGGTTTCCCGGCAGACAAGGGCGGGCCGATGGCCTGGGCGGATCAGCAGGGGTTGGCGGATATTCACCGGCGCTTGATAGACCTTGAGACACGCCAGGGTGATCACTGGAATCCGGCGCGGGTGATTGGTGAGCTGGCAGCGGCTGGCAAGGGCTTTGCTGACAAGTGATTGATGTGGCGCCCGCGAGGACGCCTTCGCCAGCAGGCTGGCTCCCACAGTTGATCCAGGTCGCCCGCAGATTTTGGCAATGTGCGAGCCTGCTCGCGATGAGTTCAACTCGGTTTTTCGCCGTAGACTGGCGAACCCACTCAGGAATCAACACTGATGCCTCATCGCACCGAGTACCCGCACTTCCAGCCCGTCACCACGCGCTGGCATGACAACGACGCCTACGGTCACGTCAACAACGTCACCTACTACAGCTTTTTCGACACCGCGGTGAACACTTACCTGATCGAAGTCGGTGGTCTGGATATCCACGATGGCGAGGTGGTGGGGTTCGTGGTGAGCTCAGCCTGCGATTACTTTGCGTCCATCGCTTTCCCGGACCGGATCGAGATCGGTCTGCGGGTGGGCAAGTTGGGCAACAGTTCGGTGCAATACGAACTGGCCGTGTTCAAGCAGGGAGAAGACGAGGCCTGCGCGGCGGGGCGCTTCGTGCATGTGTTTGTCGATCGTGGGTCGAATCAACCCGTGGCGATTCCTGCAGGGTTGCGCGGGGCGCTGGAGCGTCTGGTGGTTCAGTAAGGCAAAAAAAATCGCAGCCCTTGGGCTGCGATTTTTGTTGTACTCACCAGCGAGGCGCTCGAGGCGTTAGTCGCGGTGGTACTTGTGGTGCTTGCGATGACCATAGGCATGGCCACGGCCCGGATGGCCGTCACGGTAGTAACGACGGTCATTATGGCTGCGATACGAACGATGATCGTCGTCGTGATCATTATCATTGTCGTACTCTTTGCCCATGTAGTTACCCAGTGCGCCACCGGCACCGCCGCCCGCTGCGGAGCCGATCAGGCTGCCGGTGGTGCCGCCCACGCTGCGGCCGACCACGTTACCGCCCGCAGCACCCAACGCACCGCCAATGGCGGCTTCGCCACGACTGTGTTTGTTTGCGCCGACTGCGCTACCACCCGCGCCACCCAGGGCAGCACCGATGGTGGAACCGGTATTGCCGCCTAACGACTGACCGACGACCGAGCCTAGAACCCCGCCCAATGCGCCGCCCACACCAGCTTCGGTGGTGCCGCCAGCAGAGGCAATGCCACTGACCAGGCCAAGGGACAACAAGAGAATCGAGGAGTACTTCATGGGGGAACCTCAAGGGGATGACGATGCGATCCTGAGGCTCCGAATTGTGCGTGACAATCGAAATCCGACGAATAACACGACTTGTATACAATTGTGCAAGTTACTGTTTTCTGGATGGAACTTAACTTTTTTTCGCCGGTCTTTTACTTATTCCCGAAGGCTGTTTTCATTTGAAAACGGCCTTTTTTGTGGGCGATTGAAATGTTTTTGCGTGGCCCATCAAGAATTTAAAAGATCGCAGCCTTTGGCAGCTCCTACAGGGATTGCCGAAGGCTGCGATTTTTTGATTTTGCGTTACGCCGACCGGGCCATAATCAACCCCGAGTCACTCGCCGCCTCCAGGCGGATCGCCACGAACTTCGACGTCGGTGTGTGGCTGCCGTCTCCGATGCTCTCCAGTGGCACCAACGGGTTCACCTCTGGATAGTACGCCGCCGCTTGCCCGGCCGGGATGTCGAATGCCAGCAGCGTGAAGCCTTTCACCCGGCGCTCGACGCCATCGTCCCAGATCGAAACGATGTCGGCCTTCTGACCAGGCTTGAAGCCCAGGCGGATGATGTCGGCTTCGTTTACGAACAACACATCGCGTTGTCCCTTCACGCCGCGATATCGGTCATTAAGGCCATAGATCGTGGTGTTGTACTGATCGTGGGAACGCATCGATTGCATGATCAGGTCCGGCAGCACGCCGGTGGCGCGGGTGCGTTCGTGGACCAGATCCTTGGGCAACCTGTTGGGTTTGAAAGTGGCCCGGCCCGACGCGGTGTTCCATTTGCGCGCACCGGCGCTGTTGCCGAGGTAGAAACCGCCCGGGTGCTTGATCTTCTCGTTGAAGTCTTTGAAGTTGGGGAGGGTGTCGGCGATCAGGTCGCGGATGCGGCCGTAGTCGGCCACCAGCCAGTTCCAGTCCACCGGATGGCTGCCCAGCGTCGCAGCAGCGATCCCGGCCAGGATCGCCGGCTCCGAGCGCATCTGGTTCGACAGCGGCTGCAACTGGCCGTTGGAGGCGTGGACCATGCTGAAGGAATCTTCGACGGTCACCGCTTGCGGGCCTTCGAACTGGATATCTATGTCAGTCCGGCCCAGGCACGGCAGGATCAGCGCCTCTTTGCCGTGGGTCAGGTGGCTGCGGTTGAGCTTGGTGCTGATCTGCACGGTCAGGTCGCAGTTTTGCAGCGCCTGGAAGGTCCGTGGGCTGTCCGGGGTGGCTTGGGCGAAGTTGCCGCCCAGGCCGATGAAGACTTTTGCCCGGCCTTCGGCCATGGCGTGAATCGCCTCGACCACGTTGTGACCGTGGGCGCGCGGTACCTTGAACTGGAAGCGACGCTCCAGCGCGTCGAGAAACGCCGCTGGCGGGCGCTCATTGATGCCCATGGTCCGGTCGCCCTGCACGTTGCTGTGGCCTCGCACCGGACACAGGCCGGCGCCCGGTCGGCCGATGTTGCCGCGCAGCAGCATCAGATTGGCGATTTCCTGAATGGTCGCCACCGAATGACGATGCTGAGTGATGCCCATGGCCCAGCACATGATGACGTTCTTGCCCTTGGCATACATGCGTGCTGCTTGCTCGATCTCCTCGAGGGTCAGGCCGGATTGCTCGATGATCTGTTCCCACGGGGTGTCATCGATGGTCGCCAGATAATCCAGCACGTTGACGCTGTGTTCATTGAGGAAGTCGTGATCGAACACCGCCGGGGCGCCGGTCTTTTGCGCGTCGCGTTCCCACAGCAGAAGGAATTTCGCCATGCCGCGCATGATCGCCATGTCGCCGCCGAGTGCCGGTCGGAAGAAGGCGGTGTTGGTCGGCTTGTCGCGGTTGGTGAGCATTTCGATCGGATGCTGCGGGTGCTGGAAGCGCTCCAGCCCGCGCTCCTTCAGCGGATTGATGCACACCACTTGCGCGCCGCGCTTCACCGCTTCACGCAAGGGTTCGAGCATCCGCGGGTGGTTGGTGCCGGGGTTCTGGCCCCAGACGAAGATTGCATCGGCGTCTTCAAAGTCGTCGAAGGTCACGGTGCCTTTGCCGACGCCAACGCTCTGCGCCAACGCGACACCGCTGGCTTCGTGACACATGTTCGAGCAGTCAGGGAAGTTGTTGGTGCCGTAGGCGCGCACGAACAGCTGGTACAAAAAAGCCGCTTCGTTGCTGGCGCGGCCCGAGGTGTAGAACTCGGCCTGATTGGGGCTCGCCAAGCCGTTCAAGTGTTTGGCGATCAGGGCGAAGGCGTCGTCCCAACTGATTGGCTTGTAGCGGTCGGTTTCGGCGTCGTAGCTCATTGGCTCGGTCAGGCGACCTTGATATTCGAGCCAATAGTCGCTTTGTTCCAGCAATGAGGTGACGCTGTGTTTGGCGAAGAACTTGCCATCGACACGGCGTTTGGTCGCTTCCCAGTTCACCGCTTTGGCGCCGTTCTCGCAGAACATCACCATGCCCTTTTCCGGCGAATCGCCCCACGCGCAACCTGGGCAGTCGAAGCCACCGTTCTGGTTGGTCTTGAGCATTATGCGGAGATTTTTCAGCGCGTTGTCGCTGGTCATCCAGGCCTGGGCCACACTGATCAGCGCACCCCAGCCACCGGCCGGACCTCTGTAGGGCTTGTAGCGAGGGACGGGTTTCTGGTCGGCTTGGCGGTGTTGACTCACGCTTGGTTCTCCATCGCGGGGCTGTAGACCCGCGGCGCATTCTTTTGCGGCAGGTGAATGAGATTGAGGTTGTGGCGCCGGGCCCATTGCACGGCAAGGCCGGTGGGGGCCGACAGGCTGACCAGCGTTTGAATGCCGGCGCGCAGGACTTTCTGGATCAGTTCGAGGCTGCAACGGCTGGTGACGATCGCCAGCCCGCCAGCGGTCGGGATCTTTTGTCGGATCAGGCCGCCGATCAGTTTGTCGAGGGCGTTGTGCCGACCGATGTCTTCACGGCCCAGCAGCAACTCGCCCTGGTCGTTCATGAACACTGCCGCATGCACCGCACCGCAATGCTGGCCCAGCGGCTGGAACGCTCCAATGCGCTGGCGCAGTCCGTCGAGCCATTCGGCGGGTGGCAGCGGCGCGCCGGGTAAAACTTTCAGGTCCGGCAATGCCTGCTCGACCGCCTCCACGCCGCACAACCCGCAACCGCTGGTGCCGGCCAGTTGCCGACGCTGTTGCTTGAGGTTCCAGAAGGCGCGATTGGCGATGGTCACTTGCGCGTATTGCGCCGACCCCGAGCCACTGAGTTGCAGGTCATAAATGTCCGTGGCGTCCTCGATGATGCCGCTGCCCAGGCTGAAGCCGACAATGAAGTCTTCCAGATCTGTGGGCGTCACCAGCATGACCGCCTGGCTGATGCCGTTGAAGGCAATGGCCAGCGCCACTTCTTCGGCCAGCGCGGTGCTGGCCGATTCCGAGTGTTCAAGATTGCTGTAGCTGTATGTCTGGCTTGCGGCGGGCGCGGGCGTTTCGAGGGCAGGCGCCGCGCAGGCAGGGCGCTTGGTGTTCATGGCATCACCGACGGTTTGATCAGCTTTAAGACTAGGCGTGACAACATGTCGCGTCTAATCGCTATTACTGATCTACCGATAGATGCGCTCGATCAAGCTCGGCCAGCGATTGCGGATAAATCGCGAAACAGGCTTGCGCGAGCATGCTGGATGTCGATCTTCGCTCCAGGCGGGAAGCGGCGTCATTGGTCGGGTTGAATTCGCAAAGGGCGACTGTGGTCTAGGCTTTGATGTCTGGAACCCAAACCCAAGGAGAGTGAAACATGAGTCTTTTCAGCTTTATCAAAGAAGCAGGCGAGAAGCTTATTGATCTACTGACGCCGGGCAATGCCAATGCCAGTGAGCAGTTGAAGGAACACATCAGCAAGGTTGGCCTGGGTAATCCGAATGTACAGGCGACGGTCGACGGCGACAAAGTCACCGTGACCGGTGAAGTCGCGAGTCAGGAAGAGAAAGAAAAGATCCTGCTGGCATTGGGCAACATTGCTGGGGTTGGCAGTGTGGATGATCAGATCACTGTGACAGGACCGGTGGTCGCTGCCGCGCGTTTTGTGGTGGTGAAAAAAGGCGACACCCTCAGCGCGATTTCCCTGAGCGTGTATGGCAATGCCAACCAGTACAACAAAATCTTCGAGGCCAACAAGCCGATGCTGTCGCACCCGGACAAGATCTATCCGGGGCAGACACTGCGAATTCCCGAGTAACACAAAACCTGTGGCGAGGGAGCTTGCTCCCGCTGGAGTGCGAAGTACTCCCAATTTGGTCAATGCGTTCTCTCTGATAGATCGCATCAGCTGAATGGCGACTGCTGCGCAGCCGAGCGGGAGCAAGCTCCCTCGCCACATTGACCGTGTCAGGTCTACAGCCCTGCAATCAAATCCCGATAATCCTCAACCGCCGCAAACTCTGCGGTGTCCTTCGGCCCTTTGCGGCTGTCGGGTTCGCGTACGGCCAGCAAATGCGCCACACCAAAATCCCGTGCACTGCGCAGAATCGGCAGGGTGTCGTCGATAAACAGGCTGCGCGCCGGGTCGAAATCGATGTCGGCTTGCAAGGCGTCCCAGAACTGCGGGTTTTCTTTGGGGAAGCCGTAATCGTGGGAGCTGATCAGGCGCTCGAAGTACGGTGCCAGCTCGATTTTTTCCAGCTTCAACGACAGCGAATCACGATGGGCGTTGGTGATCAGCACCACGCGTTTGCCGGCCTGCTTGATCGCGGCGAGAAAAATGTCTGCGTCCGGGCGCAGGGCGATCAGATGGGCGGTTTCCAGTTTCAGGTCGCGCACGGGTAATTTCAGTTCGGCACTCCAGAAATCCAGGCAGTACCACTGCAACTGGCCGGCATTGCGTTCGAACAATGGCTGCAACTCCAGTTCAGCCATGGCCCGGCTGACGCCGTGCAACTCTGCATAGCGTTGGGGCAAATGTTCGAGCCAGAAATGGTTATCGAAATGCAGGTCCAGCAACGTGCCGTCCATGTCCAGCAGAACGGTATCGATGTCGGACCAGGGTAGTGAAGGCATGGCAACTTCTCGGGCGGTAGAAAGATTTCTGGCGTAAACAATCGGGAAAGCCGCGTTATAGTACCGCGTTCACGCCAAGGAGCTTTGCATGCGCCAGAAACCCACCATACTCGCCCGCGAAATTGTCGCCACCAGTCGATTGTTCTGCGTGGAAGAGCTGAAGCTGCGCTTTTCCAACGGCGTGGAGCGCACGTATGAGCGCCTTGTCGGCAAGGGGGCCGGGTACGGCGCAGTGATGATCGTGGCGATGCTGGATGCCGAACATGCGGTATTGGTCGAGGAATACTGCGGCGGTACCGATGAATATGAGATGTCCCTGCCCAAGGGCTTGATCGAGCCGGGCGAAGACGTGCTGGCGGCGGCTGAACGTGAACTCAAGGAAGAGGCCGGTTTCGGCGCGCGTCAGCTTGAGCACTTGACCGAGTTGTCATTGTCCCCCGGCTACATGAGCCAGAAAATTCAAGTGGTGTTGGCCACCGATCTGTACGAAGAGCGCCTGGAGGGTGACGAGCCCGAGCCGATGGGCGTGAGCAAGGTCAACCTGCGCGAGTTGTCGGCCTTGGCGCAGAATCCGCAATTTACCGAAGGCCGCGCCTTGGCGGCGCTGTACCTGGCCCGTGACCTCTTGACCCAGCGTGGAGCGTTTCAGTGACGAACTTTTCTCATCCATTGATGGCGCCGATTGTTGAGCTGGCGTTGCAGGCGGGCGATGCGATCCTGCCGTTCTGGCGCACGGGCACGGCCGTCACCGCCAAGTCGGATGACTCCCCGGTGACCGCGGCGGATCTGGCAGCCCACCACCTGATTCTCGCGGGCCTGACCGCACTCGACCCGAGCATCCCGGTGCTGTCGGAAGAGGACGCCAACATCCCCCAAAGCGTTCGCGCCGGATGGCAGCGCTGGTGGTTGGTCGACCCGCTGGATGGCACCAAGGAATTCATCAGCGGCAGCGAAGAATTCACCGTCAACATTGCCCTGGTTGAAAACGGTCGCGTGGTGTTCGGCGTGGTCTCGATGCCGACCAACGGTCGTTTTTACGTCGGCGGCGCCGGGCTCGGTGCGTGGCGAGGTGACAAGGGCGGCACGCCAGTGGCGATTCAGGTGCGTGATGTTTTAGCGCCTGGCGAAGCGTTCACTGTGGTTGCCAGTCGTCGTCACTCCAGCCCGGAGCAGGAGCGTTTGCTGGCCGGGTTGAGCGCCAGCCTTGGCGAATTGCAATTGGCGAATATCGGCAGCTCGCTGAAATTCTGCCTGTTGGCCGAAGGCGCGGCGGATTGCTATCCACGCCTGGCACCGACTTCGCAGTGGGATACCGCTGCCGCACAAGGCGTGCTGGAAGGGGCGGGCGGGGAAGTGCTGGATCTGAGCGGCGAACCGTTCTGCTATCCGGCGCGGGAGTCGCTGTTGAATGGATTCTTCCTGGCCTTGCCGGCGAAGGCGGCATGGCGGGAGCAGTTGCTGGCGCTCGCGATCCTGTAGGAGCTGGCTTGCCGGCGAAGCGGTGTGTCAGGCACACCGCGTTGCATCATTCGCCAGCAAGCCGGCTCCTACAGAGGTAGTGGCGCTTAACGGTGCATCACGTACTGCCCGACAAACCTCACCGCCACCTCATCACTGCCCTCATTCACCACCCGCGTGTTCAACGTCAACCGCGCTCGGCTGTATCGCTGGAAGGTGGTCAAAAACTTCTTCCACACGACCGGGTCCGGCGCCTGGCAAATGGCGTTGGCATCGCCCGTCACCGGTAGCGGGTAGCTGATCTGCCCTTCCTGAATCACGATGTGCCCGTCCGTAATGCCTTCTTCTTTCAGACGCAGGTGCAACCAGCCCCAACCGGCCAGGACGGCGCCGCAATACAGGCTGCCGCCAAACATGGTGCTCTTGTGGTTGACGTTGGCTTCCAGCGGCAAGCGCAGGCGCAGTTGCTGGTCATGCCAGTCGAGCACCGTGAGGCCCATCTCCCTGGTGAGGGGAATGTCGTGATGCAGGACGGATTCGAGTTGACGACTGTCGCGGCTCATTCAATGACCTCTTGTTTGAAATGGATGACTGGACGGCCACTCAATCGAGGTCGTCGGGTTGGGGACTTGCGCCACTGTCGGCGAAACTCAAGCCGTGCTTGCGCAGTTTGTCGTGCAGGGTCTTGCGCGGAATGCCGAGGGCTTCGGCGACGCTGCGCACTGAGCTGTGGGAACGTGCCAGTTCAGCAGCAATCAGGGTTTTTTCGAAGTTTTCCACTTGCTCGCTCAACCCGCCACTGACGACGTCTATCGCTGTGCCGAGACCACTCTGCGGCTCAGTGTTGTCCAGCGCCAATTCCAGACCCAGGGCAAAACGTTCAGCGGCATTTTGCAGTTCGCGAACATTGCCGGGCCAGGTGTGGCGTAGCAACAGCGCACGCTGACCCGGCTGCAGTTCATGGGGTGGCAAGCCGTGGCGGGCGCTGGCCTCATCGGCAAAATGCTGGAACATCACCAACGCATCTTCACCCCGCTCACGCAGCGGCGGAATGCGCAGCGGTGCGACGTTCAGGCGGTAATACAAGTCGGCGCGGAAGCGACCCTGATCGGCCGCCTGGCGCAGGTCTTCCTTGGTCGCAGCGATGATGCGGATGTCGAGCGGGATCAGTTGATTGCCACCCAAGCGCTCGACCACGCGTTCTTGCAGCAAGCGCAGCAACTTCACCTGAACATCCAGGCTCATGCTTTCGATTTCATCCAGGAACAGCGTACCGCCATTGGCGAACTCGAACTTGCCGATGCGGCGTTTTTGCGCGCCGGTAAAGGCGCCGGGCTCGTGACCGAACAGCTCGCTTTCGACCACGGACTCGGCCAGCGCCCCGGCATTGATCGCCACGAACGGACCGTTGCGCCGGTTGGACAAGTCGTGCAGCGCTCGGGCCACGACTTCTTTACCGGCCCCGGTTTCGCCGAGGATCAGCACATCAGCCTTGGTCGCCGCGAGTGCGCCGATTTGCTCGCGCAGGCGCAACATTGAGGCGGATTGCCCGACCAGGCGCGTGCTCAACTCATTGCGATCACTCAGGGCCAGCCGCAGGCTGCGGTTGTCCAGCACCAGTCGGCGCAGGGCCAGGGCACGGCGCACGCTGTCGAGCAGAGCGTCGCTGGCGAAGGGTTTTTCCAGAAAGTCGTAAGCCCCGGCGCGCATGGCCTGCACTGCCAGCGGCACGTCACCGTGACCAGTGATCAGCAACACCGGCAGGTCGGGGTCCTGGGCATGCAGTTCAGTCAGCAGTTCGAGACCGTCCATCCCCGGCATGCGGATATCGCTCACCACCACGCCCGGCCAGTCGCGCTCAAGCTGCCCGGCCAAACCTTTGGCTTCGGCCAGCGGCAGAATTTTCAGGCCGGCCAGATCCAGCGTCTGGCTCAGGGCCTGGCGCAGATGGGGATCGTCGTCGATCAACACGACCTGGATACGGTTGTCGATGGTCATGCACTTCGGTCCTCGGACGGTTGCAGGCTCACACCCGGCGCGCCTGCGCGTAGCTTCAGGGTAATCAGCGCGCCGCCTTCCTTGTGGTTGGCGAACGACAGTTCACCGCCGAAGGCGCGCATCAGGGTCTCGCAAATCGCCAGGCCCAATCCAAGCCCCTGAGTACGGGTCTTGGTGGTGTAGAAGGGCTCGCTGGCGCGACCAAGGGCTTCCATGCAAAAACCGGGGCCGTTGTCGCGAATGTACAGGTTGACGCCTTCGGCTGTGGATTGGGCACTCAGCCAGAGTTTGCGCGGCGGACCTTTTTCGGTCAGTGCGTCCAGAGCGTTGGCCAGCAGATTGCCGAGCACCTGGCGCAGACGGGTTTCCCCGGCCTCGACCCAAAGCGTCGCGGCGGGCAAGTCGCGGATCAATTCCACTTCCATGCTGCGTCGGCGTTTGGCCAGCAAGGCCAGCGCATCGTCCAGCGCCGGTTGCAGGGCGACACTTTCCGGAGCGTGGCGATCGCGCCGGGCAAAGGCACGCAAATGGGCAATGATCGAGGCCATGCGCCCGGTCAATTCGCTGATCAGCTTGAGGTTGCCACGGGCGTCATCGGTGCGCTGGTGGTCCAGCAGCACTTCGGCGTTTTCCGCGTAACTGCGGATGGCGGCCAGTGGCTGATTGAGTTCGTGGCTGATGCTCGCCGACATGGTCCCCAGCGCCGACAGTTTGCCGGCCTGCACCAGATCATCCTGGGCGCGGACCAGTTCCTGCTGAGCCTGTTCGCGCTCCAGCACTTCCTGTTTCAGGCGACGGTTGAGGCCTTCGAGGTCGCTGGTGCGCTCGGCGACCCGGCCTTCCAGTTCGCGACGGGCCTTGGCTTCGAAGGCGATGCGTTCGAGGTAATGGCGACGGCGCTGCATCATCAGGCCAAGCAGCAACATCGCAACCAGCAGCGCTGCGCCGCCGATGGCGACCACCGTGCGTACCGGCCGGTCGATCAGGGTGCGCGGGGCAAGAATGCTGACGTTCCAGCCCGTTTCGGCGATGGGTTGGGTTTGAGTCAGCCAGGCATCGGGATTGAGCTCCAGCGGCTTCGGGTCGCGGGTTGGATAAGGCTGGATCGCGGTGATGGCTTTGTTTTCTGCTTCGCTCAACGGGCGCGTCGAGCGGAATCGCCACTCCGGGCGTGACGTCAGAATCACCACGCCGTTATGGTCCGTCAGCAGCAGCTGTTCCGGGGTTTTACCCCACAGGCTTTCGGTGTGGTCCAGGTCTACCTTGACCACCAACACGCCGACGATTTTCTCGCCATCGCGCACGCCCGCCGCGAAGAAATAACCGCGCTTGGCGGAGGTGGTGCCCAAACCGAAAAACCGCCCGAGCCGCCCGGCCATGGCTTCGCTGAAGTACGGCCGGAAAGAAAAATTGCGCCCGACGAAACTGTCGTGTTTGTCCCAATTGGAGGCGGCCAGGGTTTTACCGCTGGCGTCCATCAGGTACATGACTTCGGCACCGGTCTGGGCGCTGATGTTCTTCAACAGGCGGTTGGCGTTGCCCTGGGTGACGCCGTCGTCCGGTGCACCGAGCACGGCGCGCAGGGCCGGCAGGTCGCCGAGGATCTGCGGCAACACTTCATAGCGGTGCAGGGTGCCCAGCAGGTTGGCGACGTAGAGGTCGAGGGTCTGACGGTTCTGACTGGCCAATTCGCTGCGGTAGTAGCGCTCCGCCAGATGCTGCAACGGCCAGAGCAGCGGTGCCAGGCACAGTGCCAGCAGGGCCAGGCTGCGCCAACGGGGTCTGGGGGGAAGGGTCGGAGTCATGAGCATCGAGCGCCTGTGGGTACAGGCGCATTATGCCTAGGCTTGCGGGCACCGTCTGCGCGAGAAAACGGCCCTGCAAACGCTCAGTGCCGACCGTGGGGGGTTGCGTATCGCCCGAAGCGGTGGCGATATAAGCGCCTAATAAATTTTCAGGGGTCGTTGTATGCCGCTCGCCACGTTGATTCATCGCGCCAGTTTGCCCAGCCCGCAGGTGTCTGCGGAGCAGGCGCTTGAGCTGCTTGAGGAACATTACGGCTTTAGCGGAAAGTTGCAGGCCCTGGGTAGCCAGCAGGATCTGAACTTCCGCGTCGACAGCGACCGGGGGCGTTTCGTCCTGAAAATCTGCCGTGGCGACTATTCGGTACTGGAGCTTCAGGCCCAGCACGCGGGGCTCAAGCATTTGGGCGAGCACCCCGATGTGCAGGTGCCGCGCGTGATCCCGGCGAAAAGCGGCGCGGACCTGCTTTCCCTGGACGTGGGCGACCAGGCGGTGCATGTCCGTTTGCTGGAGTACATCGAAGGCCAGCCCCTGACGAGCCTCAAGTATTTCAACCCGGCGGTGGTGGCGGGTTTCGGTCGCCTGTGTGGCGAGATGGACCTGGCGCTGGCGGACTTCGATCACCCTGGCCTGGTGCGGACGCTGCAATGGGACGCTCGCCACGCACACGCCTTGATCGCGCACCTGCTGCCGGTCATCAAGGATGAAGCCCAGCGTCGGCTGATCGTCGAAGCGTCCGAACAAGCCGAGCGCCATTTGCAGCCACTGGAAGACAAGCTGCCGGTGCAGGCCATCCACATGGACATCACCGACGACAACGTGGTGTGGCAGCGCGATGCGCTGCGTCACTGGCAACTGCAAGGCGTGATCGATTTCGGCGATCTGGTGCGCACCTGGCGAATCACCGATTTGTCGGTGACCTGCGCCGCGCTGCTGCATCACGGTGAAGGCGATCCGTTCTGCATTTTGCCGGCGATCCAGGCTTACCACGCGGTCAACCCGCTTCAGCACGAAGAACTGCTGGCGCTCTGGCCACTGATCGTCGCTCGTGCGGCGGTGCTGGTGCTCAGCGGTGAGCAGCAAGTCAGCATCGACCCGGGCAACACCTACAGCCGCGACAATCTGATCCACGAGTGGGAAATTTTCCGCGTCGCCACATCGGTGCCACTGGCGTTGATGGAAGCAGCGATTCTCTCTTCGGTTGGCCAGACGCTGCCGGTTATTGGCAGTGAAGGTTTCGCGCCGCTGTTGCCGAACCTGGTGGGGCGTGAGTTTGCCTTGATCGATCTGGGGGTGTTGAGCCCGCATTTCGAGGCCGGCAACTGGGAGCAGGAAGGCGTCGATCAGCGCCTGCTGGATGAAGCCGTTGCAGCTCATGGGCTGGCGGCCAGTCGCTACGGGCAGTACCGTTTGTCACGGACCCGGCCGGACGTCGCGACTGAGCCAGAGACTTTCCCGTTGCATGTCGAATTGCGTGTCCCCCAGGGCTCGGCGGTCGAATCGCCGTTTGCCGGCGTGGTGCACCAACTGTCGACCGGCGTGCTGCAACTGGACGGCCCGCAACTGAGTGTGCGGCTGTGGGGTGTGACGCCATCGCTGCACAGCGGCGCAGCCTTGGTCAAAGGCCAGGTGCTGGGTTCGGTCAGCGGCCCGTTGATTGTGCAGTTGTGCCGAGGGGCGTCGATCAATGCGCCGCTGTTCTGTACGCCATCGCGGGCGGCCGCCTGGCATGCCTTGTGTCCGTCACCGGCGTCGCTGCTGGGGCTGGCGTGTGACGCCGAAGATGAGCTCGACGCTAAGACCTTGCTGGCGCGGCGTGACGCCAGTTTTGCCCGCACGCAAAAACACTACTACGTCGATCCGCCGCGCATCGAACGCGGCTGGCGCAATCATTTGATCGACATGCAGGGCCGCTCCTACCTCGACATGCTCAACAACGTCGCGGTGCTGGGTCACGGACACCCGCGCATGGCGGCGGTCGCCAGTCGTCAGTGGTCGCTGCTCAACACCAACTCGCGTTTCAACTACGCCGCGGTGGCCGAGTTTTCCGAGCGTTTGCTGAAACTGTCGCCCGAGGGCATGGACCGGGTTTTCCTGGTCAACAGCGGTAGCGAAGCCAATGACCTGGCGATTCGTTTGGCATGGGCCTACAGCGGTGGTCGCGACATGCTCAGCGTGCTGGAGGCCTATCACGGCTGGACGGTAGGCGCGGACGCGGTGTCGACCTCGATTGCCGACAACCCCAAGGCCTTGAGCAGCCGTCCGGACTGGGTGCATCCGGTGATCGCGCCGAACACGTATCGCGGCGAATTCCGCGGCCCGAACAGTGCACCGGACTACGTGCGCAGCGTCGAACACAACCTGGCAAAAATCGCCGAGCAAAAACGCCAACTGGCCGGTTTCATCTGCGAACCGGTGTACGGCAATGCAGGCGGTATCTCGCTGCCGCCGGGTTACTTGAAACAGGTTTATGCAAGGGTGCGTGCGCAAGGTGGCGTGTGCATTGCCGACGAGGTGCAAGTCGGCTACGGGCGCATGGGTCATTTCTTCTGGGGCTTCGAAGAGCAGGGCGTGGTGCCGGACATCATCACCATGGCCAAGGGCATGGGCAACGGCCAGCCGTTGGGTGCGGTGATCACTCGCCGGGAAATCGCTGAAGCACTGGAGGCCGAGGGTTACTTCTTCTCGTCCGCTGGTGGCAGTCCGGTCAGCTGCCAGGTCGGCATGGCCGTGCTGGATGTGATGGAGGAAGAAAAACTCTGGGAGAACGCGCAAATCGTCGGCGGGCATTTCAAGGCGCGCCTCGAAGCACTGATCGATATTCATCCGTTGGTGGGCGCGGTGCACGGGTCCGGTTTTTATCTGGGCGTCGAGTTGATCCGCAACCGCGAAACCCTGGAGCCGGCCACCGAAGAGACCACGGCGCTGTGTGATCGCCTGCGTGAGCTCGGGATCTTCATGCAACCGACCGGTGATTTCCTGAACGTGTTGAAGATCAAACCGCCGATGGTCACCTCGCGTCAAAGTGTGGATTTCTTCGTGAACATGCTGTCGAAGGTGCTCGAAGAGGGGCTGTAAACTTTTCCCCCTGTAGGAGCGAGCCTGCTCGCGATGGCGGTTTTTCAGTCGACAAATCTGTGACTGACATGGCCTCATCGCGAGCAAGCTCGCTCCTACAGGGATGGGGGTGTTAATCCGATTGTTATCGGCTTTCAATACATGCTTTGAGACAATTCTGACGGGTAACGCTTTAAAAGCCGATATTTATCGGATATAAAGTCGCCATAGTCCACGGCGTGTCCCAATGCGCTTTCCATTTCTGTCAGGCATCAATGCCACTCTGGAGTCCTGAGCCATGACCACGTTGAACAGCTCCCCTCGCGCCGACGGTTTCTACATGCCAGCCGAATGGGCACCTCAAACCCAGGCCTGGATGATCTGGCCCGAGCGCCCGGATAACTGGCGTCTGGGTGGCAAACCGGCGCAGGCCGCCCACGTGGCAGTGGCCAAGGCCATCGCGCGTTTCGAACCTGTGACCGTGGGAGTTTCCGCTGGCCAGTACGAAAACGCTCGCGCACGTCTGGACGTGCCGAATATCCGTGTCGTGGAAATGTCCAGCGACGACGCCTGGGTTCGCGACTCCGGCCCGACGTTCGTCATCAACAACACGGGCGAAGTCCGTGGTGTGAACTGGGATTTCAATGCCTGGGGCGGTTTCGACGGCGGTCTGTATTCGCCGTGGAACCGTGACTCGCAGGTCGGCGGCAAGATCCTTGAAATCGAACGCAGCCAACGCTATCGCACCGAGGGCTTTGTGCTCGAAGGCGGTTCGATTCACGTCGATGGCGAAGGCACGCTGATCACCACCGAAGAATGCCTGCTCAACCGCAATCGCAATCCACACATGAACCGTGCGGAAATCGAAGCAATGCTGAGCGCAAATCTGGCTGTGGATAAAATCATCTGGCTGCCGGACGGCTTGTTCAACGACGAAACCGACGGCCATGTGGATAACTTCTGCTGCTACGTGCGTCCGGGTGAGGTGTTGCTGGCCTGGACCGACGATCCGCAGGATCCGAACTACCTGCGTTGCCAGGCCGCGATGAACGTGCTGCAAAGCAGCACCGACGCCAAGGGCCGCCCGTTCACGGTGCATAAAATGCCGATTCCGGGTCCGCTGTTTGCAACCGAGGAAGAATGTGCCGGTGTCGATCCCGTCGATGGTACTCAGGAACGTAATCCTACGGTTCGTCTGGCCGGTTCTTACGTGAACTTCCTGATCGTCAACGGCGGCATCATCGCCCCGAGCTTTGATGACCCGCAGGACGGTCCGGCGAAAGAGATTTTGCAGAACCTGTTCCCGCAACACGAAGTGGTGATGGTGCCGGGTCGTGAACTGTTACTGGGTGGCGGCAACATTCACTGCCTTACCCAGCAGCAACCCGCGCCGCACAAGGAGTGAGTGAGGTCGTAACAGCCTGAGTGGATTACCGGATCGCTCAAGCCAGCGATTTACCTCTCCTGGCCATGCCCAGAACCCGCAGCCCTTAAGGGCTGCGGGTTTTTTGTATCCACTTGGCCATACTTTGGAAACCTTGGCACAGCTCTTGTATCTGTGCTGTTGTAACTGGGGGAGGGGAGAGCTTCGATGTTCTGTCATAAACCTTGGATAAGTTAGCCGCTCACAACTGGGAGAGAGCGCTGAAATGAACGCCGAAGTTAATGCAGTGAACGAAAAGGCGTTGCATCCCCTGGCTGTAAACAGTGAATCGCTCCAGATGATGGCGCACTGGTTCAAGTCCAATGGAACGCGTCCGATCAGTGAAACTGATCCGCGCCGGACGATGATCGAGCGCTACCCCGTTGATCTGTTCAGCGAGGCGGAACTGGATGCGTTGTGGGATGTGATGGAAGGATAAGAAGCACAACAACGGATTGATAAAAGAAAAGCGCTGCCGGGATGGCAGCGTTTTTTTTTACCTGAATAGTCCCGTAGGAGCTGGCTTGCCAGCGAAGGCGTCGTGTCAACCGACTTCAACGTTATTGACCCAGCGCTTTCGCTGGCAAGCCAGCTCCTACAGGTTTTGTGTTGTGGTCAGAAGCTGTAGGTGCCCGTCACCACTACGCTGCGCGGTGCCCCCGGCTGGATCTGAAATGCACTGGTCGCCGACGAGTAGTACGTCTTGTCGCTGATGTTGTTCAGTGCTGCGCGCACATCCCAATCCTTGTGACGGAAACCGGCCAAGGCATCCCAGCGACCGTAACCTGGCAGTACGGTGGTGTTGAGGTTGTCCGCATAACGGTCGCCAACCAGGGTCAAACCGGTTTCGGCGTACCAGCCCATTTCCGGTTTCCAGGTCAGGAACAAGCTGCCGTTGTGTTTGGCCACATTGTTGATGCGCTTGCCTTCCAGGCCATTGTTGTCTTCCTCGATGGTCGCGTCCTGTAGACCCACGCCGCCGCGCACGTACCAGTTGCCGGTGATTTTACCGGCAGCGGTCAGCTCGATCCCGCGGGAGCGTTGCAGGCCGGAGAGCAGGGTAATGGTTGGATTGTTCGGGTCGCTGGTGCGGCGGTTGTAGAGTTCCAGTTCGTAGATCGCCAGCGTCGTGCTCAGGCGATCGTCGAGCCAGTCGCTCTTCACGCCGATTTCTTTCTGCTTGGTCAACTCGGGGCTCAAGTCATTGGCGTTGCCGGCTGCGCCCGGGGTGATACCGATCAGGCCGCCACCGACCGGCGAGAACGTCTTGGACCAGGAGGCGTAGAAGGAATGATTCTGCAGCGGCGTCCAGACCAATCCTACGCGCGGGCTGGTGCTGTGGCTGTCACGGTCTTCGGAAATGTTCCGCAGCTTGTTGGTCGACTCGATATCAAAGGTGTCGTAGCGCAGGCCGGCGAGCAATTGCCATTGATCGTTGAGGCGTAATTGATCCTGCACATACACGGCGCGGCTTTCGACTTCAGTGTGGGAGTTGCTCGACACCTGCATGCGCCCGGTATGAAGCAAGTCGCGGTTGGGGTTGTACAGGTCCAGCGGCGGTACCGGCGAACTCCCCGCGCCCGAGGTGGCCGCGTTGTACAACAGCGGATCGCGGCGCTGGCTGCCGATTTCGATGCCAGTAAGCAGGCGATGCTCCAGGCCGAAGGTGTCGAAGCCACCCTCCAGCTCAACGTTGTTGTAAACGTTGCGGGTCGACAAGTCCTGCTGCCAGTGCTGGCGCGTGACTTTGTTGGTGGCCGGGACGTAGCCGGTGACATAGGTGTTGTCGAAATCGCTATTGAGCTTGAACACGCCCAGGGTCTGACGCAGCTGCCAGTTATCGCTCAACTCATAGGTGAGTTTCGAGCGCAGGGATTGCGCCTTGTCGTCGATGAAATCGTTTTCGCTGCCGTAGGTCGTATCGCGTCCTACGTCTGCCGGGCGACCGTTGACACCGGGAATGCCGCGATCCGGCGTCCGGTTGTAGCGGCTGTACTCGTACTGCACCAACCAGTTGAGGTCGGGAGTCAGTTGCCAGCTCATCGATGGCGCGAACAATTGACGATTGCCGCTCACGCCATCGCGGAAACTGTTTTCGTCCATGTTGCCCATGTTCAGGCGCAGGCTGATGTTCTCGGAAGGGTCGGTGCTGAGGTCGGCGTACAGGCTGCGCAGATCTTCGCTGCCACCTTGGGCTTCGATCGTCGAGCGGCGACCGAACTCCGGTAGCTTGCTCACCCGGTTGACGATCCCGCCCTGGCTGCCACGGCCATACAACACGGCCGCCGGGCCTTTCAGAACGTCAATGCGTTCGATGTTGTGCAAGTCGCGCACGTATTGGCTGTCGTCGCGGATGCCATCGAGATAGAAGTCGTTGCTGGCGTCGAAACCACGGATGCGCAAGCTGTCAAATCGCGTATCGGCGCCGCTGCTGACGTTGGGGATGCCGCTGAGTGCAGTGCCCAAATCGTTGGTGCCGTAGTCCGAGACGTTCGAAGTCTTGATCGAATCGATCGCTTGAGGCACGTAGCGCACCGGCGTATTGGTGCGGGTCGCCGTATTGGTTTGCGTGACACGCGGGTCATCAGCTTCCGCTTCAGCACTGACCGACGTGGCAGGCAAAATGGTCGTTGTTGCGTAGGAAAAACCGGCAGACAGAAAGGCAGAAAGCCCAAGGGTCATGGGCGTAAGACGAAAGGGGGCAGGCATTGCGAAGTGCATCCGAGAGGGTGGTCAATTCAAGGGCGCGAATGGTAATGCTTGTTATTTACTTTCGTTAATTGTTCTTGAGCGGTTGGGTGGATTGATTGTTGCTAAGTATGTCCTGATTGATACGTTCCGATTTTTAGACTGGTCCGACTTCAACGCCGAAGACGAACGCAGCTGGCAGCTGGCAGCTGGCAGCTGGGCTACGGCCTGGACTTCACCACCTTCGGCGTCCCGGGCCTGACCTACAACTTCGCCTACGTGTGCGGTGACAACATCACCACGTCCACCAGCGAAGGCGGCACCGAGCGTGAGATCTTCAACCAGTTCAAATACGTCGTCCAAAGCGGCCCGGCCACATCTGGCCTTGAAATACAAAACGCCCGATGCGGTGCAGCGGGCGTTTTGAGACTGAAACAGGTGTAAACCTATTTCAGGACTAGACAGTTGATTTGCTCATGTCGCCGAAACTCGATTTCGGTACCACGTCTTTCGAACGTGTCGTCCGCGGCGAAATGTTCGGAAGACGCGTCGCAAAAAGTGAAAAATTGCGACACGTCTTAGCACTTCAAATTGGCGCGACGACGTTATTGATTGCGATTGTTCATCGGCGAGTCCAGCACCTTCACCACATCATCAATGATCGCCTTGCTCATATCCTGCAAAAAATGCGACGCCCAGGCATGCCGATCGGTATCGCGAACCATGGCCGCGTCTGTTGCGAGCAGCTTGGCAACGTGGAGTAGATCGGAAGCGTGGTAGAGAGCCTGGATAACCGGGACGCCAGCGTTGACGCGAAACAGCGGTTCGTTGGCGTGGAAGGAGAAGTGGGTGAGGCCGATGGTTTTCAGATCTTGGGGATTGGTCATTGGGCACCTCCGCTGGTTGGGAGGAATTGAGTATTTGCATGCCTTCGAAGAAAGGCCGGCATAGATACAAAGAACGTGAGAACACAGATTTTTGACGAATCAATTTTATACATGGTCTAGCTCCTATCGTTGAGGAACTGCCACGAACCGTCGCCAAACGATTATGGGTGGCAGCTGTGCGCAGGTTGGCGAACCGGGACAATAGGAACCCGGCAGACCCAAAGGTCTCCCGCGCACAGCTACCATAACGGGAAAATACGAGCGAAAAAAAACGCCAGCAATCGTTATGGTGGCGCCTGTGCGCCTATTGTTTGGGTCGGGTCGCCAAACCCGGTCGCTGATTTTGCAGCGATGTGGGCAGCCTAGCGTGGGGCAGGGCGATTCGCAACCTGGGATCTTGGCCAACAGGGCCGCTAAATGCTTACTGCTTGAATCCAGGCAGCCCGTTGGCTTCGTTCATACACTACAAGACAGCTGAAAAATATAGGCCGGACTACTGAATACCCTGCCCGTCATGTTTTCAAGGTGGCTTATCTGCTCCGGCGATAGGTCGTACTCATAGATTGCATCTTCTGGCTCACTCCAAGCCATTACCTCTGCCAACTTATCAATCTGATCGGCAGGGATCTCAATGCTGAAAGCTAATTGCTCGGTTTGCTTGTCGAACGCAAGAATCTCATGTTTCATTTTTTGGGTTCCAATCAAGATTTATTTAGGCGTGGTTCGACCTGGCTCGGCGTCTTTTGCTCGCTCTCCCGTCTCAGGGTTGAACTCTCCCAGATGCTTGCCCTGCTTGTCGTATAGCTCAACCCGGCCATTCTCATAATCCCACTCATAGATCCGGCCCTTCCGATCTTTCCAGCGTTTACGTTTATGCCCGCCGCCTTTGACTGAGCTCTTCGAGGGGCTGAGCACCGCATCAGGGAAAGCCGTCAAACCTCTGGGAGCCGGGTGATAGCTGTGGTCGCCGCCGATAGGTCGAGCGAACACCACGTACAGGGAGCTAAGGCCGGTGTCTGCCGGGAATACCAGAATACGGTCGTCGGTCTCAACATCCTCGCCAGCCGGATAACCCTCAGTCCCGGAGTCTGTGTTTTCCAGTATGGGGTGAACCATGATGAGGGGATCGCTGCAGCGTTGCTCAGGGTGGACCATGGGCGGAATGGCTAGCGGTCCTTTGGGCGTCCACAAAATGGTGATGCCGTTCAAGTCCGCTTCCAACACGGTTTTGGTGGCATTCCATTTGACCTGCACCGTGCGTACGGAATCGTCGGCCGGGTTCGCTGGCCGATGCATACGGGCCAGTTGGAAGGCATCAACAATCGAATAAAAGTCATCAAACGGATGGCGTACGGTTACCGGGACAGCAAATTCTTTTTCATGAAGATCAAGAGCGTCTATCCCGGTAATCCGTGAAGAACCAAAAAAAACCGCACGATTTGAGCTTGCTGACTGGGTCAACCTAGGCTTGGCGGGTGTGTTGGGGTGCACTGTAGGTAGGTGTAAGAGCCCGTCAATGTTGCGCTGATGTGAAACGGTAGGCGCGCGGGCAGAGTTTGGTCTGTCGATGGAGATAAGGCTTTGTTGGTCTTATCGCAGCAATGTGGAAGCTTCTAGGGATTTCTGGAATGCCAGAAACAACAAAGCCCTCGTATTTCTACGAGGGCTTTGTTTTGTATGGTGCCGGCACCAGGAATCGAACCCGGGACCTACTGATTACAAGTCAGTTGCTCTACCATCTGAGCTATACCGGCGTGTCAGGGCGACGATTATAGCGATTGGGCAGGTTCTGTAAACCCCTGAATTCTGACTATTTTTGCGCGAGCCTCAATTGCGGAATTCTGGCGCTCGCGGGTCGTCATCGAGCGTTGTAAAACGTCGTTCCCGGCGGGATGTCTTTGTTGACGAATGACATGGCTCCGATTGTGACGTTGTCCCCGATGGTCAGGGCGTCGGCGATGATGCAGCTGTTGGCTCCGACGCTGACATTGTCTCCAATCACCAGTTCATAACTGTCCAGGCCCAAGGTCTTGATACCGATGGTGGTGTTTTGACGAATGAAAAAATTGCGACCGATTTTGACGTTGCCTGTAATCACCACGCCAGGCAGGTGAGCGATGCGAAAGCCTGGACCTATCTGGGCGTCGATACTGATGTCGACGCCGTACTTGAGGTTGAGTTTTCTCTCCAGCCGTTTGGCGTAACGGCGTGCAAAACTGTTTCCGGAATAGAAGTACTGGGCCAGCCGGAACATGAACAAGTAGCGCAGGGTATTGTTCTTGCGAGTCCGCTTAAGGATGTTGCTGATAAGGCCTGTGCGGCTGCCACGTTTTTTCTTGTTGGAAACTTCCGACTGCCAGTGTTCTATCAAGGTGTCGAGATCCAAAACGTTGCCCCTGCTGATTCGTTTACCAATGAAGCCGCCGATACCGGCTGTTTATTTTTTAAGGCGTGAAAGCTTGCGCATATTCTACCCATATCGCCTTGATTTTGGCGGTTATGTCCTTTTGATCGAATGCTTATGCACAACGTAATTTCAGATGCACGCGATTAAGTGAGGATTTGTGGATTCGTTCTCGTCTGTACGCAAATCCCTGTTTTTCAGGTTCTTTATTCGACTGTACGAAACTGAGCACTTTTGTTTTACCTCTGAAACAGCGGTGAATATTGGATCCACGATAATTTTATCAACAGAGTTATCCACAGGCTGAGAGCATTTAAGCGCGTTCGGCCAGAAGCAGGAAATTACGCGGGGTGAGCGGGGTTTCGCAGAAGGTGCCGAGGCGAACGGTGTAGCCCTGCTCGGCGAGGAAAAGTGCTCGATCAAGGACCAGCCAAAGCTCCAGCGGACGTCGGAAAAGTCCGCGCAGCAGTTCCAGGTTGCGCACTTGCGCCAGTCGTTGCCAGCCAGCGGCTTCGAGTGCAGTCCAATCCTGAGGGCCAATTGTGGATAACTCTTTGAGTGCGGCCAGGTGATGGCAGTATTCGGCGAAGGGTTTATCCAGCCAGGCAGTCGCTAGCGAGGGAGTTGGAAGGTACTCGTCGATACCGCGCAGTTGCCGTTGCAGCAGGTCGAAGCCCAGTCGCCGGGCCATGGAGGTGTCGCGCTGGCGTCTGACACGGGCACCCGCGGTGACCGTTTCACTCATTGGCAGTGCGAGATCATCCAGCGACAGCTGTAGGGCGGAGCCTTTGGCGCCGTAAGACAGCGGTGTGTATTCAGGCCGGCTGATCCGGTTGTAGCAGCACGGGGCGATGGCGAGTTGTTTGCAGCCTGCGGCGCTGGCTAGTTGGATTAGGCGCACGTGCAAGTCACCGCAGGCGTGCAGGGCGACGGGCGTGTGTTCGGCCTGTAAAAGCGAAGCCGCGTCGGAGGCGAGTACATCTTGTTCGACGTGCAGCGCATGCAGGTGATGGCGCTGACTCAGCGCCTGACCGCTGGCGACCAGTGCCGGGTCGTACTCCAGGCATGTCAGTTGCTGGCCGGGTTGCAGCAGGCGTCGACCCAAATGCCCTTTGCCCGAGCACCAGTCCAGCCAATGCCTCGGCGTATCCGAAAATTGCAGCCGACTGGCAAACGCTTCGATCTGCAGCCATTTACGTCCCGGTACGTCGACGTTCAACCGATGGCCCGCGGCTTCGAGGGCATGGGCAGGCAATTCGTCCACAGCACTCAACGCAACGGACATCGCTGCCAGCGAAGCGAAAGGTTCAGGGGCGTGCAGAAGATCGGGATGGTTGTGGGCGCTTTCCGCTTCGTCCAGCGAACGGCCGCGAAGCCAAGCGGCCAATTCGGGGTAGGACGCTTCCCAGGGAAGCTGCAGATGAGTGAACGGTCGAGGCTTCCACAGCGCCTCATGCGCGGTGAGAAAAGTATCCAGCGCAGTGAAACGGGCGAGTAGGTCCTCGCCCATCAACACGTGGGAATCAACGCCCTTGGCAGGCATCGACGCGCAACCAGCGCTCCAGCAGCTTGAAGCCGCGTACCAGCACGTAAGCCATCACCAGGTAGAACATGCCCGCGGCGAAGAAGATCTCCACCGGCAGGTAGGTCCGGGCAATGATCGTGCGGGCCATGCCGGTCAGTTCCAGCAGGGTCACGGTACTGGCCAGGGCGCTGGCCTTGAGCATCAGGATCACTTCGTTGCTGTAGGCCGGCAGGCCGATGCGCGCGGCACGCGGCAGGATGATGTAGAACAGCGCCTTGGGTTTGGACATGCCCAACGCGCGGGCCGCTTCGATCTCGCCCGGTGGAATCGCCTGAATCGCGCCGCGCAGGATCTCGGCGATGTAGGCCGCGGTGTGCAAGGTCATGGTCGCTGTGGCGCACCAGAACGGATCGCGCAGGTACGGCCACATCGAGCTGTTACGGACCGCGTCGAACTGCGCCAGGCCGTAGTAGACCAGGAACAGCTGAACCAGCAACGGCGTGCCCCGGAAAAAGAAGATGTAGCCGTAGGGAAATGCGCGCACCCACCACAAGCGTGACGAGCGGGCGATGCCCAGCGGAATCGCCAGCAGCAAGCCGGCGATCACGGCGATGGCCACCAGTTCCAGAGTCAGGGTTGCGCCCTGAGCCAGTTTCGGCAGCCACTTGATGATGACTTCCCAGTTCATTGGGTGCTCCTCGCGAAGCCGCGAGCGGCACGTTTTTCCAGGAAGTGCATGCCGGTCATGGCGAGAACCGTCAGGCCCAGGTACATGAACGCGGCCACCATATAGAAGGTGAACGGTTGCTTGGAGACGGTCACACCGATTTGGGCGTGGCGCATGATTTCTTCCAGGCCGATCACCGACACCAGCGCGGTGTCCTTCATCAGGATCATGAACAGGTTGCCCAGGCCGGGCAGGGCGATGCGCCACATCTGCGGCATGATCAACTTGGTGAAGATGCGAAATTTCGACAGGCCCAGGGCTACGCCGGCTTCACGGTGACCTTTGGGAATGGCGAGGATCGCACCGCGAAACACTTCCGTGGCGTAGGCGCCGAAGCACAGGCCCAGCGCAATCACACCGGCGGCGAAGGCGTTGAGTTCAAGGTCGGGGTTGCCGAAGAACTCGCCCAAGGCACGCATCAGGTTGACCGTGCCGAAGTAGATCAACAGCACCCAGAGCAATTCCGGGATACCGCGAACCAGGGTCGAATAAGTGCCGCCAAGCCATTGCAGCGGCTTGTACGGGGAAGTCTTGGCCAAGGCGCCGAGCAGACCGAGCACCAGCCCCAGGCACAGGGCCGAGAGTGCCAGTTTCACAGTCATCAGCGCGCCAGCGGCGAGCGCCGGGCCGAATCCGTAGAGGTCGATAATCATGGATTTCTTTTCAAATCGCGGCGGGCGATGCCGAGAACCGGCGCCGTCAAAGGACGGCGCCGATCAGGCAGTCAGGATCAATAGATGCTGAACGGGAAGTACTTGTCGTTGATCTTCTTGTAGGTGCCGTCAGCGACGATTTCTTTCAGCGCGGAGTTCAGCTTCGCGCGGATCGGATCGCCTTTTCGTACAGCGATACCGATCTTGTCGCTTTCTTCCACCGGGTCGCCCTTGAATTCGTAGGAACGGCCCGCGTCGCTTTTCAGCCACTCGTAGTTGACGTACTTGTCGGCCAGGATGCCGTCCAGGCGACCGGAAGTCAGGTCGAGGTAGGCGTTTTCCTGGGTGTCGTACAGCTTGATGGTGATGTCGTCACCATAGTTGTCTTCCAGGAAGGTACCGGCCAGGGTCGCGCGTTGGGCGCCGATGATCTTGCCTTTGAGCGCTGCCTTGTCGGTTTTGAAGTCGACGTTTTTCGGCGCGATGAATTGCAGTTTGTTGGAGTAGTACGGGTCGGTGAAGTCCACCGCTTGCTTGCGCTCGTCGGTGATCGACATCGAGGAGATCAGGAAGTCGAACTTCTTGGCGTTCAGGGCCGGGATGATGCCGTCCCAGTCGGAGGTGACGACGGTGCACTCGACTTTCATCTTGGCGCACAGGGCGTCGCCGATTTCCTTGTCGAAGCCGACGACGTTGCCGCTGGCATCTTTGTTGTTGAACGGCGGGTAGGCCGCTTCGATGCCCATCTTCAGCGTTTCAGCCATGGCACTGGCGCTGAAGGCCAGGGTGACGGCGGCAGCCAGGAAGACCTTTTTGTAGTTCTGCATGTGGGTAGCTCCGTTAGCGGTTGCTGGACATGAATTGTTTGCAGCGCGCCGAAAGCGGGTTTTCAAACACCTGCTGTGGCGATCCTTGCTCTTCTACCAGGCCTTGGTGAAGGAACACCACTTCGCTGGAGACCTGACGGGCGAAGCCCATTTCGTGGGTCACGAGCAGCATGGTGCGGCCTTCTTCGGCCAGTGCGCGGATGACATTAAGTACTTCCTGGACCATTTCCGGGTCAAGCGCGGAGGTGGGTTCGTCGAACAGGATGACCTTGGGCTGCATGGCCAGCGTGCGGGCGATGGCCGCGCGTTGTTGCTGACCACCGGACAATTGCGCCGGGTAGGCGTGGCGCTTGTCGGCGATGCCGACCTTGGCCAGCAGGGCTTCGGCGACTTCGATGGCTTCGGCCTTGCTCTGGCCCAGCACGCGGCGCGGCGCCTCGATGATGTTGTCGAGCACGCTCATGTGCGGCCACAGGTTAAAGTTTTGAAACACAAAACCGATTTCGCTGCGCAGGCGATTGATCTGCTTGCCGTCGGCGGCAACCAGTTCGCCGTTCTTTGCGGCTTTGAGCTTGAGTTCTTCACCGGCCACCAGGATCTGACCCTGGTGCGGGTTTTCCAGCAGGTTGATGCAACGCAGGAACGTGGACTTGCCGGAACCGGAAGAACCCAGGATCGAGATCACGTCGCCGTCGCGGGCGGTCAGCGAGATACCTTTGAGCACCTCAAGCGAACCGTAGCGTTTATGCAAGTTGCGGATTTCAAGCGCGGGCGTGGCCTCAGCCATGTGCGTTCCTCATATATGTTGCGCTCCTGCTGTTGGCTGGCCTTCCTGGCGAGGCGGCCAACCTAGCATAGCGTTTCAATGGCAGCCAACAGCGCTACGGACAGTAAATGGCTGGTGTGTGGCAGGTTGTCGCATCGGCGCAGCAGACTGTCGCCCCATCAACAACCGAACAGCCGTTTGAACCTTGTCTATCGATAAAAAGCGCGGTGGCTGCCGCAAAAAAAGGCGCGATGTTGCCAGCTTTGACAAGGTGTTGGAAGCGCTATCCGGCCAAATGTACCGCTCGTGCACTTTTAATGTGCGCGAAGCCATTTTCAGGTGTGTTTCCGGTGCGCTGATTCACCACACAAAGTGGGTGGCAGGGTAACGTTCTGGCAAAGTGCCATTAAATTCAATGGCTTGCGATGACTGTCCGGTCTTGTTGGAATCGCCGGGTTAGAAGGATTTGAAATATTTTGGCGCAATTATTGCGTGCAGAATCCGGAACGCCCCGTTGGTTTCTTTTTACGAGAAGGATCGCTAAACGGGATGCATGCATTCGCTTCTCCTTACAAAGGTAGTTTTATGAGCAGTACCCAAAGCTCTAATGGCCTCGAACAGGGGCTCAAACCGCGCCACGTGACCATGCTGTCGATTGCCGGGGTTATCGGCGCCGGCCTGTTCGTCGGCTCGGGTCACGCCATCGCTGCGGCAGGTCCGGCTGTTCTGTTGGCTTACGCCGCCGCCGGTATGTTGGTGGTATTGGTGATGCGCATGCTCGGCGAAATGGCCGTTGCTTCGCCGGACACCGGTTCCTTTTCGACATACGCCGACCGCTCGATCGGTCACTGGGCCGGTTTCACCATCGGCTGGCTCTACTGGTGGTTCTGGGTCCTGGTGATCCCGCTGGAGGCCAACGCCGCCGCGACCATCCTGCATGCCTGGTTTCCGGGTGTGGACATCTGGGCCTTCGCCCTGGTCATCACGATGCTGCTGACCGTGACCAACCTCTTCAGCGTGAAAAACTACGGTGAGTTCGAGTTCTGGTTCGCCCTGCTCAAGGTCGTGGCGATCATTGGTTTCATTGTGCTCGGCGTGCTGGCGATCTTCGGCTTTCTGCCGAACAGTCAGGTCAGCGGCGTTTCGCACCTGTTCGACACCCAAGGCTTCCTGCCGAACGGCATGGGCGCAGTGTTGGGCGCGATCCTGACCACCATGTTCTCCTTCATGGGCACCGAGATCGTGACCATTGCGGCCGCGGAATCGAAAGACCCAGGCAAGCAAATTTCCAAGGCCACCAACTCGGTGATCTGGCGGATCGGCTTGTTCTACCTCGTATCGATCTTCATCGTTGTGGCCCTGGTGCCATGGAACGACCCGATTCTGGCCAGCGTTGGTTCCTACCAGACCGTGCTTGACCGCATGGGCATCCCGAACGCCAAGATGATCGTCGACATTGTGGTTCTGGTTGCTGTGACCAGCTGCCTGAACTCGGCGCTCTACACCTCGTCGCGCATGATGTTCTCCCTGGGCAAACGCGGCGATGCGCCGGCGATGTCCACGCGCACCAACAAAAGTGGCACACCTTACTGGGCAGTGATGTTGTCCACTGGTGCAGCGTTCCTGGCGACCTTCGCCAACTACGTGGCCCCGGCGGCAGTGTTCGAATTCCTGCTGGCCAGTTCCGGCGCCATTGCACTACTGGTGTACCTGGTGATTGCGATTTCGCAACTGCGCATGCGCAAGCAGCGTATGGCGCGTGGTGAGAAAATCGCCTTCAGCATGTGGCTGTTCCCGGGCCTGACCTACGCGGTGATCTTCTTCATCGTCGCGGCCCTGACCATCATGCTGTTCCAGGATGCCCATCGCGTGGAAATCCTCGCGACCGGTCTGCTGAGTCTTCTGGTCGTCGCTGCCGGCTTGCTGGTATCACGCCGTCGCAAACTGGAAAAGCGTGGCGCGGTCGTGCTGAACTGATTCGCACCGCGTAACGCAAAACGGCCGCCGCCAGTGATGACGAGCGGCCGTTTTTATATCTGTCGATTACTCCATGTTCATTCGACATGAACCCAGTCTTCTACACGTAACCCCGGAGCGCGTGCGAACTCGCGCAGGTTGTTGGTGACTACGATCAGCCCCCGTGAGCGTGCGTGTCCGGCAATCATTTGGTCGTACGGGCCTATCGGTGTGCCCGCTTTTGCCAGCTCGCACCGAATCATTCCGGTATGCGCTGCTGCTTCGTTGTCGAAGGGCATGACTTCAAGACGAGCGGCGAAACCCTCAACGACCGCCAGGTTTTTTTCGGGGGCTGCCGATTTTTCCGCACCGTAGATCAACTCCATCAGCGTTACCGCGCTGATGCACAGCTGATCGTGATGCCGGTTGAACGCCTCCCGTACCACCTGTGGTTTGTTCTTGATGGTGAAGATGCAGATGTTGGTATCGAGCATGTATTTGATCATCAGAACGACTCGCGCTCCTGTTCAGCGGGTTGCTCACGTTCCGCCATAAAGTCGGCGGTGGCGCTTTCGCCGTCGAACCAGCTGTCCCAGGTTTCATCAGCGGGGGTGATGATGCGGGTTCGGCCAATGGCGACGACGTTGACTCGTTTGACGTCGCTTGGCATGGCCACGGCTTTTGGCAGGCGGACGGCCTGGCTTCGGTTGCTCATGAAAAGGGTTGTCTGTTCCATTTTGACCTCCTGCGCTTTTGCTGGCGCGATGAGTCAAAGGATAGGTTTTGCAATGGATATGTCAATGGGATATACGCGATGCCTGATGAAAGGAAGGCGCCCGATTCAAAAGCCAAAAAAACGGCCGCCGTCAGTGATGACAAGCGGCCGTTTTTGTTTGCGCGGCGGCGGTTACTCGGCTTTTTCTTCCGGACCGTCCAGCGTTTGGCGGTACACATCCAGCGCATCGCTGAAGTCGGTGATGAACTGCGGTTCGCTCAACCAGGCCTGGGCAGCTTCGCGGTCCATGCCGTCGGCCCACATGCGGTAGTCGATCAGCATGTCGGCGGCCAGATGCGTGGCGGCCATGCCTTCGTCGTCGGCGTTTTCCATGTCCAGCAGTTCTGGATGGTCGATGATGATAAAGGCGAGATCAGTCAGCAATGTCGAGAGCATTTCGCGGCGGCTGACGGCTTCGGCGTCGCGCATTTTGCTGAACATCGCCAGGGTGTATTCCGGGATTGGCTCGGCGAGGTGGCCAAGGTCATCGTCCATCTCGGCGGGTTTACGGCCGTGGATATTGATCTGCTTGGCTTTGGCTTTTGCACGCTTGGCGCGTTTCTGTTGCTTGTTCAGGGAGGCCATGGGAACTCAGTTCGGTTTCGGTTGGGTTTGCGCGGCGATGGCGTCGGACGCTGCCACGTAGTCGGCCTGGAAGGCCGGTGATTCGATCCACGCCAGGGCGCCGGCCTCGTCGGTTTCGGTCGACCATTGGCGGTACTCGATCAATGCGGCCAGGATGAAGTCCATCGCGCCTTCTTCGCCTTCCTGCTCGTACACCAGCTCTAGCAGCGGGTCTTCGAGGAAGGCTGTGCACAGCGCTTGCTGGCTGATCTTCTCGGCGTCGATCATTTTCTTGAACAGTTCGGTCAGGTCTACCGACTCGAAGTCGATGCGGTCATCGTTCGGGTCCAGCTCGACCGGCGCAGCGGCCCGCTGGGTGCGGTTCTGCTTGGCTTTGGCCTTGGCGCGGGAGGCGCGTTTTTGCTGCTTGTTGGCGGAGGCCATGGCGTTTGTTCCGTTATGCGTTAATGGGGTCGCTGCGCGGTACTCGCCGCCCGGGGGTATCGGGGGCCAGCTCTCCGTTTTGCAGCCAGTGCAGTGCGATGGGCCATAGTGTGGCTTGGTATGCGCTGCGAAAAAAGGCGAAATGTCCGACTTCTTCTTCGCCGATGTCTTCAGGGGCGATGCGCAAGTGGGTGTTCAAGCTGCCGGTGGAGTAGCGGAGCAGGCGCTCGATGGCCGGGATCGTGCCGTAGGGATCGTCGCTGACGCTGATGGCGAGCGTTTTGGCCGTTACGGCAGCGAAGGGCAGGCGACCGACGGTTGCGTGGAGCGAGCGGCCGCTGGGGCGCTTCTCGTATCGATCAGTCGGCGTGCTCCAGTCGCGGACGACGCCAGCCGGTGTGTCTTCCAGCCAGCCGAGGCGCTTGCCGGGGAAGTAGCCACAGATCATCGTCACCAGCGGCATCAGCACATGCCACTTGCCGAACATCCGCCAGCGATGGGCCGGTGCGTAGTCGCGCCAGTAGGCGAATTGCGCGCCGACGGTCACCAGGCGACGGATCAGATGCCCGGACGCTCCCAGCCCCGCTGCACAGCCGCCAAAGCTGTGACCGACCACATCGACAGGCTGGCCCGGAAATTCACGCTGCGTGCGCTTGAGCATCGCCTCGAAATCCAGCGCTCCCCAATCGCTCCAGGAAGCCTCAAGCCCTTTGAGTGATTCCGGACGCGATTCGCCGATGCCTCGGTAGTCATAGGTGATGACGTTGAAGCCATTGGCGAACAGATAGTCGGCAAAGCGTGAGTAATGACGGCAACGGACCGAGGTGGCGGCGTTGATGATGACGACCGGGCGGGCGATGTCTTGAACGGCGTGCTGCCAGGTGAAGCCGCCAAGGATGAAGCCATCGGGGGCTGTTTCCTTGAACGGTTTGCCAGGTGCGGGAGCCTCCAGCGACAACTTGATTTGAGTGGGGGCCAGTGGAGGCGTGTCCTGCAAATTCATCGGTGTCAGACCTTTGCGGGTAGTTGCCAACCATAGTCTTGATGTCGTTGATGAACAATCCACTCATCTCAACGCGGTTTTTTGGCGAGTCAATCGCTCTTCAAATGCCGCTCGTTCGCGATCCAGCTCGCTGCGGAGTTCTTCCTTTTGCTCAAATTCAACGATGTACCGACCCATCTGCCAACAGGTTTGCACCTGAACGGTATCCACCGCCCGAAGTACCTTCTGACGTGCCTGACGGATCAATTCGCCTAGGTTACCCAGCAGCGATACGAGTTTTGGGTCTTGAGTGTCATTGGGTGTGAGGTCAGTCATGAGGTCTTCCGCAGCAGCCTGAGAGGCGCATGAGAATGACAAGTGAACACCACTCAAAGATGCCGGGCGTTACTGAGAAACAGGCAGGAAACGCCGGGTGCGCTGGCAGGACGTATCTGATGACGGGCGAGGTCTGAGGAACAAAAGGCGTAGTACGTTTCGTACTCACCCCAAGACCCAATCAATCTGAAACCCCTCCCGCCGACAGGAAATCCAAAGAATGTAACGATTGGGTTCAACAGAACCCGGGAGTCGCCATCATGAAAACCACCCATTCATTCATGTTGTCCCTCGCCGCCGTCAGCGTTCTGCTGTTTCCTGCCATATCGCCCGCCGCGAGCCTTGAGCCCGTCGACAGCTCTGGCGTACAGGTTCAGCGGCAGGAGCAAAACGGCATCACCTACCTGTCCGGCGGTATCGGTGAGGATGAGGCAAAGGCTATCCAGCAGACGTCTGGTTATAACCTGCACATGACGTTCTCTGTCGGAACGGGCAATGAATACACGCCAGACGTGAATGTCGTCATTCAGAAAGCCCCGGGGGAAACCGTGCTGACGCTTAACAAAGCTGGCCCGCTGGTTTACGTCAAATTGCCTGCCGGTAAGTACACCGTCATCGCGACGCGCAACGGGGAGTCACGGCAAGACATTGCCGATGTCGGCAGCGGTACACCCCGTAACCTGGTTTTTCACTGGAATGATGCAAGTTAACGAGAAGCTCTAAACCATGGAGTGGACATTGACCCTGAATCTTGCGATTCAGGGTTTTTCATAACAAGGCCAATGTCTGGATGACCGCGATGCGTAAGGGATTGGTTTCTACGCTCAGCAGTTTGATGGCCAAGGCGCAGCAGACCACGATCAACATGGGTTTGATCAGCCGTGGTCCAACCCGGACCGCAGCTCGAGCACCCAATTGGGCGCCGAGGAAGGCCGCCAAAGCCATGGCGATGGCTACCGGCCAGATAATCACACCTTTGGTGATGAAAACCGACAGAGAACCGAGGTTGCATGAAGCGTTGGCCAGCTTGGTAAAACTCATGGCCCGCATCATGCCGAAGCCGCAGAGCAGGACAAATCCGACGATAAAGAAAGAGCCCACGCCGGGACCAAATATACCGTCGTAAAAACCCAGGATCGGCGCAACGGTGAACGAAAAAAGCAGAATGCCGATTCTCTTGCGTCGATCTTCATTGGCCAGCTTTGGAGACAGCGCAAAATAGATGGCCACCAGAATCAGCATGATGGGCACGCAGACTTCCAGATAGCGCTTATCAACAGAGCTGACCAGCAAGGCCCCGCTGGCTCCGCCAATGAAACCGCAAATAACCAGGAATCGGCCCTCGCGCCACTCGATCATTCCTTTGCGAGCAAAGGTTGCGGTTGCCGAAATGGTTGCCGAGGCGGCCTGAAACTTGTTCGTTGCAATGGCACTGATGGGGTCAACCCCAGCCAAAAACAGTGCTGGCAGAGTTATTAACCCGCCGCCACCTGCTATTGCATCAAAGAAGCCAGCGCAAAACGCGACGAGCGCCAACATGCCAATAACGTCCCAAGACATCTCACCCTCTCTTTTACAATTATTGGCCAGTCTTCCACTTGTCCAGCCATTCAATGGATTGAATCTGCGTTAGGCGTCAGCCCTGAAGTCGCAACGGGTCGTCTGTTATTACGATGGGAGAAGAAAACTTCGAGAGTCCGAAGATGCGGACCAGAACGCGCCTGTTGTCTTTGATCCGGTCACGACAGTGCAGAGCCCGGACGTTATTGATGACCATTGCCGACTCTTGCGTCAGGGTGTGCTCGACTGGAGTTGCTTCACCTATGCTCTGGCACAAGGCGGCGAAGGCTGTTTTGGCAAAGTGAGAGGCGTTGTCGCTGACCGAAAAACGATAGGCGTTGAAACGGACCGCGAATCCGACCTTGTCATCGAACTCCAGAATCGAAACGTTGCGCCCGTCCTCTCCTTTGCCGCTGACAAAGGAGTCACTACGGGTGAATTGAAAATTCCCTGTAGTCAAAGCAAGACAGTTGGTTACACCGATTTTTTCCAGAACGGGTGGCAGCGCAATGACCGAGGTCGGCTCCAGGCTTGGGTTCCATAGGGCCGAGAGGATGAGCGACGACGGCGAGGGAGAGTGCCCATCTTTCGCGTTTATTGCGCACCAGTAAGGCGCTTCGGTGTGTGGGCCGAGAGCCAGGCCTGAGTGGGAACTCAGTTCTTTGATGTCCGGCTCGGCAGGGACTTTGATAAGTCCGCCGCCCTTGAAATTCGCCACCAGCCGAACCAGTTTTCCTTCATTGTCCATGTCGTAGGCAAAGGCGCTGTTGTCCACCAGTTTCAACAAGATCTGATTACGCGCGGCCAGGCAAAGGACGTCGTATCGATTCTCCAGGGATGTCAGGGCGGGCAATTCATTGGGGGGGCTGACATCGGTGATTTTTTGCAGCCCCTCAAAGATCAACACGCAAACAAGGCCATCGGAGTAGGTGCCCAGCAGTTCGCATTGGTCTTTCGAGAAAGAGAGCTTCAACTCAATGGCTGCCAAAGAGGCTTTCGAGTCGGCTCCTGGGGCCTGCGGCCCGCCGATCGCGGCCAGTCCTTCGGCGAGCGTGCGAAGCAATGTTGACTGCCGCTTATCAAAATTTAGAGTCCTGATCTCTTGCCCAGAGAAAAGCTCAGTGGTTTCTACCTCTGGTTTGATGACGTTAGTCATTGGCGACATCCCTGTTGTGTCTCTGCTGCCGGGTATGCGGCAGCTCCTCCTGCGATTCTGCACAAACTGTAAGTCGGCGTATGTCATCCCTTTCCGTTAAGGCGTTGGGAGCGTTCTGACAGACAAAAGACAAGCAGAAATAACTGATATCCAATGCCTGAAGGCATTTCTGGACTCAGCCTGGGATGGGGGGATTTTGTCGCTTCGATGATGCCTGGGGGAGTGCCTCGTCAAATCGCAGGCATAAAAACCCCTGAATCTTGCGATTCAGGGGTTTCGGTATTTGGTGCCAGAGACAAAATCGAACCATTGGCTACAGGCTGCGCATGTACTGAGTTGTATGTTGAGTGGGGCCAAGGCTGGGCACAACTGAGGGCGCGACTGAGGAAAAAGGTTCTTCCTGACGTGCCGCTCATGTCGGCTCAAGTTTGACCAGGTGGTTTTTTAACAAGTGCAGACCATGTTGAAAGACCAAGCTTGATCTAAAAACAATATTGGTTTGTTGTTCACAACTGCACGCCCTAGACCGACAAAGCCTAGGGCGTTGAAAATACCAAAAACCAATATTCCGTGAATCGTATTGCTGCTCCGCTTAAGTGCAGCAAACGGAATGGGCTTTTGCATTTCAGGCACTACGACTTAAGAAACCGAACGCGCCACACCTTGAGTTGCATTGGTCGGTTGCAGCTTGAACACGTAGAACAACACCGTCAGCAGCACCAGGAACGCAGGCCCCACATACAGCGCCACGCGGGTGTCCGGGAAGTACGCCATCAGGCCGACCACCAGCACCAGGAACGCCAGCGCCAGGTAGGAGCTGACCGGGTACAGCCACATGCGGTATTTCAGACCGGCACGTTCGCTGGCACTCAGGCCTTTGCGGAATTTCAGCTGGGCCAGCAGGATCATCGCCCAGGTCCAGATCGCGCCGAAGGTGGCAATCGCCGTCACCCAGACGAAGACTTTTTCCGGCACCAGGTAATTGAGCAACACGCCCAGCAGCAAGGCGCCAATCGACAGCAGCAGCGCACGACGCGGTACGCCGTTGTTCGAAGTCTTGGCGAAACCGGCCGGGGCCTGGCCGTTCTGCGCCAGGCTGTACAGCATGCGCCCGGTGCTGAAGATGCCGCCGTTGCACGACGACAATGCCGCGGTGATCACCACGAAGTTGATGATACCGGCAGCGGTCTTGATGCCCAGTCGCTCGAAGGTCATCACGAACGGACTGCCCTGGGTGCCGATTTCGTTCCACGGGTAAATCGACAGGATCACGAACAACGCACCGACGTAGAACAGCAGGATTCGCCAGAACACCGAGCCAATCGCATCGGGAATGGTTTTCTGCGGGTTCTTCGCTTCACCGGCGGTCAGGCCGATCATCTCGACGCCCAGGTAAGCGAACATCACCATTTGCAGGGACATCAGCACGCCTTGCACGCCGTTGGGCATGAAGCCGCCGTGGGTCCACAGGTTGGAAATGCCCAACGCCACACCGTCGTTGCCGAAACCGAAGGCAATGACGCCGATGCCGCCGAACACCATGGCAACGATGGTGACGATCTTGATCAGGGCGAACCAGAACTCGAACTCACCGAAGGCCTTGACCGCGATCAGGTTGATCGAGCCCATGCTGATCAGTGCCGCCAGGGCCCAGATCCAGCGCGGCACATCAGGGAACCAGACGCCCATGTACACCGCCACCGCGGTGATTTCCGCAACGCAGGTCACCAGCCACAGAAACCAGTAGTTCCAGCCAGTCAGGAAGCCCGCCAATGGGCCGAGGTAGTCTTGGGCGTAACGGCTGAACGAGCCGGCGACCGGGTTGTGCACGGCCATTTCGCCGAGGGCGCGCATGATCACCAGAATCGCCAGACCGCCGATGATGTAGGACAGCATGATGGCCGGACCGGCCATTTCGATGGCCTTGGCCGAACCGAGGAACAGGCCGACGCCGATGCAGGCACCGAGTGCCATCAAGCGAATATGCCGTTCGCCGAGTTCGCGTTTGAGCGGGCCGCCCTGAGTGGTATCGCCATGGGGTAAGTGATTGCCTACGGGCATAAGGGGCACCTCATCTTGTTATTGGATATGACCACCGAGCGTCGAAGCGCCGACCCATAAGCCAGTTGCTTCGCGTAACCGGGCCTGCGTTGTGGGCAAGCCCGTTCTGTAGGACAAAGCCTGCAGACCAGCGGGATATGCAGTATAAAAAGCTTATGCCAGTCGTTTTCACTATATAGCCAACAAAATACAGCCATAACTACCTGAAAATTTCCAAATAATGGACTGATTCTGTTTGGTTAAGTATTTTCGACTATATCCATGAACGGTCGGAAAATCCGAAGCCCTCAGATAAGGACTACGTATTTTTTTGTATCCATACACCAGTCCGCTACTGCTGAGGACAGCGGTTCTGACCGCAGCCCCGAAAAAATAAATGGGCTCGCCTGCCGTCGTTGCACTTGGCCATGGCCGTTCGTGTTTGGGGTGCGATGGGCCAAAGGTAACGACTCGGTCTGCCGTTGGATTCAGGTACTCAACAAGAGGCGCTTTAAATCCTCACCTATGGTTGTTTTCTGAAAGATCTCGCAGGCCTTGATCCGCAAGGCCTCCAGGGGATTACCAGAATCTGCGGACTAATACCCGTCTACACGACGCGTAAACGGATTGACCGCGCCAGAGCTTTGAGCCGGTGGGCATAATTTCGAGATACAAGCCTTCACCATCCGCGAGCTTGTAAGGCTACTCCCGGGGTTTGGCTGCGTTGAGAGCGGAGTCGCTCAGGGGCGTGACTTTCAGGGCCGTGAAGCACCATTTTGTTGGGGGCATGACCGAACCGGTCATGCCCCCAACCTTGCCCCCAAAACTTTGGGCTGCCTAGGTCAGTTTAGGAAACCATAGACAACAAAAAGCCCGCACTAGGCGGGCTTCTTGTGTGCTTTCAGGTGTGCTTGGCATCACCTGAAAACGAAAGGTGGTGCCCAGAGACGGAATCGAACCGCCGACACGGGGATTTTCAATCCCCTGCTCTACCGACTGAGCTATCTGGGCAACGGGGCGCATTAAACGGGTTTTTCAGGGGGTCGTCAAGCAAGTTTTCAAAAAAATTTTAATTATTACCGTCGCTTACGTGCCGCCCCCCGATAAATCGGGGTTATTCCGACGGCGGCACGTAGCCTTCGGCCTTGGCGTAATCCTCGCCGGAGAAGTACTTGTCCATTTCTCCCTGAAGATATTTGCGATCTTCGGCGTTCATCATGTTCAGGCGTTTTTCGTTGATCAGCAGGGTCTGGTGTTTTTGCCAGTCGGCCCAGGCCTTTTGCGAGACGTGATCAAAAATGTCCTGGCCTTTGGCGCCCGGGAACGGAGCGCGCTCCAGGCCTGGCAGTTCTTCTTTGTACTTGCGGCACATGATGGTGCGGGTCATGACGACTCTCCTGCGTTCAATACGGCGGCCGCGCGTTCGAGCAAGGTTTTGACCGGGGCGGCAAGGCCCAGGCGCGGCGGGGTGGCGAGGTTATACCAGAGCCAGTCGGCCTCGGCCACGTGATGGCCGGACTCCTGGACCTGAACCAGCCAGGGTTCGATGGATAACTGGAAATGGCTGAAGGTGTGCACCAGGTTTGGCAGCGCCTGTTGTGCGCCCAGCTCCAGCGAGTGCTGCGACGCCAGATGTTGCAGGTCGTCGAGGTCGTCGAGTTCCGGCAAGCTCCAGAGACCGCCCCACAGGCCCGTGGAAGGGCGACGATAAAGCAGGATCGCACCTTCACCGTTGGCGAGCATCGGCATCAACGTGCGCTTCTGTGGGATGGCTTTGCGCGGCTTGGGGATCGGGTAGCGGGTTTCCAGGCCGAGCATGTGCGCTTCACAGCCCTTTTCCAGCGGGCAGAGCAGGCAACTCGGTTTGCTGCGGGTGCAAAGCGTAGCGCCCAAATCCATCATCGCCTGGGTGTAGGCGTTGACCCGATCATGCGGCGTAAAGCGCTCAGCGTTGGCCCAGAGCTGTTTGGCGACCTTCGGCTCGCCGGGGTAGCCCTCCTGCGCGGTAAAGCGCGCCAGCACGCGTTTGACGTTGCCGTCGAGGATCGGCGCGCGCAGGCCCATGCTGATGCTGGCGATGGCGCCAGCGGTGGACAGGCCGATCCCCGGCAAATCAGTGAGTTTTTCCACATCCCGAGGAAATTCGCCGCCGTACTGTTCGACGACGATCTTCGCGGTCTTCTGCAAATTGCGCGCACGGGTGTAGTAACCCAGGCCCGTCCACAAGTGCAGCACTTCGTCTTCCGGTGCCGCTGCCAGGGCTTCGACCGTCGGCAACGAGGCCATGAAACGGTCAAAGTAGTTCAGCACGGTGCTGACCTGGGTCTGCTGCAACATGATTTCCGAGACCCATACCCGATACGGGTTGATGTCCTGCTGCCAGGGCAAATCGTGCCGGCCATGGCGGTCGAACCAGTCCAGCACCGCCGTTGAAAACTGCTCGGCTCTCATTGCTTGAACAGCCCCTTGAGCGCGTCTTTCAGTTTCGGGTCGACCTTGTCGCCCCATTTCTCGTCGATTTTTTCGCTGATTCTGTCGCCAGCCAGCTTGCCCGCGACCTGGCCCATGCGGTCGTTATCCAGGCGGCAAGCCTTGGCGCCCAGCTCCAGCGGGCCGCGGCAGCGCAGTGGCCACTCGATGGCGGCAAACTTCTCGTTGACCTGGCAAGCCGGGTCCGGCATGTCGCTCTTGTCGCCTTCGACGACAATGCCGACGCGGTAATCCATACCCAGGACTCTCAAGTCGATGTCGCCATTGCCGTTGACGGTCATGCCCGGGATGCGCACTTTCAGATCCGGGTTGCTGGCCACGCCATTACGGAACGTCAGGTTACCCTTGAGCTCCTGGAACGGTGTGTCCTTGCCGCGAGGCTCGCCGCTGAGGGATTTGCGGTTGAGCGTGGCGATGCCTTTGCACAGCTGTTGTTCGAGGTTGGCATTGAGCAGCACGCCGTTGTTGATGACGAAGCTGGTGGTGCCGTTGAGGGTTTCGATCAGCGCTTTCTGGCTGTTGCCGTTGCCGGTCAGGTTGCTGTTGAGCGTGACCAGGCCTTTGACCGGCGGATTCTTGCCCTGGCTTTCGAGGATTTTCTCTGCCGGGACGCGGCTGATCTTCGTCAGCAGGTTCAGCGCCGGTACAGGCTGGCGCAGATCGAGGGTGCCAGCGGCGTTGAAGTTGCCTTCGTACAGGTTGCCGCTCAGGTTCACCAGGGTCAGCAGACCGCCCTGGCCGGTGGCCTTGAGCGCGGCGTTTTGAATCGGCAGGTTTTCCAGGGTCAACAGGCCGAAGCTCAGGTCGGCGTCCACATCGAGTTTGCTCAGGCGCTCCACCGGCAACAGGCGTTCGTTGCTCCAGGCCTCCTTGGTCGGCGATGGAGGCAGCGGGGTGCTGCCGGCGCCCGCCATGGCATCGGCTTCGGTACTTGCGACTTCGGCTTGGCGCACTTGCTTGGCGCTGTTGGCCTCAGCAGATTTCGGCGGCAGGTAACGGTCAACGTTGAAGGTGTCTGCCTTGAGGTTGGCGCGCAGTGATTGCTTGGCGAAGTCTTCGACGGCGATGCGGCCGCTGAAAGTGCTTTCATCGAGTTTCAGGTTGATGTTGTCGAATGCCACGCTGGTCGGCGTGCCCGTCAGGCGAGTGACCAGCTCGACTTTACTCAGGCTGCCTTCGGCCATGGCCGGGAGTTTCTGACCGATGCTGTCGACGAATTTCGCCAGGTCGAATTGGGCAATCGAAAGGCCGCCGTTGACCTGTGGGGTCTTGTCGAGGTCGTTGACCTTCAGTTCACCCAGTGCCCGCAACTGGTTCGCGGAAATTTTGATACCGGTCCACTCGGCGACATTGGCAGCCTTGTCCAGCAGCAGCTGGCCCTGAGCGGCGAAGGTCATGGTTTTGCCTTGCAGCGGGTCGCCGGAGACTTCGCCGGACAGCTTCATGTCTTCGAATTTGTAGCGCTGCAAGGCGCGCTCGAAGCGCAGCTCGCCATTGAGTTCAGTGCGCACACGCAAGACCGGTTGATTGGTGCCCAGGAATGCGGTGAGTTTGACCGGAATGTTGGTGGAATCATGCACTGCGCCGGTGCTCAGCTGGATACTTTCAGCGCTGAACTGCTTGCCGGTTTTTTCGTCGTTGTACTCGACGCGGGCGTTGTTGACGGTGAGGCTGTCGATGTCCAGCCGCATCGGCTGCGACGGTTTTTCCGCTTGGGCGGTCGTGTCCGGGGCAGGCTCGCCGGCGTTCGCCGCAGGCGCGGTGGTGGCGTCGGCAGTGGTCGGGACAGGCTTCTTGCCCACGTCTTCCCAGTTGCCGTGGCCATCCTTGTCGCGGTTCAGGCGCAGGTTCAGGCCTTCGACGCGTACGTCGCTCATTTGCACTTCGCGGCGCAGCAGCGGCAGTACGCGCACCGACAGACCGAGCATTTGCAAGTCGGCGAACGGTTCGGCCGGTTTGACCAGGGTCGCGACACTGGCGTCGTGCAATTCCAGGCCCAGCCACGGGAACAGGCTCCAGCCGATATCGCCATTGAGCGTCAGCTCGATGTGGGCCTTGTCGCGGGCAATCTGGCGAATCTCGTCTTTGTAGTCGTTGGGATCGAAGAGGTGGGTCAGGGCAAAGCCCAGTGCCACAATGATCAGCAACAGCCCGAGAAGTACCAGACCCAGGATTTTGCCGAACGCTTTCATGGGCGAGTCCTTGTAGTTAGTCGAATTCGAAATTTAGCCGGGGAGTATAGCGCCCCGGAACGGACGACCGGTCAGCGATCAGTCGGTCAATACCTGCAGGGACACGTTCAGTTTGGTCGCCAGCGCCTGAGCCTCCAAATGCCCGGCAGGTGCCAGCAGACACAATGTCGCGCCCGATTGCGCAGCCATACTCCGGGCTTCAGTCACCAGGCGTTCGGCGACCCCACGGCGACGGGTAATTTTTCGTACGCAAATTTGGGACAAGTACCAAACGTCTTGGTGCCGTTGCAAACGAGCGGCTCCGAGCAGGCGGTCATTGAAGCGGCCAGCGATCAGCGAGCCGTCTCGCAAACAGTCTTCGATCAGTTGTGCATCCCCGGAAAACGGGGCGAACAGCCATTCGGGAGCGTCGCGGTAAATTTTTTGCAGATCCTGCTGATCCTGATTAGTGGCCTGGTTTAGCGGCTCGACAATGATCGGCATGGGGACTCCTGTGCAGTTAGAGGGTGCCATTTTCTGTAGGCGTTCACATAATGATGAGATCAGTCGACGTACGAGTCGTGATGTCAGTTTGGTTTTTCTGTCAGCTGCAAATGGTAACCTTCGCCCGTTCGTCCGTCTTTCTGCGACCTGTTGTCGCGCAACAAGGTGTTCACTCAAAAAAACGGTCATGCCTGCGTGCATAAAGGCCCGGGGTGAGCAGTGGCTGGCGAACCATACTAATAATTGGGGATTCACAATGACCACGAGTATCACGGCGGACGGCTTAAATGCCGACCAGCCTGCGTTCTTGTCCAAGGAACGCATTATCGCCAGGCCCGGTTTCAACCGCTGGCTGGTGCCACCGGCCGCGTTGGCCATTCACCTTTGCATCGGCATGGCCTACGGGTTTTCGGTGTTCTGGTTGCCGCTGTCCAAGGCGCTGGGCGTCACCGCACCGGTCGCCTGCGCGCCGGACATGAGCTTTATCGCACAAGTCTTTTCATCCCAGTGTGACTGGCCGATCTCGATGCTCGGCTGGATCTACACCCTGTTCTTCATCTTCCTCGGCTGCTCGGCCGCGATCTGGGGCGGCTGGCTGGAACATGCCGGGCCACGCAAGGCTGGCGTTGTATCGGCCTTGTGCTGGTGCGGTGGCCTGCTGATTTCGGCGCTGGGGGTGTATACCCACCAGATCTGGCTGATGTGGATCGGCTCCGGGGTCATTGGCGGTATCGGCCTGGGCCTGGGTTACATCTCGCCGGTGTCGACCTTGATCAAGTGGTTCCCGGACAAGCGCGGCATGGCAACTGGCATGGCGATCATGGGCTTCGGCGGTGGCGCGATGGTCGGTGCGCCGTTGGCTGCAGCGCTGATGGGCCACTTCGCTTCGCCAACCAGCGTCGGTGTGTGGCAGAGCTTTTTGGTGATGGCCGCGATTTACTTCGTGTTCATGATCGGTGGCGCGTTGTCCTACCGCGTTCCGCCAACCGGCTGGAAGCCTGAAGGCTGGACCGCTCCGGCGAAAAAAGCCTCGAACGCCATGATCACTCACCGTCACGTACACGTGAACGTAGCGTGGAAAACGCCGCAATTTCGTCTGGTGTGGCTGGTGCTGTGCCTGAACGTATCGGCCGGTATCGGCATCCTGGGCATGGCGTCGCCGCTGTTGCAGGAAGTGTTCGCGGGCAAATTGCTGGGCAATGACCTGACCTTCGGTCAACTGGACGCCTCGCAACTGGCTTCGATTGCCGCCATCGCTGCCGGTTTCACCGGTTTGCTGAGTCTGTTCAACATCGGTGGGCGCTTCTTCTGGGCTTCGTTTTCGGACTACCTGGGCCGTAAAAACACTTACTTCGTGTTCTTCGCTCTGGGCTTTGCCTTGTACGGACTGATTCCGAACCTGGGTCACCTGGGCAGCATCGCGCTGTTCGTGGCGGCGTTTTGCATCATTCTGTCGATGTATGGCGGTGGTTTCGCGACGGTTCCAGCGTATCTGGCCGACCTGTTCGGTACGCAAATGGTCGGCGCGATTCACGGTCGCCTGCTGACGGCGTGGGCTGCTGCTGGCGTATTGGGTCCGGTGTTGGTGAACTATCTGCGTGAGTATCAGCTGAGTATCGGCGTCGAGCGCGCGGCAGCGTACGACATCACGCTGTACATCCTCGCCGGCCTGCTGGTGCTGGGTTTCCTGTGCAACCTGCTGGTGCGTCCGGTGGCGGACAAGTACTTCATGACCGACGCTGAACTGGCTGCCGAACAGGCCCTGGGCCACGACAAAGGCGCGGACAGCAGCACGTCGCTGGAGTGGAAAGCGGCGCCGGGCACCAAGCCGTTGGCGATTGCCGCGTGGTTGGTAGTGGGTATTCCGTTGGCGTGGGGTGTTTGGGTGACCTTGCAGAAGACGGCAGTGCTGTTCCACTAACGCCCAACTTCTGTAGGAGCCGGCTTGCTGGCGATCAATGCGACGCGGTGTGTCAGGCACACCGCCATCGCTGGCAAGCCAGCTCCTACATGTCATGACAGGTATAGCTCCAGGGTTGATGAGTTCACTCCGTCAGCCATATCACCTCCCATGTTTCTGTTTCGCGCCCGCGCCCCTATAATGGCTGCCTTTTTCGCCCAATGATTTTGCGGAGCTGGTGATGGCCGAACGTAAGGCGTCTGTCGAGCGCGACACTCTGGAAACCCAGATCAAAGCCTCGATCAACCTCGATGGCACCGGAAAGGCCCGATTCGATATCGGTGTTCCTTTTCTTGAGCACATGCTGGACCAGATCGCCCGTCACGGGTTGATCGACCTGGATATTGTCAGCAAGGGCGACCTGCATATCGATGACCACCACACCGTGGAAGACGTCGGTATCACCCTCGGCCAGGCATTTGCCAAAGCCATCGGCGACAAGAAAGGCATCCGTCGCTACGGCCACGCCTACGTGCCTCTCGATGAAGCGCTGTCGCGCGTGGTGATCGACTTCTCCGGTCGCCCAGGCCTGCAAATGCACGTGCCGTACACCCGCGCCACTGTGGGCGGCTTCGACGTTGACCTGTTCCAGGAATTCTTCCAGGGCTTCGTCAACCACGCGCTGGTCAGCCTGCATATCGACAACCTGCGTGGCACCAACACCCACCACCAGATTGAAACCGTGTTCAAGGCTTTCGGCCGCGCCCTGCGCATGGCCGTCGAGCTCGATGACCGCATGGCCGGGCAAATGCCGTCGACCAAAGGCGTTCTGTAATGCAGACAGTCGCGGTTATCGATTACGGCATGGGTAACCTGCACTCGGTGGCCAAGGCCCTCGAGCACGTCGGTGCCGGCAAGGTCCTGATCACCAGCGATGCCAACGTGATTCGCGAAGCCGACCGGGTGGTTTTCCCCGGCGTTGGCGCGATTCGCGATTGCATGGCGGAGATCCGTCGCCTCGGTTTCGATTCGCTGGTACGTGAAGTCAGCCAGGACCGGCCGTTCCTCGGCATCTGCGTCGGCATGCAAGCCTTGCTCGACACCAGCGAAGAGAATGATGGCGTTGACTGCATCGGCCTGTTCCCGGGCCAGGTGAAGTTCTTCGGCAAGGACCTGCATGAAGACGGCGAACACCTGAAAGTCCCGCACATGGGCTGGAACCAGGTGAAGCAGAAGGTCAGCCACCCGCTGTGGCACGACATTCCGGACATGGCGCGTTTCTACTTCGTGCACAGCTACTACATCGCCGCCACTAATGCGCGGCAGGTGGTCGGTGGCGGTCATTACGGTGTCGATTTTGCTGCGGCGCTGGCCGAAGGCTCGCGTTTCGCCGTGCAGTTCCACCCGGAGAAAAGCCATACCCATGGCCTGCAATTGCTGCAGAACTTCGCTGCGTGGGACGGTCGCTGGTAAATGGCAGTCAAGAAGAAGCCGCCGATCCTGACCCTCACTCCCGAACAGGAGAACGAGGCCAATCACAAGATCAAGCGTTTCATGGAGGACCGCTTCGAACTTGACCTCGGTTCGTTCGAGGCGGGGGAGATTCTTGAGCTGTTTACCCGCGAAATTGCTCCGCACTACTACAACAGGGCGATTTTCGATGTGCAGGCGCACCTCAAAGAGAGGTTCGAAAGCATTGAAAGCGACCTGTGGGCGCTCGAGAAAAACTGATTTCCGAGCCAAGCTGATCATTCAAATTTGAAGGTTTGCCAGATGCTGATTATTCCCGCTATCGATCTTAAAGACGGTGCCTGTGTTCGTCTGCGCCAGGGCCGTATGGAAGATTCCACAGTGTTCTCCGATGACCCGGTGAGCATGGCTGCCAAGTGGGTGGAGGGCGGTTGCCGTCGTCTGCATCTGGTCGACCTGAACGGCGCCTTCGAAGGCCAGCCAGTCAACGGCGAAGTTGTCACCGCGATTGCCAAGCGCTACCCGAACCTGCCGATCCAGATCGGCGGTGGTATCCGCTCCCTGGAAACCATCGAGCACTACGTGAAAGCGGGCGTGAGCTACGTCATCATCGGCACCAAAGCCGTGAAAGACCCGGCTTTCGTCGCCGAAGCCTGCCGCGCTTTCCCGGGCAAAATCATCGTGGGTCTGGATGCCAAGGACGGGTTCGTCGCCACTGACGGCTGGGCTGAAATCAGCACCGTTCAGGTGATCGATCTGGCCAAGCAGTTTGAAGCTGACGGCGTGTCTTCGATCGTTTACACCGACATCGCCAAAGACGGCATGATGCAGGGCTGCAACGTACCGTTCACCGCTGCGCTGGCGGCTGCCACGAAGATCCCGGTGATCGCTTCCGGCGGCATCCACAACCTCGGTGACATCAAGTCGCTGCTCGACGCCAAGGCGCCAGGCATCATCGGTGCGATCACAGGCCGCGCGATTTATGAGGGCACTCTGGATGTTGCTGAGGCTCAAGCTTTTTGTGATGGCTACGCGGCCAGCTCCAAGCTGTAAGCTGCAAGCTGCAAGTTAAAAGCGCGACCGCGATCCGCTCTTACTTGCAGCTTATAGCTTGAAGCTTGCAACTCTTAATCGGAGATTAAGTATGGCTCTGGCCAAACGCATCATCCCTTGCCTGGACGTGGACAACGGCCGGGTGGTCAAGGGTGTGAAATTCGAAAACATCCGCGACGCCGGTGACCCGGTGGAAATCGCCCGTCGTTACGACGAGCAGGGTGCCGACGAGATTACCTTTCTCGATATCACCGCCAGCGTCGACGGTCGCGACACCACGCTGCATACCGTCGAGCGCATGGCCAGCCAGGTGTTCATCCCGCTGACCGTGGGCGGTGGCGTGCGTACCGTGCAAGACATCCGCAACCTGCTCAATGCCGGTGCGGACAAGGTCTCGATCAACACCGCAGCGGTGTTCAACCCTGAATTCGTCGGCGAAGCGGCGCAGCATTTCGGCTCGCAGTGCATTGTCGTCGCGATCGACGCGAAGAAGGTTTCCGGACCGGGCGAAACCCCGCGCTGGGAAATCTTCACCCACGGCGGTCGCAAGCCGACCGGCTTGGACGCTGTCGAATGGGCGAAGAAGATGGAAGGCCTGGGTGCCGGTGAAATCCTGCTGACCAGCATGGATCAGGACGGCATGAAGAACGGCTTTGACCTGGGGGTTACCCGCGCCATCAGCGATGCGCTGGGCATTCCGGTGATTGCTTCCGGCGGTGTCGGCAACCTGCAACACCTGGCCGATGGCATTATCGAAGGTCACGCCAGCGCGGTGTTGGCGGCGAGTATTTTCCACTTCGGCGAATACACCGTGCAGGAAGCCAAGGCCTACATGGCTCATCGCGCAATTGTGATGCGCTAAACAAACCGATGCAGGCCAGTGGACATCATGGCGTGCCCAAGGCACTCTTGGGTACGCCAAGGATCTCGGTAGCCAGACATGCTTAAACGCTTTCTTTTAGTTCTCGCCAGCGCTTCCCTGTTGTTGATCAACGGGGTACACGCCAAAGACAGCCCCGATACCGACCTGGTGTTGCTCACGGAAAACTTCCCTCCGTACAACATGGCGAAGAACGGCAAGAACTTCGCTCAGGACGAGAACATCAATGGCATCGCCGTGGACATCGTCCGCGAGATGTTCAAACGCGCCGATATTACCTACAGCCTGACGCTGCGTTTCCCTTGGGAGCGTGTCTACAAACTCGCCCTGGAAAACCCCGGTTACGGTGCATTCGTGATGGCGCGCCTGCCGGATCGCGAGAGGCTGTTCAAGTGGGTCGGGCCGATCGGCCCGGACGACTGGATCATGCTGGCCAAGGCGGACAGTAAAATCACCCTGGGAACCCTGGATGACGCCCGCAAGTACAAGGTCGGCGCCTACAAGGGCGATGCCATTGCCACGACGCTGGCCAAGCAAGGCTTGAACCCGGTGGTGGTTTTGCGCGATCAGGATAACGCGAAGAAACTGGTCAGCGGCCAGATCGATTTGTGGGCTACCGGAGATCCTGCCGGACGTTATCTGGCGCGGCAAGAAGGCGTGAGCGGCCTCAAGACAGTGCTGCGCTTCAACAGCGCAGAACTGTATCTGGCCCTGAATAAAGAGGTGTCCGACGAGGTCGTCGCCAAGCTTCAGGCCGCGCTGGATCAATTGCGCAAAGAAGGTGTGGTTGACGACATCATGGCACGGTATCTGTAGCGGTTGGCAGATCGGGTGATGCCTGTGCAATGACATTGGCGTCGCTGGTGTTTTCAACAGTGTCTGTGCTCGTCGTCAGTGGAGGGCACTCTTCTTTTTCTGGTGGATATTGCGTCAGGTGAACGCTGGAGTCGTCGGTATAGCCGATTTTTCCAGTCACTTGGGTGCCGTCCTCACGTGTTAACTCGTAGTGACTTTCCAACAGGTAAACCGCCACAGATTTGTGTTTTGCAGCCATGGCGATGATCACCAGAGGGGGCGATTCGCTCCATCCGTTCGAGCCTGATTCGGTGTGAGTGAAGTTCTTGGGCAGGCAGGCCGAGAACTTTGTCGTCCGGACATCGCTTGGTGCGGTGTTCGGCCAGGCCCTTTCGAAATCAACAGAAGTTTGTCTATTGAATGACTGCATTTGCCTTGGGCTTTGAACAGGGTCAATTGTCCATTTGATTGGCCGGGTCTTGTCCGTTGTGTTTCGCTCGTATCCGACCAACACGTAGTGGTCGGTTCTTTTCAGGTCGTAGTACGGGGATTTCAGGAGTTGTTCGCTGGGCTGCACGTAGTCCATGACCGCGAACCAGGGGAGTCGGGCTATTTGCGTAACGTTGGCTGCTTCGTCCACTGGTGGTTTGGCGTGTCCGGAGAGTGCCGGCGCTTGTGGTGGGGAAGTGACTTGCAGTGGGATCTGCATCCGCAATGCGTACGCGGTGACCGGTGTTACAGGCTTGCTGTAGCTTTGGTTGCCTGTGAATGTGCCTGGGGTGAAGTAGAGATCGCCCGGCTCGGCGGTCGGCGGCTCAATGCTCCAGGCGCTGAAGCTCATCTTTGCACCGCTGCCTTTGTCGTTCCAGATCAGATCGCTGACATTTGCAGCGATAACCAGATCCGCCCTGACGCAGCGGACAGCATTGAGCGAAGGTTTGTTGTAGTCGTTGGCGCAGACCAGCCCCAACGCAACATAGCCGGCAGGCGGAATCGGGCGCCAGATCGAAGCGCGTGTGACTGCGCCCGACCCTGAGTCTTTCCAATAAAGTTCGAAGTCGGTGGGCCGGCTGAGTGCGTTTCCTTTCGTGTCGTCGCCAGGTGAATTTCCCTCGCGCACGACGACCGCGATCACTTCGCCGTTGATGTTGCCGTCGCGGTGAATGGCAATGTCACCCAGCGGGAAGTATCCCGGCAATGCATCCGGGGCGGGTGTGGGGCGCCAAAAGGCAACGGTTTTTGCCCGTGTTCCGTTGGTATCCCAGATCCGCTGAAATTCTGTCGTGAAGTTGATCAGCAGGTTGTCGAGCTTAATGGGTTCCATTTGCCGGGTTGGCAATGTGGCATCGTCATGGGTAGTCATAGTCAATCCTGATAGTTGAAAGGCGACTCAAGAGGGTCGCGACCTTTGGGAGGTCTCACTATCCGGAATGACGCTGGGTATTTGGTGGTAACTATTTATAGGATGTAACGGGGTGTTTATCTGTAAACGCCGTCTTTGCCATGAGCGGCCGTGGCGCGATTGCCGCGCACGCTGATCATCTGCTTGATATCAATCCACTCGATCCCCTGGGCTTTCAGCTTGGGCAGTTCTCGCTCCAGCACTGCCAGCGTTTGCGGATACGGATGCCCGATCATGACCGCCGAGCCCTGTTTGTGCGCAAGACTGATTGCCGTCTGTAGCTGTGTGAAGATCGCCGCTTCCGTTGCTTCATCATCCAGAAAAACATCCCGCGAAACGCTCGCCAACCCGATCTTCTGCGCTTCGGCCGCCGCGACGGTTTGCGCGCTGGTGCGGCTGTCGACAAAGAGTTTGTGCCGGCGCTGCAGGTCGGCCATCAACCAGGTCATGGCCGGTCGCTGGGCGGTCATGCGACTGCCCATGTGGTTATTGATGCCGCTGGTGTACGGGACCATTTTGAACGCGGCGTTCAGGCGTTTTTCCAGTTCTTCGATGGGCAGCTCAGGGTGCCAGGCGAACGGCCCGGTGGCCGGGTCCATCGGCATGTGCAGGATGACGATCTTGCCGGCGCGATGGGCTTCGCGGGCGAATTCGGTGGCGTGGGGGGTGTCGGGCATGATTGCCGCAGTCACCGGGCCGGGCAGGGCCAGTACGCGGCGATCTCGGGGCAGGTTCTGCCCCAGGTCATCGATGATCAGGCTTAAGTAGGCCTTGTGAGGCGTTGAGTCGGCGGGCGCTGCGTGAGCAACACCCGCCAGGCAAAACAACAGACCGATCAGTAATCGCAGAAACATCTCAGCGGCCGGACGTGATGCTCAGCCCTTTGAGCAGGCTCAGGGCCTGGGCCAATTGGTAATCGTCGTCCTGCGGCATCGGCTTGGCTTTGCCGCCGGAACCGGTCGGTTTGTCGGCGCCGCCGTTGCCATTGCCCAGGTGACCCTGCAGGTCGGCTTCCTTGAAGTAGTCGCTGTCCTGCTCGCTGGTGATCTTGGCCTTGCGCACTTCGATGTCCGGCACGATGCCCTGGGCCTGGATCGAGCGACCGTTCGGCGTGTAGTACAACGCGGTGGTGATCTTCAGCGCACGGTCGTTGTTCAGTGGCAGCACGGTTTGTACCGAACCTTTGCCGAAACTGGTGGTGCCCATGACGACTGCGCGTTTCTGGTCCTGCAGGGCACCGGCGACAATTTCCGACGCCGAGGCACTGCCGCCGTTGATCAATACGACCATCGGCACGGCTTCGCTTTCGTCCTTGCCGGTGGCGGAGAAGCGCAGTTCGGAGTTGGCGATGCGGCCCTTGGTATAGACGATCAGGCCCTTGGTGATGAAGTGGTCGACCACTTCCACCGCGGCTTGCAGTACACCGCCAGGGTTGTTGCGCAGGTCGAGGATGATGCCCTTGAGCTTCTTGCCATTGTCCTTGCGCAGCTTGGCCAGGGCCTTGGAGACCTCTTCGCCGGTCTTGACCTGGAACTGGGTTATGCGGATGTAGCCGTAGCCCGATTCCAGCAACTGGCTCTTCACGCTCTTCACTTGAATGACCGCGCGGGCCAGCGTTACGTCGAACGGCGTGCCGCCATCGCGTACCAGGGTCAGGGTGATTTTTTCGCCGATCTTGCCGCGCATCTTGTCCACGGCTTCGGTCATGCTCTGGCCGCGTGTTGGCTGGCCGTTGATCTTGACGATGAAGTCGCCAGCCTGAATGCCGGCTTTGGAGGCTGGCGTGTCGTCGATGGGCGAGACCACCTTGATGAAACCGTCTTCGGCGCCGACTTCGATACCCAGGCCGCCGAATTCGCCGCTGGTGCTTTCCTGCAGCTCGGCGAAATCTTCAGGGCCCAGGTACGCGGAGTGCGGATCGAGGTTGCTGAGCATGCCCTTGATGGCGTTTTCCAGCAGGGTCTTGTCGTCCACCGGCTCGACATAAGCGGCCTTGATCCGGTCCATTACCTCGGCAAACGTGCGCAACTCATCCAGCGGCAATGGCGCCTTGGTGGTCGCAGCAGTGCCCGCTGGCGCGACCGCCGGGGCTGGTTGAGCGGCAAACGCCAAAGGCGCGCCGATCACCAGGGCGATCGTCAGGGCCAGCGAGGTAAGGCGGGACAAATGCAGCATGTCGAACAAACTCCTGAATTAGGTAACGCGCTTATCCTTGCGCGCGGCACCATTGCGCCGGATCACTCGGGTGACCCTGCTGACGAATAGCAAAATACAGCGCTGGCGTGTCCTGCCCGCCACTGTTGCCGACAGTGGAGATGGACTCGCCGGCTTTAACCACATCACCCGCAGACTTGAGCAGTGTCTGGTTGTGACCATAAAGACTCAAAAAACCGTTGCCGTGGTCGAGGATCACCAGCAGCCCGGCGCCTCGTAGCCAGTCGGCAAACACTACGCGACCACCATGCACCGCATGTACGGTGCTGCCGGCAGACGCGCTGATCATCACGCCGTCCCACTTGGTCCGGGAGTCGTCGCCACGGCCTTCACCGAAACGTGCCAGCAGTCGACCGTCGACAGGCCATGGAAGTTTGCCGCGGGTTGACGCAAAAGGGCCACCAAAGGTCTCGCCGGAACTGGACACCAGTGCTCCGGGTGACGACTTAACGGGTTTGCGTGGGGCATCATCGCCGGCATCTGCCTGCGCCTGGGCCTCACGTAAACGCTTTTTTTCGGCTTCCTGCTGGGCGATCAGCGCTTTTTGCCGCGCTTCTTCTGCCTCACGAGCCTGGCGGGCCAGGGTTTCTTCAATGGTTTTAAGGACTTTAGACAGATCTGCCTGATCCTGCTCGCGGGCTGCCAGTTTCTGGTCGCGAGCCTTTACATCGGTATTGAGCTTGGCCAGGACTTGCTGGCGTTCCTGGCGGACTTTGTCGAGCTCGTCGCGCTGGGTGTCGAGGCTGCTTTTCTGCACCAGCAACTGCGCCTGCTGCATGGCGATGTCTTTTTCGACATTGGCCAACTGGCGCAGGGTTTCGTTGAAATTCTTCAGCTGCTCCAGGCGGGCCTGGCTCAGATAGTCGTAATAGGTGAGGGTGCGGGCGAATTTTTCCGGGTTCTGCTGGTTGAGCAGCAGCTTGAGGTACTCCTGACGACCATTCTGGTAAGCCGCACGGGCCTGAATGGCGATCAGGTGTTGCTGTTCAGTGCGCGCGCTCTGGAGTTTTTTTTTCTCTGCATCGAGTCGCTGCAGCTCGGTTTCGCTTTTCTTCAGCTCTTTTTGCAGGGCGTCGACCTGCTTCTCAAGCTTGCCCATTTCGGTTTCGGTGCCCTTGAGCTCCTTCTGCACACCGGATTTTTCTTCCTGGAGCTTGCCCAGCAGCTTTTTCAGCTCGGCAATGTCTTGACGCGTGGCGTCCAACTGTTGTTGGGTGTCCGCGCGCTCGTCAGCGAAAGCCGGTTGGAGCAGGCAGGTCAGGGCTAGGGCAGTCAGGATGCGGAGCATAGGGGCGGGCGGCACCAGGGAAAGGGACGGCCTAGTATGCCCGCCATGGACGGCAAAAAAAACGCCCATTTCTGACTGCGTGATAACTGGCCCCAACGTCAGGCTGAATTTCATTTCGAAAACACCACAAACCACTGTGGGAGCTGGCTTGCCAGCGATTGCGTCGGCACATTCAACATAGCAGTTGGTGCCAGATTGCTATCGCTGGCAAGCCAGCTCCTACAGGGTTTAGCGGTGTTTCGGGGAAGCCGATCAGACCAGAATCGAAGTTCCGGTCATTTCCTTCGGCTGCTCCAGACCCAGCAGCTTCAGCATGGTCGGCGCCACGTCCGCCAGTACGCCGCCTTCACGGACTTTCAGGTCGCGTTTGCCGACATAGATGAACGGCACAGGTTCAGTGGTGTGCGCAGTGTGCGCCTGGCCGGTGGATTCGTCGGACATTTGCTCGACGTTGCCGTGGTCAGCCGTGATCAGCGCTTCGCCGCCGACTTTTTCCAGCGCCTCGACGATACGGCCGACGCAGACGTCCAGGCATTCAACGGCTTTGACAGCGGCTTCGAACACGCCGCTATGGCCGACCATGTCGCCGTTGGCGTAGTTGACCACGATCACGTCGTATCGCTGGTTTTCGATGGCGTCGACGATGCGGTCGGTCACTTCAGGCGCGCTCATTTCCGGCTGCAAGTCGTAGGTGGCGACTTGCGGCGACGGGATCAGGATGCGCTCTTCGCCCGGGAACGGTTCTTCGCGACCGCCGGAGAAGAAGAAGGTCACGTGGGCATACTTCTCGGTTTCGGCAATACGCAACTGAGTCTTGCCGTTTTTCGCGAGGTAATCGCCCAGCACGTTTTCCAGGCTGCCGGCAGCGAAAGCCGACGGTGCAGGGATGCTGGCGGCGTATTGGGTCAGCATGACGAAACCGGCCAGTTTCGGCTGGCGGGCACGCTCGAACTCACTGAAGTTGTCTTCGACGAACACGCGGGTCAGCTCGCGGGCACGGTCGGCGCGGAAGTTCATGAACACCACGGCGTCGCCGTCTTCGACTTTTACCGGCTCGCCGATGGAAGTGGCTTTGACGAATTCGTCGCTCTCGCCACGTTCATAAGCTGCTTGCAGGCCTTCCTGGGCGGTGGCGGCGTTGAATTGGCCGTGACCGTCAACGATCAGGTTGTAGGCCTGGGAAACGCGGTCCCACCGGTTGTCGCGGTCCATGGCGAAGTAGCGGCCAATGATGCTGGCGATCCGGCCTTTGCCCAAGGCCTGGAACGTGGCATCGAGCAGCTCGATGGACGATTGCGCGCTTTTCGGCGGGGTGTCGCGGCCGTCGAGGAAAGCGTGCAGGTAAATTTTTTCGGCGCCGCGCTTGAAGGCCAGTTCGGCCATGGCGACCAGGTGATCCTGGTGGCTATGCACGCCGCCATCGGACAGCAGACCCATGAAATGCACGGCTTTACCGGCAGCGACGGCTTTGTCCACGGCGGCGCAGATGGTCGGGTTCTCGAAGAACTCGCCGTCGCGGATCGATTTGGTCACGCGAGTGAAGTCCTGATACACCACGCGGCCGGCGCCGAGGTTCATGTGGCCGACTTCGGAGTTGCCCATCTGGCCATCCGGGAGGCCGACGTCCATGCCGCTGCCCGAGATCAGGCCGTTCGGCACGGTGGCCCACAAACGGTCGAGCACAGGCTTCTTCGCGGCAAAGATTGCGTTGGATTCTGGGTTGTCGCTGTGACCGAAGCCGTCGAGAATCATCAGGACCAAAGGTTTAGGCGTGGTAGTCATGGAATCCGCTCTGGCTTAAGTAAAAAAGGGGCGATGGAAAAGGGAGTCGCAGTTTAAAGCTAAGTTCCGGCCACGTCACCGCCGGACGGGGTTTGGCCCACCATAGGGGCTGTGTATACTGGCCGACATTTTAACGCCCTGGAACCTCCTTCGATGGTTGCTCACCTGATTGAATTTGCCACTAACCACTACATTCTCGTCGGTATCTTCGTCGTACTGCTGGCGTTGCTGATTGCCTATCAAATGCAGGGCGGCGGCCGTAGCCTGAGCACCGGCGAACTGACCGGGCTGGTCAACAAGGACGCAGGCGTGGTGATCGACATTCGTCCGACCAAGGATTTCGCCGCCGGTCACATTGTCGGCGCGCTGAACATTCCTCAGGACAAGCTGACCGCCCGCGTCGGTGAACTGGAAAAGCACAAGGCCAAGACCATCATCCTGGTCGACGCCATGGGCCAGACCGCCGGCACCCACGCTCGCGAGCTGATGAAGTCCGGCTTCACCGCCGCCAAGCTGTCCGGTGGTATCTCCAGCTGGAAAGCCGACAATCTGCCGCTGGTGAAGTGATATGAGCAACGTCGTCGTCTACTCCAGCGATTACTGCCCTTACTGCTCGCGAGCCAAGTACCTGCTCGAGAACAAAGGCGTGGACTTCGAAGAGATCAAGGTCGATGGCAAGCCGCAGGTACGCGCCGCCATGGCCCAGAAAGCCGGACGCACGTCCGTGCCGCAGATCTGGATCGGCAGCACCCACGTCGGCGGTTGTGATGATTTGTTCGCTCTGGAGCGCGCCGGCAAGCTCGACGCGCTACTCAGGGCCTGAATTCCATACCCTATAAAAGCCCAAGATCAGAAAGGATCTGAGATGACTGACCAACAGAACACTGCAGCTAGCGAAGAAGAAACCGCACCGCAATTCTCCTTGCAGCGCATCTACGTACGTGACTTGTCCTTCGAAGCTCCGAAAAGCCCGGCGATCTTCCGCCAGCAGTGGGAGCCGAGTGTCGGTCTGGACCTGAACACCCGTCAAAAGGCGCTGGAAGGAGACTTCCACGAAGTCGTGCTGACCCTGTCGGTGACCGTGAAAAACGGTGACGAAGTGGCGTTCATTGCTGAAGTGCAACAGGCCGGTATCTTCCTGATCAAGAATCTGGACGACGCTTCGATGAGCCACACCCTGGGTGCGTTCTGCCCGAACATCCTGTTCCCGTACGCTCGCGAAACCCTGGACAGCCTGGTCACCCGTGGTTCGTTCCCGGCACTGATGCTGGCTCCGGTGAACTTCGACGCGCTGTACGCGCAAGAGCTGCAACGCATGCAGGCTGCCGGCGAAACTCCAACCGTTCAATAAACGGCGGATGGAAAAAAAAGCGCCGTAACAGGCGCTTTTTTATTGGGAAAACGAAGCCGTGTGATCCATGGAGACCTTTGTAGGAGCTGGCTTGCCAGCGAAGGGGCCGTAACATTCGACATCTCTGTTGGCAGTTACATCGCTTTCGCTGGCAAGCCAGCTCCTACAAGGACGGTGGTGTTACTTGAAGCCGTTCTGACGCCAGGCTTCGTACACGGCGACGGCCACGGTGTTGGACAGGTTCAGGCTGCGACAGCCTTCACGCATCGGCAAACGCAAGCGTTGCTCGGCGGGCAATGCGTCGAGCACTTCAGGCGGCAAACCACGGCTTTCCGGGCCAAAGATAAACGCATCGCCCGGGGCAAAGCTGGCATCGTGGAACGGCCGCGAGCCCTTGGTGGTAAAGGCGAACAGCCGTGGATGACCGAGGCTTTCCAGGCAGCTGGCGAGGTCCGCGTGGCGTTGCAGGGTGGCATACTCGTGGTAGTCGAGGCCAGCCCGGCGCAGGCGCTTGTCATCCATGTCGAAGCCCAGCGGTTCGATCAAATGCAGGTGGCAGCCACTGTTGGCGCACAGCCTGATAACGTTGCCGGTATTCGGCGGAATTTCTGGTTGGAAAAGGATGACGTGAAACATGCACGGCTCCGAAGGTAAAGATGAGCGGCATTCTACGCCGCAAGCCGACCTGCGTTCGAAACTATTCCTGAGGGTGATGGCGTCGCTGGCGATTGTCGGGGTGATGGTGGGGCTGATGATCGGTCGCCTGACCACGCCAGACCCCAGCGTGCTGCAGCAGATTGAAGTGACGAGCGATGGCCTGGTGGTGTGGTTCAACAACGAACCCAAGACTCACGGCGAGATCGTCGAGGGCAGCGTCGCGCTGTTGTTCGGCGCTGAAGGCAAGGCACAGAAAGGCCAGCTCAAGTTGGGCGACAAGGACGTGAACTGGCGGGTGCGATTGAGTGATGGCGGGTTGTTGCTGACACTGGTGGCGGCCCGGCCCCTGCAGGGCGACTGGGCCGGTAGTGAGGTTGATAACCGCTGGCGGCTGGTGATTCATCTGCGGGAGCAATAAAAGAGGGAATCCCCGGCCTGCCTGTACCAAGGTCCCCAAAACGGGAGGCTCGTCGCGAGTGCGGTGTGAGCCTGGTGTAAAGAAGGAACCCCTGACCTGCCTGTATCAAGGGCCCCAAAACGGGTGGGCTCGTCGCAAGTGCGGTGTGAGCCCGATGTAAAGAGGGGAATCCCCGGCCTGCCTGTACCAAGGTCCCCGAAACCGGGTAGTGAACTGAATCACTGAATGGACTATTGCAGGCGGCGTGCCAGTTTTCACAAAGAGAAACAAAAAACCGATTTAGAACGCTGAAAGCCCCGGAATCCGGGGCTTTCGTGTTTTTTCGGAAAGGATTCGATTGCGAAAGAGGGCAGGGTTTCGAAGTGGTTTTTGTGCGCGATTGCGGTTCACGGTGCATTGCGGCGGTGCACAAACAAAAAAAGATCGCAGCCTTCTGCAGCTCCTTGTATCTACGGGTGTTCGCATTAACCCTGTAGGAGCTGCCGAAGGCTGCGATCTTTTCGCTGGCGGCTAATTTCTGAAGACGAACCTAGCCCTCATCCCCCTCATCCTCATCCCCGCCATCCACCTTCATCCCCAGTTCCTTGATCTTGCGCGTCAGGGTGTTGCGGCCCCAGCCCAGCAGAACGGCGGCATCGCGACGGCGACCGGCGGTGTGCTTGAGGGCGGTCTCGATCATGATCCGCTCGAAGGCCGGCACGGCACTGTCGAGCAAGCTCGATTGACCGCGAGCCAGCGCCTGATCGGCCCACTGACGCAGCGCCTGTTCCCAGTTGGTCACGGGCGCCGAATCCTGAGGCAGGCTCAGCAGCTCTGGCGGCAAATCGCCGATGTGCACTTCGCGACCCGAAGCCATCACCGTGATCCAGCGGCAGGTGTTCTCCAGCTGGCGCACGTTGCCCGGCCATGGCAGGTTTTTCAGGTATTCCTCGGTCTCGCTTTTCAGCAGCTTCGGCTCGACGGCCAGCTCCTGGGCGGCACGGCTGAGGAAGTGCTTGGCCAGGGTCGGGATGTCTTCGCGACGGTCCGACAGGCGTGGAATGTGGATGCGGATCACGTTCAGACGGTGGAACAAGTCCTCACGGAATTTTCCGGCATGCACCAGGGTTTCCAGATTCTGGTGGGTCGCGGCGATGATGCGCACATCGACCTTCACCGGCACATGACCGCCAACGCGGTAGAACTCGCCGTCGGCCAGTACGCGCAGCAAGCGGGTTTGAGTGTCGGCCGGCATGTCGCCGATTTCATCGAGGAACAGCGTGCCGCCATCGGCTTGCTCGAAACGCCCGCGACGCAGATTGGCCGCGCCGGTGAACGCGCCTTTCTCGTGGCCGAACAGTTCGGACTCCATCAGGTCTTTGGGGATCGCCGCCATGTTCAGGGCAATGAACGGCGAAGCGGCGCGAGGGCTGTGTCGATGCAGGGCGTGGGCCACCAGTTCTTTACCGGTACCCGATTCGCCGTTGATCAGCACAGTGATGTTGGAATGGCTCAAGCGCCCGATGGCGCGAAACACTTCCTGCATCGCCGGTGCTTCGCCGATGATTTCCGGGGTGCGGGTCAGGGTAGGGACCACTTCCAGACCCTGTTGCTCCTGGGCGTGCTGGTTGGCGCGCTTGACCAGGGAAACCGCTTCGTCGACATCGAACGGCTTTGGCAGGTACTCGAATGCGCCGCCCTGATAGGACGCGACAGCGCTGTCCAGATCCGAGTGGGCCGTCATGATGATCACCGGCAGCCGTGGGTGCGATTCGCGAATCCGCGCCAGAAGGTCCAGGCCGCTGGCGCCGGGCATGCGGATGTCGGAGATGATCACATCCGGTTGCTGGCGCGCCAGGCGGCTCATCACGCCATCGGCGCTGTCGAAGCTTTGCGTCGTCATGCCTTCCTGTTGCAAGGCTTTTTCCAGGACCCAGCGGATAGAACGGTCGTCATCGACGATCCACACGGTTTCACTACGGCTCATGTCGATGTGGCTCCTTGTTCCAGTGGCAGAAAGATCGAGAAGGTGGTGTGGCCTGGATGGCTGTCACATTCGATCAGGCCCTGGTGCTGGCTGATGATGTTCTGGGTGATGGCCAGGCCGAGCCCGGTACCGTCCGGGCGTCCGCTGACCATGGGGAAGAAAATGGTTTCCTGGAGTTCAGCAGGAATGCCTGGGCCGTTGTCGATGATCTCGATCTTGGTCACCAGGCGATGGCGCACATGGCCGATGGTGAACTGGCGCATGGCGCGGGTGCGCAGGCTGATGCGGCCCAGGCGCAACTCGTTCTGGCTGCTGATGGCCTGCATTGCGTTGCGCACGATGTTCAATACGGCCTGGATCATTTGTTCGCGGTCGATCAGGACGTCGGGAATGCTCGGATCGTAATCACGCACCAATGTGATGCGCCCCTGGCTTTCAGCCTCGACCAGATGACACACGCGCTCCAGCACTTCGTGAATGTTGCACATCGCCAACGAAGGCAGCTTGTTGGAGCCGAGCATGCGGTCGACCAGGTTACGCAGGCGGTCCGCTTCTTCAATGATGACGTTGGTGTAATCCTTCAGGCTTTCTTCCGGCAGTTCACGGGCCAGCAATTGCGCTGCGCCACGAATCCCGCCCAGTGGATTCTTGATTTCGTGAGCGAGGCCGCGCACCAGCATCTTGCTGGTTTCCTGTTTGGAGAGTTGTGCTTCTTCCTTGGTGATGCGCAGTAAGCGATCCCGGGGATGGACTTCGAGCAGCAACAAAGTGTCGCCATTGCTCAGAATCGGCGTGACCGCGTAATCGACGGTCAGGGTCTGGCCGGTGAGGGCCGTGAGCATGGCTTCGCGCTTGGTGAACGGATGCGCCTGCTCGACGGCCTGACGCAAGGAATTGAGCGCCTCGGTGGATTCGGTGAACAGTTCGCTGATGAACTGCCCATGACTTCGCTGGCCGCTGATGGCCAGCAGCATCTCCGCCGCCGGGTTCATGTACTCAAGGCGCAGTTCCGCGTCGAGCAGAATGGTGGCGGTCGTCAAGTTGTCGAGTAGCAGACGATGCAGTGCGTCACTGATGGTCATTCAGGACCTCTTTTGGAGCAGGGCGCGCGCATGAATAAAGCGCTGATACGGACAAAATGCAAAAACCAAACCAAGGCTCCGAAAAGAAGCGCTAAAGGCCTGAAACAGGCGTTTAACGCTCGGTTGCGTGGCGTTCTGCCGGCTTTTGCGGGTACTTTCGAACCAAAATGGGGTGGAGTTGGGCGGTAGTGCAACCATTCGCACCAATATAGTGCGCAAAGCTGAGCGATGTCAGAAAAGTATCAGGAACGAGGAAAAGCTTGGCGCAGGCCTTCAGCGTTTGTGCACTCGCTGAACGGTGAAGGTGATGGAAGGGCTTTGCTGGATGAGCGTCTCGCCGTCGATTACCTGTACCGCCAGGCTGTGTTCTCCGCGATCAATGTTGACCAGTTGCAGGCTCGGGACATTGCTTGGCTGACCGTAAGGTTGGTTGTCCAGCAGCAGACGCAACCGATGGGGAGCTTGCAGGCGTGGGTTGATCAAGACATTCACCGTGAACGTGCCATTGTTGGCGCGCAGGGCTTCGGTGGTGGGCAGTCCGGTGAGCTCCAGTGTCTCGTAGGCCTTGGGGGGTGGTTTGTTCGCTTGGGTTGGCGCCGGGGAGGTTGGCGTGACCTGGGGTTCAACGGTATTGAGCGGTGGCAGTTCGACCGTTTGAGTCTTCACGCCATCCGGGGGTTGATTGCTGTACGCGGTGTTGCCATTGGCATCCGTGTACTTGTAGATCTGCGCGGTGGCGGGCAATGCGATCAGCAGCAGAATGAAGAGAAGTCCACGACCCATGGAATCGACCGGAAACGAAAGCGTTGGGTTGCAGCATAGGTCAGACGGGGTGGTTATCCCAAGCCGAAAACATTTGGGCAAGATTTAACGAGATGCTCCAGACACCCGAAAAAGCGCCCACAGGAAAATTTGGCAATAAAAAAGGCCTCCCGAAGGAGGCCTCTTTTTTGTCACGCCGCGTGCTGCGGCGCTACCGGATCAGCAGCTGTAGTACAGCTCGTATTCCAGTGGGTGTACGAAGGTGCGTACTTTGATTTCTTCTTCGCTTTTCAGAGCGATGTAAGCGTCGATGAAGTCGTCGGAGAACACGCCGCCTTTGGTCAGGAACGCGCGACCTTTGTCCAGCTCTTCCAGGGCTTCTTTCAGGCTGCCGCAAACTTGTGGGATCTCTTTCGCCTCTTCAGGCGGCAGGTCGTACAGGTTTTTGTCAGCAGCGTCGCCAGGGTGGATCTTGTTCTGGATGCCGTCCAGGCCAGCCATCAACAGTGCGGCGAAGCACAAGTATGGGTTGGCAGCCGGATCCGGGAAGCGGGCTTCGATACGGCGGGCTTTCGGGCTCGACACGTAAGGAATACGGATCGAAGCGGAGCGGTTGCGAGCCGAGTAGGCGAGCATCACTGGCGCTTCGAAGCCTGGAACCAGACGCTTGTAGGAGTTGGTGGCCGGGTTGGTGAAGCCGTTCAGCGCCTTACCGTGCTTGATGATGCCGCCGATGAAGTACAGAGCGGTGTCGGACAGGCCGGCATAACCTTCGCCAGCGAAGGTGTTCTTGCCATCTTTCCAGATGGACATGTGCACGTGCATGCCCGAGCCGTTGTCGCCGTACAGAGGCTTAGGCATGAAGGTCGCGGTGCGGCCGTAAGCGTCAGCAACGTTGTGGACAACGTACTTCAGGGTCTGGGTTTCGTCGGCTTTCTTCACCAGGGTGTTGAACTTGACGCCGATTTCGTTCTGGCCGGCAGTCGCCACTTCGTGGTGGTGAACTTCGACGGTCAGGCCCATTTCTTCCAGTGCGTTGCACATGGAGGTACGGATTTCGTGGTCGTGGTCGAACGGCGGAACCGGGAAGTAGCCGCCTTTGACGCCTGGACGGTGGCCCTTGTTGCCGCCTTCTACGTCCTGGTCGGACATCCACGAACCTTGTTCGGAGTAGATCTTGAACATGGAACCGGAGATGTCGGACTTGAACTTCACTTGGTCGAAGATGAAGAACTCTGGCTCTGGACCAGCGAATACGGTGTCACCGATACCGGTGGCTTTCAGGTGTTCTTCGGCGCGACGGGCGATCGCACGTGGGTCGCGGTCGTAGCCTTGCATGCTCGAAGGTTCGATGATGTCGCAGACCAGGATCAGGGTCGGCTCTTCGGTGAACGGGTCGAGAACGGCAGTGCTGTCGTCCGGCATCAGGATCATGTCGGAAGCTTCGATGCCTTTCCAGCCAGCGATGGAGGAACCGTCGAACATTTTGCCTTCTTCGAAGAAAGCGTCATCCAGCGCGTCGCGAGCCGGCATGGTCACGTGGTGCTGAGTGCCTTTGGTGTCCGTGAAGCGCAGATCAATCCATTTGACGTCATGATCTTTGATGAGTTGAACCGACTTCGACATAGTGTCCTCCGGGGTGGCTTCGGGCTTAGTAATGGATAGCCCTTGGAATGTGGGTGATGCCGGCGCGAATACTCTGCCAAGGCAACCTGCCTCACAAGGGAGCAAATTGCATGCCAGTGCCCCACCATGGGTTTTTTGCCCCAAAAACACGCTTATAAGCCTTCTATACGCGTTAAAGCAGAAAATGGCGCCCTTTAATGTAGCGTCGAATTCAACAAATGACCTGTTTTGGTGCGCGCGAAACCTTCTGCACATTAACTGGTTAAACCTTGAGCAATTTCCGCTATAATCCGCGCCCCCCTTTTTCGGCAGGCCATGCGCGCGCTGTTTCCATGAAATTAATCGTAAAAGTCTTCCCCGAGATCACCATCAAGAGCCGCCCGGTACGGATGCGTTTCATCCGTCAATTGGCCAAGAACATCCGTGCCGTGCTCCGCGATCTGGACCCGGCCGTGGTGGTGAACGGCGTGTGGGACAACCTCGAGCTGGAAACCCGCGTCACCGAGCCCAAGGCCTTGAAGGAGATGACCGAGCGCCTGAGCTGCATGCCGGGCATCGCGCACTTCCTGCAGATCGATGAGTACCCGCTGGGCGATTTCGACGACATCGTTGAAAAGTGCAAGCAGCACTACGGTGATGCGCTGGCCGGGAAGATTTTCTCGGTGCGTTGCAAACGGGCCGGCAAGCACCCATTTAGCTCCATAGACATCGAAAAATATGTCGGCAGCCAGTTGCGCCGTCAGTGTGGTGCCGCCGGGATCGACCTGAAAAAGCCGGAAATCGAAGTCCGGATCGAAGTTCGCGACCAACGGTTGTTTGTGATCCACAGTCAGCACACCGGCATCGGCGGTTATCCGCTGGGAGCACTGGAGCAGACGCTCGTGCTGATGTCCGGTGGCTTCGACTCCACCGTGGCGGCCTACCAGATCATGCGCCGCGGCCTGATGGCCCACTTCTGCTTCTTTAACCTGGGCGGACGGGCCCACGAACTGGGCGTCATGGAAGTCGCGCATTTCATCTGGAAGAAGTACGGCAGCTCTCAACGCGTGCTATTTGTCAGTGTGCCGTTCGAGGAAGTCCTGGGCGAAATTCTCGGCAAAGTCGATAACAGTCATATGGGCGTAGTATTGAAGCGTATGATGTTGCGCGCTTCCTCCCAAATTGCCGATCGACTGCAAATCGAGGCGCTGGTGACGGGTGAGGCGATCTCCCAGGTGTCGAGCCAGACGTTGCCGAACCTGAACGTGATCGACTGTGTGACCGAGAAGCTGGTCTTGCGCCCGCTGATCGCCAGCCACAAGCAGGACATCATCGACCTGGCCAACGAAATCGGCACCGCCGATTTCGCCCGGCACATGCCGGAGTACTGTGGCGTCATTTCGGTCAATCCGAAGACCGCAGCCAAACGCCATCGCGTCGAGCATGAAGAGAAAGAGTTCGACATGGCAGTGCTCGAGCGTGCGCTTGAGAATGCCAAACTGGTGCCGATCGATCGCGTGATCGATGAATTGGGCCAGGATCTGCAAATTGAAGAAGTCAGCGAGGCGCTGGCCGGTCAGATCGTCATCGATATCCGTCACCCGGATGCCGCTGAAGACGACCCGCTGGATCTGGCTGGCATCGAGGTACAAACGATGCCGTTTTATGCACTGAACGCTCGTTTCAAGGAACTGGACCCTACTCGCCAGTACCTGCTTTATTGCGACAAAGGCGTGATGAGTCGCCTGCATGCCCACCATTTGCTCAGTGAGGGGCATGCCAATGTGCGCGTTTATCGACCGAGCTAAGAGCCCGGGGCTGTATGCCTGTGGCCTGCGTCACCGGCCCCCCGACTCTGCCGTCAAGCTGTAACGGCAAGGCCTGACTCTACTGTAAATCGCTGCCAAGACTTGTCAGCACACCGAATCCTCTGATCGAGATACACAAGTGATCGAAAATCTACGCAACATCGCCATCATTGCTCACGTTGACCATGGTAAGACCACCCTGGTAGACAAACTCTTGCGTCAATCCGGCACCCTGGAGCGCAACGAGCTCAACGACGAGCGCGTGATGGACTCCAACGACCAGGAAAAAGAGCGCGGTATTACCATTCTGGCGAAAAACACCGCCATCAACTGGAACGGCTACCACATCAACATCGTGGACACCCCGGGCCACGCCGACTTCGGCGGCGAAGTTGAACGCGTAATGTCGATGGTTGACTCCGTTCTGCTGCTGGTTGACGCTCAAGACGGCCCTATGCCGCAAACCCGTTTCGTGACCAAGAAGGCTTTCGAAGCCGGCCTGCGTCCAATCGTGGTAATCAACAAGGTTGACCGTCCAGGCGCGCGTCCGGACTGGGTTCTGGACCAGATCTTCGACCTGTTCGACAACCTGGGTGCCACCGAAGAACAGCTGGACTTCAAAGTCGTCTACGCCTCGGCCCTGAACGGTATTGCTGGTCTTGAACACACCAACATGGCTGAAGACATGACCCCGCTGTACCAGTCGATCATCGACGACGTACCTGCGCCGAAAGTCGACCGCGATGGCCCGTTCCAGATGCAAATCTCGGCACTGGACTACAACAGCTTCCTGGGTGTTATCGGCGTTGGCCGTATCGCTCGTGGTCGCGTCAAGCCGAACACCCAGGTTGTGGCGATCGACGCTGACGGCAAGCGCCGTAACGGTCGTATCCTGAAGCTGATGGGTCACCACGGTCTGCACCGCATCGACGTTGAAGAAGCAGCTGCCGGCGACATCGTCTGCATCAGCGGCTTCGACCAGCTGTTCATCTCCGACACTCTGTGCGACCCACTGAACGTCGAAGCGATGAAGCCGCTGACCGTTGACGAGCCAACCGTTTCGATGACCTTCCAGGTTAACGACTCGCCGTTCTGCGGCCGTGAAGGCAAGTTCGTGACCAGCCGTAACATCAAGGAACGTCTGGACAAAGAGCTGCTGTACAACGTTGCACTGCGCGTTGAAGAAGGCGACTCGGCTGACAAGTTCAAGGTTTCCGGCCGTGGTGAGCTGCACCTCTCGGTACTGATCGAAACCATGCGTCGCGAAGGCTTCGAAATGGGCGTTGGTCGTCCGGAAGTGATCATCCGCATGGTTGATGGCGTCAAGCACGAACCGTACGAAAACGTGACCATCGACCTGCCGGAAGAATCCCAGGGCGCGATCATGGAGCAAATGGGTCTGCGTAAAGGCGACCTGACCAACATGGTTCCGGATGGCAAGGGCCGTGTGCGCCTTGAGTACAACATCCCGGCCCGTGGCCTGATCGGTTTCCGTAACGAGTTCCTGACCCTGACCTCCGGCGGCGGCATCCTGACCTCGATCTTCGACCGTTACGACGCGATGAAGTCCGGCGACATGTCCGGCCGTCAGAACGGCGTGCTGGTATCGGTAGCTACCGGTAAGGCTCTGACCTACTCGCTGGAAACCCTGCAGGCACGTGGCAAACTGTTCGTTGAACACGGCCAGGACATCTACGAAGGTCAAATCGTTGGCTTGAACAGCCGCGACAACGACCTGGGTGTGAACCCAACCAAAGGCAAGAAGCTCGACAACATGCGTGCTTCGGGTAAAGACGAAACCATCGCTCTGGTTCCGCCTGTCAAGTTCACTCTGGAGCAAGCTCTGGAATTCGTACAGGAAGATGAGCTGTGTGAAGTGACTCCTAAGTCCATCCGTCTTCGCAAGAAGATCCTGGGCGAAAGCGAGCGTACCCGCGCTGCCAAGAAGTCCGGTAACTAAGTCATTTAGTTAGCTGGCAAAAAAACGCCCCCGGTCGAAAGGCCGGGGGCGTTTTTGTTTGTCTGGGATTTATGCGGTTGTTTGTTCCGGCCTCATCGCTGGCAAGCCAGCTCCTACACGGTTGCGTGTCGTACGCATTGTAGGAGCTGGCTTGCCAGCGATAGCGGTGGATCAACCGCCGCAAATTTCAAGAGCTATCAGAACCGCTCGATACTCCGCGAAGTTCGCTCGCGCTCCACTTCCTTCGGCTTGTACGCGCAATACCCCGGCCGCGGGCCGATTTTCGGGTGGTTGCGGCAGGTATCCGGGCGCTTTTCATAAATAGTGCACAGACGGCTCTTACGATCCAGATAGTAGCAATCGTTATTGCTCATGCGCTGGAGGGTGAAGATCCCCGACTTCTGGTTAAAACGCTCGACCAGGCCTTCTTTCTGCAGACGCTTGGCGATGTTCTTCGGCGGATCACCCAGCTCGAACTCGTCGACGATGCCGATACGGATCAGATCCTTGATCTTGACCTCGACGGGCAGGGTGCAGCAGCTGGACACGCACGAGCCGCACATCGGGGCGGAGTACTTGGCCCAGGTATCGAGTCGGTCGATCTCCGCGGCGGCGATCAGGTTGGGCTTCATCATCGGTTGTTACCAGCGTGTGCATCAGGGCGCGCGATCATACCGGGACTGGTGGATTTTTGAACAACCTTTCGCCAGATTTTTTTCATGTGCGGCTCAACAAGATCAAAATTCGGCACGGCCCCTGCATTCATTCAGGTACACGATCCAGCTCACACTCATGGGAAAAACTGCCGAACCAGAGTCTCTACCGCCTGTCAGACCGTCTAGGCTCAGACAATTCCAAGCTCGCTCGAGGTCCTATCGATGACTCAAGAACCACTTGTTCGCGAAGCAGAGGTGGCCGCATTCCGCGACGCCGTCTTGACCAAACTCACCTACGCGGTGGGCAAAGACCCGGATCACGCCTTCGACCATGACTGGTTCGAAGCCATTGCCCTGGCGGCGCGTGATCACATGGTCGAGCACTGGATGGACCACACGCGACAGATCTACCGCAAAGGTCAGAAGCGCGTTTATTACCTCTCCCTGGAATTTCTCATCGGCCGGCTGCTCTACGACAGCTTGAGCAACCTCGGCCTGCTCGACGTGGCGCGCGAGGCCATGACCGAGCTCGGCGTCGACCTTGAACGCATCCGCCTGCTGGAGCCTGACGCGGCCCTGGGCAACGGTGGTCTCGGGCGATTGGCGGCGTGTTTCATGGAGAGCATGTCGACCCTCGGCATTGCGGGTCACGGTTACGGCATTCGTTACGAACACGGCTTGTTTCGGCAGGCCATCGTCGACGGCTGGCAGCAAGAACAAACCGAGCATTGGCTGGATTTCGGCAACCCATGGGAGTTCGAGCGCCCGGAGGTGGTTTACCCGATCGGCTTTGGCGGCAGTGTCGAGACCGTGACCGATGACAGCGGCAAGTCCAGGCAAGTCTGGCATCCGGCAGAAACCGTGCGGGCCATTGCCTACGACACGCCGGTGGTCGGTTGGCGCGGGGCGAGCGTCAATACGCTGCGGCTGTGGCGAGCCCGGGCCATGGAAGATTTGCACCTGGAGCGCTTCAACGCCGGCGACCACCTGGGCGCCGTGGCCGAAGTGGCCCGGGCCGAAAGTATCTCCCGCGTGCTTTACCCGGCGGACAGCACCGAAGCGGGGCAGGAATTGCGTCTGCGTCAGGAATATTTTTTCGTCGCCGCGTCGTTGCAGGACCTGCTGCGCCGTCACCGCAACATGCACACTTCGGTGCTGACCCTGGGCGACCACGCGGCGATCCAGCTCAACGACACCCACCCTTCGATTGCCGTGGCCGAACTGATGCGGCAACTGGTCGACGTGTACGACGTCGCGTGGGACGCGGCGTGGCAGGTCACTGTCGATACGCTGTCCTACACCAACCACACGTTGCTGCCGGAGGCGCTGGAAACCTGGCCGGTCGGGCTGATGGAACGCATGCTGCCGCGGCACATGCAGATCATCTACCTGATCAACGCCCATCACATCGACTCCCTGCGGGCCAAAGGCATCCACGATTTCGACGTGTTGCGCGCGGTGTCGCTGATCGAGGAAGACAACGGACGCAGAGTGCGCATGGGTAACCTGGCGTTTCTCGGTTCCCACAGCATCAACGGCGTGTCCGGGCTGCACACGCAGCTGATGCGCCAGACGGTGTTCTCCGAACTGCACAAGCTCTATCCGCAGCGGATCAACAACAAAACCAACGGCATTACCTTCCGCCGCTGGCTGTATCAGGCCAATCCCGAGCTGACCTCGATGCTGGTGGATTCCCTTGGGGCGCAGCTGCTGGATAACCCCGAAGAGCGTTTGCTCGCCCTCGAACCGTTCGCCGAGAAAGCCGGGTTCCGCAAGGCCTTTGCCGAGCAGCGGCTGCACAGCAAGAAAGCCCTGGCGTACCTGATTCATGAGCGGCTGGGCGTGGCGGTCAATCCGGCGGCGATGTTCGACGTGCAGGTCAAGCGGATCCACGAGTACAAACGGCAATTGCTTAACCTGCTGCACACCGTGGCGTTGTACCAGGCGATCCGTGCCGAACCGGAAGTCGACTGGGTGCCGCGGGTGAAGATCTTTGCGGGTAAAGCGGCGGCCAGTTATCACCAGGCCAAGCTGATCATCAAACTGACCAACGACATCGCCCGGGTCGTGAACAACGATCCGACCGTGCGCGGTCTGCTCAAAGTGGTGTTCCTGCCCAACTACAACGTCAGCCTGGCGGAGAGCATCATTCCGGCGGCGGATCTGTCCGAGCAGATATCCACCGCCGGGTTTGAAGCGTCCGGCACCAGTAACATGAAATTCGGCCTGAACGGGGCGCTGACCATCGGCACCCTGGACGGTGCCAACGTGGAAATGTGCGATCGCATCGGCGCCGAGCACATGTTCATCTTCGGCCTCAGCGCGCAGCAAGTGGAAGCGCGCAAGCAGAACCATGAGTTCAATGCCACGCAGGACATTACCGCATCGCACCGATTGGGCGATGTGCTGCAAGCGATTCGCAGCGGGGTGTTTTCGCCGGATGATCCGTCCCGTTACACCGGGCTGATCGATTCGCTGGTAGATTACGACCGCTTTCTGGTCTGCGCCGATTTCGATTCGTACTGGAACGCCCAGATGCGCGTCGAAGCCCATTGGCACGATTCGAAGGAGTGGTGGCGTTCGGCAGTGTTGAACACATCGCGGATGGGCTGGTTCTCGTCCGACCGGACCATTCGCGAGTACGCGACGGAAATCTGGAAGGCGTTGGAGTAACTTTCCACTCTGCTCGACAGGTTGGTGGGCTGGAAAAGATCGCAGCCTTCGGCAGCTTCTACACAGCGCGGTATTGCGCTATCCCGTAGGAGCTGCCGAAGGCTGCGATCTTTTTGTATCCGGCTGGGCTAATCTTTCCAGGTTGGCCAATACGATTAGGGATATCGACCATGCAATGGATGTTGATGCTGATTGGGCTGGTGCTCGGCTGGATACTCGACGAAGAGTTCAGCGAAGCGCTGCTGGGCGCGTTGCTCGGGTTGGGAATCGGCCAGGCCATTCGCATCGGGCGTCTGGACTCGCAAGCGGCCGGACAGCATCGTCTGTTGGAGCAGACGAAAGTTGCGCTGCACGCGGTCGAGCAGCGGCTGGCGGTGTTGGAGGTGCCGGGTGCCAAGACGTTCGAAAGCGCCGAGCCTGTTGTCTCCGCTGAAACCGTAAAGGATGAAAACCAGATCACCACCGAGCTGATCTGGGAACTCCCCCCCGAACTCGAACCGACTCCCGCGATGGCCAGCGAACCCGTTCGTGCGCTGCCGGTCGATGCCTGGAAGCCCGATCCGGTTGCCCGTGAGCCACAACAACCTGCCGAGCCGCGCGGCCCGAATGTGATTGATCGAGCTATTGCCCACGCCCGCGCCTGGCTGTTCGGCGGCAACACCGTGTTGCGCGTCGGTGTGGTGCTGTTGTTTCTCGGCCTGGCTTTCTTGCTGCGATACGCCACCGAAGGCGTGGTGGTGCCGGTCGAGCTGCGTTACGCCGGTGTTGCGGCGGCGGCCTTGGGTTTACTCGGCTTGGGTTGGTGGCTGAGAACCCGCAATCCCGGTTACGCATTGATCCTGCAAGGCACCGGCATCGCCGTGCTGTACCTGACGGTGTTCGCCGCGATGCGCCTGCATCCGTTGCTTGACCCATCGGCGGCGTTTGGCCTGCTGGTGGCGGTGACAGCGTTCTCGGCGATTCTCGCCATTACCCAGGACTCCCTCGGCCTGGCCGCCGCCGCCGCGTTGGGCGGTTTCGCTGCGCCGCTGTTGGCGTCCACGGGCACCGGCAGCCATGTCGCATTGTTCAGTTACTTTGTCCTGCTCAACAGCGGCATCCTTGCCATCGCCTGGTTCAAGGCCTGGCGGGTGCTCAATGTCATTGGCTTCGTCGGCACGTTCGGCATCGGTTTTGCCTGGGGCATTCGCTCCTACCATCCCGAGATGCTGTGGAGCACCGAGCCGTTCCTGATGGTGTTCTTCCTGATGTACCTGGCCATCGGTCTGTTGTACGCCCGCCGCACGTTGCTGCAGATGAGCGACGCGCCCGAGGAGAGCGATCGCGAGGCGCTGCTGCGCTGGTCGGCGCGCAAGGGTGATTACGTCGATGGTTCGCTGCTCTTCGGTCCGCCGCTGGTGGGTTTCGGTTTGCAATTCGCGTTGGTCCAGCATCTGGAATTCGCAGCCGCGTTCAGTGCCCTGGTGCTGGGCATGATCTACATGGGCCTGGCCCGTTTGTTGATGGGCGGCCGCGCGACGTTGCTGGGAGAGACCTGCCTGGCGCTGGGCGTCATTTTCACCAGCCTGGCGATTCCGCTGGGGCTGGATGCGCGCTGGACGACAGCGGCGTGGGCAGTGGAGGGCGCGGGGATTTTCTGGCTCGGCCTGCGCCAGCAACGCGCGCTGGCCCGGGCATTCGCCCTGTTGCTGCAACTGGGGGCGGCGCTGGCGTTTCTCAGCGAGTTGCACAGCAGCGAGAGCAGCCTGCTCGATGGCTCGACCTTGGGTGCATTGATGCTGGGTACTGCGCTGTTGTTCAGCTTCTATCGACTACGCAAAGCGCTGCCCGAACAAACCTCGTCGTGGGAACGCCAAAGTTTGCCGGTGCTGGCGGGACTTGGCCTGGCGTTTCTTTATCTGCTGGCGCCGCTGTTTTTCTTCGGACACGGCACGGCGATCAGTTGGGCCTTGGCCGGATTGCTCACGTTGTTTGCCGGTTTGCACCTGCAATCACGCACCTTCCTGTTTGCCGGGCTTGCCGTGCAGACGCTGGGCGGCGCGTTGTACCTGGTGGCGGGGTCGGTGTTGGGTGACGAGGTGCGGCCCTTGGCCCATGGCGAGTTCTGGGCGCCGTTGGTGCTGGGGCTGGTGGCGTTTGTCGGCGCCTGGCGTTTGCAGCGCGATAAGCCTGCCACGACGTTTGAAGGGGTGAGTGTGCAGCGCTTGTCCCAGGCGTTGCTGGTGTGGGGCGCGGGTTGGTGGGCGCTGGCATGGATCAGCGAAGTGCTGCGGTTTGCGCCGTTACCCTTGCAAGCGACGCTGTTGCTGGCCATAGCGGCGGTGAGCGCTGCGTTGTGGGCGGTGTTGGCGCTGCGCCTGAAATGGCCCTCGTTGGGGTTGCTGTGCACCTTGCTGATTCCAACCGCCGCGTGGGTGTTGTTGGCCGCCTGGCATTCGCGGTATCACCCGGCGGCCGATTGGGGTTGGCTGATGTGGGCGGCGGTGTTTGTCGTGCATTTCGTTTCGCTGCGACGTCTGGCTTCGATGTTGCCGGCGCAAGCCTTGAGCGCCGCCCATGTGCTGGGTTGCTGGTTGCTGATCGGGGTGCTGGCGCTGGAGTTGCGCTATGTCTTGCTGCTGATGTCCGAGCAGTACAACGCCTGGCGCTGGCTGGGTTGGGCGATTTTGCCGAGCCTGTATCTGGTGCTGATGGCCGCAACCCGCGCCTGGCCATGGCCGGTATCGGCTTACCCTCGTGAATATCGTCTTTACGCCGCTGCGCCGCTGGCACTGTTGATGCTCGGCTGGTTCTGGCTGGCGAACGCTTTCAGTGACGGCACCGCCGAGCCGTTGCCCTACGTGCCGCTGATCAACCCGCTGGAATTGGGCCTGATGTTTGCGCTGTTCGGCATCTACGTCTGGTCCCGCAGCGCGGCGACGCAACTGACACTGCGCCAGAGCTCCGCCGCGAACGCGACACAAGTGATCGCCGGCGTGTCGCTGTTCATGTTCTTTACTGCAATGGTCATGCGCACGGCACATCACTGGAGCGGCGTGCCGTTTGAACTGGATCTGTCGCTGGCGTCGATGCGGGTGCAGGCCGGGCTGTCTATCGTCTGGACCTTGATAGCATTGAGTCTGATGATCGGCGGGCACCTGCGCCAGCGTCGCGAAGTCTGGTTGATTGGCGCGGCGTTGATCGGCGTGGTCGTGGCCAAGCTGTTCTTTGTCGAACTGAGCAATCGCGGCGGACTGGCGCGGATCGTGTCGTTTATCGGCGTTGGCGTCCTGTTGCTGGTGGTGGGCTATTTCGCACCGCTGCCGCCCAAACGTGTCGAGTCTGTGCCGGATGCTGAAAAACCGGGCGCGGACACCGAAGGAGTGTCGTCATGAGCCAGAAGCTGAACCTGGGCTGGTTAGGCGCTGTTGCCGTGGCGGTGACCCTATCGGCCGGCGCTCAGGAAAAACCGGCGGACTTCAGCACTCAAGTGCCCTTGTCGGTGACGGGTGACGGCCCGTGGTATCGCCTCGAATTGCCGTTGGTGGTGCAACTGAGTGCGCGGCAGACCGACTTGAGCGATGTGCGCGTGTTCAACGCCGCCGGGGATGTTCAGGCGTATGCCCTGGCCCGGGAGGCGGCGAAGACCGACGACAATCGCTCGCTCACTGACGTGAAGTGGTTTCCGCTGTACGACGCGGCGGGCGCCACCGGGCAAGCGCCGAGCGTGCGCGTGCAATCGAACACCAATGGCACGTTGGTTGAAGTGCAGCCTTCCAGTCAGTTGGAGGCCGGCGAGGAAGAACTGCGCGGCTGGTTGCTCGACGCGTCCGCCATCAAGGCACCGTTGCGGCAGTTGATCCTCGACTGGACCAGCGAACGCGACGGCTTCCAGCGTTTCACCATCGAAGCCAGCGACGATTTGCAACACTGGCAGTCCTGGGGTGAAGGGCAGGTGGCGCGCCTGACGTTTTCCGATGAACGGGTCGAGCAGCATGAAATTGGTTTGCCGGGCCAATCGGCGCGTTACTTGCGACTGCTATGGAGCACGCCGCAATCGGCGCCGACATTGACCTCGGCGCAACTGGTCAGCGTCAGCCCCCGTAGTCTGCCGCTGCCGTTGGTCTGGTCACAACCGTTGGCCGGCAGCACCGGGAAGGCCGGTGAATACACCTGGCAGTTGCCGATGGACCTGAGCGTAGAGCGGGTGCAGGTTGAGTTGAGTCAGCCCAACAGCCTGGCGCCGGTGACCCTGTGGGGTCGTCGCGATAACAGCCTGCCATGGCAAACGCTGAGCAGCGGTTTGCTCTATCGCCTGACCCAGAACGGTCAGGATGTGGTGCAAAACGAATTGCAGCTGCCGGGGCAAACGGTTCAGCAATTGAAACTGACCGTGGACGAGCGCGGCGGTGGCTTGGGCGCAGAGGCGCCCACTGTGAAGTTCGCCGTACGTGCAACGCACCTGGTGTTTCTGGCCCGCGGCCCAGGGCCCTATACGCTGGCGCTGGGCAATTCGACGATGAAGGCAGCCAACTTGCCGTTGTCGACACTGATACCGGACTACAGCGCGGCGAAACTGGCGACGCTGGGCAGGGCGATGGTGGACGGTGGGGCGGTGGTTACCCCGGCAGTTTCGACAGCGCCGGCAGCATCGGGTATCCACTGGAAGAAATTCGGCCTGTGGTCGGTGTTGTTGCTCAGCGTTTTGTTTTTGGCGGCAATGGCGTTCAGCTTGTTGCGCAAGCCTTCGGCCAAAACTTGAATCTGTGACGAGGGCGCTTGCTCCCGTTCGGTTGCGAAGCAGCCGTGAGAGGTACGGAACAGGGCCGCTTCGCGCCCCGACGGGAGCAAGCGCCCTCGCCACAATTGGGTGGATTTGCAACTACGCTCAACCCCGCGCCTGAACTCTCTTTGGCCGATCACGTCTGATAGGAGGAAATGCGCCCCGACTCGCGTTAAACTGCGCGGGTTTTTAGCCCCCCATTCCTCCGGAGCCTTCCATGTCCCGCGTTACCTTGAGTCGCTATTTGATTGAGCAGACCCGCAGCAACAACACTCCTGCCGATCTGCGCTTCCTGATCGAAGTGGTGGCGCGTGCCTGCAAGGAGATCAACCACGCCGTGTCCAAAGGCGCCCTCGGCGGCGTTCTGGGCAGCATGGGCACTGAAAACGTCCAGGGCGAAGTGCAGAAGAAGCTCGACGTGATCTCCAACGAGATCCTGCTCGAAGCCAACGAATGGGGCGGTCACCTGGCCGGCATGGCGTCCGAAGAAATGGACAATGCCTACCAGATCCCGGGCAAATACCCGAAAGGCGCCTACCTGCTGGTATTCGACCCGCTGGACGGTTCGTCGAACATCGACATCAACGCCCCGGTCGGCACGATCTTCTCGGTACTGCGTTGCCCGAACGAATACCTGAGCCAGAACGAGCCTTTGAATGAAAAGGCCTTCCTGCAGCCAGGTACTCAGCAAGTGGCCGCCGGTTACGCGATCTACGGTCCACAGACCATGCTGATCCTGACCCTGGGCGACGGCGTGAAAGGTTTCACCCTGGACCGTGAAATGGGCAGCTTCGTACTGACCCACGAAAACATCACCATTCCTGAAAGCACCCAGGAATTCGCCATCAACATGTCCAACCAGCGTCACTGGGAAGCTCCGGTCCAACGTTACGTCGGCGAGTTGCTGGCTGGCGAAGAAGGTCCGCTGAAGAAGAACTACAACATGCGTTGGGTCGCAGCGATGGTTGCCGACGTACACCGCATCCTGACCCGTGGCGGTCTGTTCATGTACCCACGCGACAACCGCGAGCCGTCCAAGCCGGGCAAACTGCGTCTGATGTACGAAGCCAACCCGATGTCGTTCCTCGTGGAACAAGCGGGTGGCGCTTCGACCAACGGCCACCAGCGCATCCTCGACATCCAGCCGGAAGGCCTGCACCAGCGTGTAGCGGTGTTCCTGGGTTCGAAGGAAGAAGTTGCACGCGCCACGGCTTACCACAAGGAATAAACCATGAACGCGCCCTGGCAGCCGCTGCTCGATTGGTGGTTCGGAAGTTCCGGATCAGCGAGCGAAGTAGCGGCGCAGAAGGGCAAGTTGTGGTTCGGCAAGCGCGACAGCCAGGACCTCGAAGCGCGCACGCGCTTCGAGGACCAGGTCGAGCAGGCACTGGCCGGCGGATTGACCGAGTGGATGCAACGTCCCGAAGGTTGGCTGGCACTGGTGCTGTTACTCGATCAACTCCCGCGAATGATCTTTCGCGACACACCCAAAGCGTTTTCCGGCGATTCCCGGGCACAGAAACTCGTGGCCCAAGGCATTGCGGCGGATTTCGATCGGCAGTTGCGGCCGATTCAACGGGTGTTCATCTATCTGGTGTTCGAGCACAGCGAAAACCTCGCGGTGCAGAACGAAGGCGTCTCGCGTTACATCGAATTGGTGGCGCAGCAGCCTGAAGGTGACCGGGCACTGTTTGCCGATTACCTGGATTACGCCGAGAGGCACCAGAAAATCATTGCGCAGTTCGGACGGTTTCCCCATCGCAATGCGGTGTTGGGAAGGGAGAGTACTGCACAGGAACTCGCGTTTCTGTCGAAGCCGGGCTCTCGGTTCTGATTTTTCGCTGTTGCTGATGCCGCCATCGCTGGCAAGCCAGCTCCTACAGTAGATCTCCAGTACGACAAAGATCCCTGTAGGAGCTGGCTTGCCAGCGATGGGGCCCGCGAAAGCGCCTCAGATCCTGAAACTACCCACCAACTGCTTCAACCGCGCCGCCTGCTGCTCAAGATCGGCACACGCATGCAAGGTCGACTGCAGGTTCTCCACACCTTCCTGGTTCAGCGTGTTGATCTCGGTAATGTCGACGTTGATCGACTCCACCACAGCCGTTTGCTCTTCTGTCGCGGTCGCAACCGACTGGTTCATGCCATCAATCTCGCCGATACGCTGGGTCACGCTCTCCAGTCGCTCACCCGCCTGATTGGCGATGCCGACACTGCTTTCGCTCTGGCGCTGGCTGTCGGTCATGATGCCCACCGCTGCGCGGGCGCCGACTTGCAGCTCTTCAATCATGGTTTGCACTTGCTGCGCAGAATCCTGCGTGCGGTGGGCGAGGTTGCGCACTTCGTCGGCAACTACCGCGAAACCGCGTCCGGCTTCACCCGCTCGTGCGGCTTCAATGGCGGCGTTGAGCGCCAGCAGGTTGGTCTGCTGGGAGATGCTGGTGATCACTTCCAGAATCTGCCCGATGTTGACCGTGTTGCTGTTGAGCGTCTCGATGTTGCCGCACGAATCGCTGATCTTCGCCGAGAGCTGTTGCATGGCGGCGATGGTTTTATCCACAACCTGTTGGCCGTCTTCAGCCAAGGCACGGGCGTCGCTCGAATGTTGCGAGGCAAGGGCGGCGTTCTGGGCGATTTCCTGGGCGGCAGCGCCGAGCTGGTTGATTGCGGCGGCCACGCTGCTGGTGCGCGAGGCTTGCTGGTCGGAGTTGAACATCGACGAATTGGACGCCGCCACAACGCGCAGGGCGACTTCGTTGACCTGGCCGGTGGCCGAGGACACTTCGCTGATCGAGGCGTGAATACGCTCGACGAAACGGTTGAACGACAACCCCAGCGCGCCGAACTCGTCGTGACCGTGGATGGTCAGGCGTTTGGTCAGGTCACCGTCGCCTTCGGCGATGTCATGCATGGCGCGGCCCATGGTCAGCAGCGGTTGCATCAACAGGCTGATCAGCATGCCCAGCAACGCGATGATGATCACCACCGCAATCACCATGGCAATGATCGCCGAAGTGCGGAATTCGCTGAGCATCGAAAACGCGGTGTCCTGGTCGAGCACCAGTGCCACGTACCAGTCTGCCGACGGCACGCCGTTGACGTGGGTGAAAGAGATGAACTGACGCTTGCCGTCGATCTCGACTTCTTTCATGCCCGGGCTGACTTTTGGCGCGCCATTGGGGTAGGCCTCGGTCAGGTTCTTGAGCACCAGTTTGCTGTTCGGGTGGATCAGGATCTTGCCGTCGGCACTGACGATGAAGGCATGGCCGTGACCGCTAAAGTTCAGCGAGTTGATGATCGCACTGACGCTGGACAGATCAATGTCAGCGCCTGCTACACCGATCATCTGGCCCTGGTGCTGCACCGGGGTTGCCACGGTGATCACCAGTTTTCCGGACGATGCGGCGATGTACGGTTCGGTGACGATGGTCTGCTGCGCGCTGTTGGCTGCCTTGTACCAGCCACGGGCGCGCGGATCGTAGTCCGCTGCGCGATTGCCCGCCGGGACCGAGAACATCACGCCGTCGGTACCGCCAAAGTAGCTCAGCTGGAAATTGCCGGTGTAGGCGGGCAGGTCAATGATGCGCTTCAGGCTGGCCGGGGCATTGCCATCGGCTGTGACCTGTTGAGCCATCGACTGCAATAACTGCATGCGGCTTTCCAGCCAGGTCTGGATGTTGCTGGTGGTCAGGCTGCCGAGTTCCTGCATCGACGCTTCGGTGCTGCTGCGCAGGGTCTGGCGCTGGCGATAGTCGTTGAACAGGATGAAACAAGCGAATGCGACGGCCACCACGAGGGCGGCAGCCAGCAAGATCTTGTGGCTGAACTTCATGTTTCTGGTCATTTGGATGAGCTACCGCAGAGGGTCGGGTCAACAAAGGGGAGGCAAACGCCACAGGCGTGGCTTTCGCGTTGCACCTATGTCGACTGTGCGGCGCCAAAGATTAGGCGGATTTGATGAAAATCGACGAAAAACCGGATAGACAAAAAAAGTGATTGGTTTTTCGGCCGATGGATGACGAGCGGGCCAACAAATAGCCATGGGGTCAGGGAACCAGAGAGGGGTTTTCTCTTCTAAGCTTCAGCTTGGCAGCCATGCCATTCCCCTACACCCCGGAGTTACACCATGTCGCTGCGTTCCATCGCCCTGCTTTCCTTCTGCGTGTTGCTCGCTGCGTGCGGCAAGGTCAATCAGGAAAACTATTCGAAGCTCTCGTCAGGAATGACCAAGGCCGAGGTCGAAACCCTGTTGGGCAAGCCCGCCGATTGTTCAGGCGCGCTCGGCATGTCCAGCTGCACCTGGGGTGACAAGAACAGCTTTATCAGCGTGCAGTATGCCGGTGAAAAAGTGCTGATGTTTTCTGGCCAAGGCCTGAAGTAAACCGGGGCGGACTGCCCACGGGAGAAGAACAATGAAGCGGTTATTTATCATCCTTTTTGCCGGCCTGGTGTTGGCTGGCTGTGCCACGTCTGGCCAGGATACGTTGGCGCCAAAAACCGTCAACAGCGTCAACCTCAAGCGTTACCAGGGCAAGTGGTACGAATTGGCCCGTTTGCCGATGTACTTCCAGCGCGACTGTGCGCAATCCGAAGCTCATTACACGCTCAAACCCGACGGCAACGTCGGGGTGTTGAATCGCTGCCTGACGGCGCAGTGGCAATGGGAGGAGGTCAAGGGCACCGCTTATCCACAGGTGCCGGGCAAGACCGACAAATTGTGGGTCGAGTTCGATACCTGGTTTTCGCGGCTGATTCCGGGTACGGCGAAGGGCGAGTATTGGGTGTTGTACGTCAGCGATGACTACAAGACCGCCATCGTCGGTGATCCGAGCCGCAAATACTTGTGGCTGTTGTCGCGCACACCCACCGTAAACGGTGTGGTGCGTGAAGAACTGCTAAGCAAGGCGCGTCAGCAGGGTTACGACACCACGCGGCTGATCTGGCGGGCGTCGGATACGCAGATGGCGAAGACCTCGAACTAATCACGCAACCCCTGTAGGAGCTGGGTTGCCAGCGATGGCGGCCTGTCAGGCAACAATGATGTTGAATCTGACGGCCTCATCGCTGGCAAGCCAGCTCCTGCAAGGGTTTTAGGTCAGCCCAGAAGATCGCGCAGGACCTGGGTGAAGGCGCGATTGCTGTCCTCTTCATCCGCATGCCGCCCGTCACGCACCACCCACTGGCCATTCACCAATACATCCCGCACCTGACGATCTCCACCGGCAAACAACCAGCGATTCAGAATCCCGTCACCATTGGCTGTCGCCAGGTACGGATCGTTGCCGTCCAGCACCAGCCAGTCGGCGCGCTTGCCGACTTCCAGCGCACCAATCGGTTGCCCCAGCGCCTGAGCGCCGCCGTCCAGCGCCGCATCAAACAAGGTGCGTCCGACCATTGGTTGATCTGCGCCATACAAGCGGTTGCGTCGCTGATCTCGCAGACGCTGGCCGTATTCCAGCCAACGAAGTTCTTCCACCACACTCAGCGACACATGGCTGTCGGACCCGATACCCATGCGTCCGCCCTGGGCGAGGAAATCCACTGCCGGGAAAATTCCGTCGCCGAGGTTGGCTTCGGTCGTCAGGCACAGGCCGGCAATGGCGCGACTCTTGGCCATCAGCGTGACTTCTTCCGGGTTGGCGTGGGTGGCGTGGACGAGGCACCAGCGCTGATCGACTTCAGTATTTTCGTACAGCCATTGCAGCGGACGACGACCGCTCCAGGTCAGGCAGTCGTCGACTTCTTTCTGCTGTTCAGCGATGTGGATGTGCACCGGGCATTGCTTGTCGCTGGCTGCCAGCACTTCGCTGATCTGCTGCGGCGTGACCGCACGCAACGAGTGGAAACACAGGCCCAGCGATTGCGCCGGTTGCTGCGCCAGTAACGGTTGCAGCCTCGATTGCAGCGTGAGGTAGTTTTCAGTGCTGTTGATAAAGCGGCGCTGACCCTCGTTTGGCGCTTGGCCGCCGAAACCGGAATGGCTGTACAGCACCGGCAGCAGGGTCAGGCCGATCCCGGCGGAGCTGGCGGCCTGACTGATGCGCAGCGCCAGTTCGGCCGGATCAGCGTAAGGCTGACCGTTGTTGTCGTGGTGCACGTAATGAAACTCCGCCACCGAGGTGTAACCGGCCTTGAGCATTTCGATGTACAGCTGACGGGCGATGACGCCGAGTTGCTCCGGGCTGATTTTTCCGACGAGGCGGTACATCAAGTCGCGCCAGGTCCAGAAACTGTCGTTCGGATTGCCCGCCACTTCCGCCAGCCCGGCCATGGCCCGCTGGAAGGCGTGGGAGTGCAGATTCGGCATGCCCGGCAGTAGCGGACCGCTCAACCGTTCGGCGCCATCTGCATGGGAATCGGCCTGGATATGGGTCAATACGCCCTCGGCGCTGACCTCAAGACGTACATTGTTGGCCCATCCACTAGGCAGCAGCGCGCGTTCGGCAAAGAAGGCGGACATGGTTCAGCACCCCATCGTGTGTTATTTGTATATACATATACAGACGTTTGCCTGCTCGGTAAACTCCGGCAAGCTAGCGACATTCACTAAACGACCAAGGATTAACCGTGCCGACTCCGCCTCCAGTTTCTCCGTTGGCCGCGAACATGGGCGACAGTCCGGCGCCCTTGTACGCCCGCGTCAAACAGATGATCACCCAGCAAATCGACAGTGGTAACTGGCCGCCGCACTATCGCGTTCCGTCGGAAAGCGAACTGGTCAGCCAGTTGGGCTTTAGCCGCATGACCATCAACCGCGCCTTGCGCGAGATGACCGCCGACGGTCTGTTGGTGCGCATGCAAGGGGTCGGCACTTTCGTAGCCGAGCCGAAAAGCCAGTCCGCCCTGTTCGAAGTGCACAACATCGCCGACGAAATCGCCTCTCGCGGTCATCGCCACACGTGCAAGGTCATCACCCTCGAAGAAGAGGCTGCCGGCTCCGAGCGCGCTTTGGCGCTGGACATGCGCGAAGGTCAGAAAGTGTTCCACTCGCTGATCGTGCATTTCGAAAACGATATTCCGGTGCAAATCGAAGACCGTTTCGTCAACGCGCTGGTGGCGCCGGACTACCTCAAGCAGGACTTCACTCTGCAAACGCCTTACGCCTATCTCAATCAGGTCGCGCCACTGACCGAAGGCGAACATGTGGTCGAGGCGATCCTGGCCGAGGCGTCTGAATGCAAATTGCTGCAGATTGAAAAAGGCGAGCCGTGCCTGCTGATCCGTCGCCGCACCTGGTCCGGCCGTCAGCCAGTGACTGCTGCTCGCTTGATCCACCCGGGTTCCCGTCATCGTCTGGAAGGTCGGTTTCACAAATGAGCAGTTTGAAAGTTCTACGCGCCAAAGATTACCCGCGCATGCCGTGGAAAAACGGCGGCGGCAGTACTGAAGAAATTACCCGTGATGCCGGCACTGGCCTGGATGGCTTTGGCTGGCGCCTGTCGATTGCCGACATTGGCGAGTCGGGCGGGTTTTCCACCTTCGCCGGTTACGAGCGGGTGATCACCGTGTTGCAGGGCGATGGCATGACCCTGACGGTGGATGGTCAGGACACTCGGTCGCTGTTACCGCTGGACCCGTTTGCCTTTAGTGGTGAGAGCAAGGTTTCCTGCACATTGCTCGCTGGCCCGATTCGCGATTTCAACCTCATCTATGCACCGCAGCGTTATGCCGCGCGGTTGCAGTGGTTGAGTGGGGAGCAACGGTTCTTCAGTTCGGCGGGCACCGTGTTGGTGTTCAGCATCAGCGAAACGTTGGAAGTGAAAGTCGGTAACAGTGCTTCGCAGCTGGGTCGCCATGATTGCCTTCAGCTTGTTGGTAACATAGGTCTTCTCGAGGTTTCCATTCGCGGCGCCTGTTGCGTGATCGAATTGACAGAGCGCTGAACCCCACCCTGTAGGAGCCGGCTTGCTGGCGATAGCTATCTTAAGGACGCTATCGCCAGCAAGCCGGCCCCTACGAAAAGCTGTTCCCCATCGCGCACCACTTTGTTACCGAACGCCCCAGCGTGGCTCAAAACCACGCTTCAGTAACAATCGTCGCGACCTCCAAAAAATCCCCGCAGAAAATTTCATCTTCGCCACAACCCTTGTTCCATGAGCTCTCCAGCCCTTTCAGAATTTTTCTTGAACACCCATCCAACAAGTTGGCCGCTTGATTGCATATGCTTGTATGTACAAGTAAAGACGTATGCGTATGAGTCACGAAGACTCAACCGTCGTCCACTGATTCGCCGGTGTGCACTGATGCCCATCGGCTTGCTCGCCCACTACCCGGGCTGGTTTTGGATTGATTGCTGAGGAGTTCTTTTCGTGACTAAATTTCGTGACGTTGAAATCCGCGCTGCCCGCGGTAACAAGCTGACCGCCAAGAGCTGGCTGACCGAAGCACCGCTGCGCATGCTGATGAACAACCTCGACCCGGAAGTCGCCGAGAACCCTAAAGAACTGGTGGTTTACGGTGGTATCGGTCGTGCGGCACGTAACTGGGAATGCTACGACAAGATCGTCGAAAGCCTGACCAACCTGAACGACGATGAGACCCTGCTGGTGCAATCCGGCAAGCCGGTCGGCGTATTCAAGACCCACACCAATGCACCACGCGTACTGATCGCCAACTCCAACCTGGTGCCGCACTGGGCGAGCTGGGAACACTTCAACGAACTGGACGCCAAAGGCCTGGCCATGTACGGCCAGATGACCGCCGGCAGCTGGATCTACATCGGCAGCCAGGGCATCGTCCAGGGCACCTACGAAACCTTCGTCGAAGCCGGTCGCCAACACTACAACGATGACCTCAAAGGCAAGTGGGTCCTGACCGCTGGCCTGGGCGGCATGGGTGGCGCCCAGCCGCTGGCTGCAACCCTGGCCGGCGCTTGCTCGCTGAACATCGAATGCCAGCAGGTCAGCATCGATTTCCGTTTGAAAAGCCGCTACGTCGACGAGCAAGCAAAAGACCTCGACGACGCACTGGCCCGCATCGCCAAATACACCAAAGAAGGCAAGGCGATCTCCATCGCGCTGCTGGGTAACGCGGCTGAAATCCTGCCGGAACTGGTCAAACGCGGCGTGCGCCCGGACATGGTCACCGACCAGACCAGCGCCCACGACCCGCTTAACGGTTACCTGCCGGCCGGCTGGACCTGGGACGAGTACCGCGCTCGTGCCAAGACCGAGCCTGCTGCTGTGATCAAAGCCGCCAAGCAATCGATGGCCGTGCACGTCAAAGCGATGTTGGACTTCCAGAAAATGGGCGTACCGACCTTCGACTACGGCAACAACATCCGTCAGATGGCGCAGGAAGAAGGCGTGGAAAACGCATTCGACTTCCCGGGCTTTGTACCGGCCTACATCCGTCCGCTGTTCTGCCGTGGCATCGGCCCGTTCCGTTGGGCCGCACTGTCGGGCAACGCTGAAGACATCTACAAGACCGACGCCAAGGTCAAAGAACTGATCCCGGACGACGCCCACCTGCACAACTGGCTGGACATGGCCCGCGAGCGCATCAGCTTCCAGGGTCTGCCGGCACGTATCTGCTGGGTTGGCCTGGGTCTGCGCGCCAAGCTGGGTCTGGCGTTCAACGAAATGGTGCGCAGCGGTGAGTTGTCCGCGCCAATCGTCATCGGTCGCGACCACCTGGACTCCGGTTCGGTCGCCAGCCCGAACCGCGAAACCGAATCGATGCAGGACGGTTCCGATGCCGTGTCCGACTGGCCACTGCTCAACGCTCTGCTCAACACCGCGAGCGGTGCGACCTGGGTGTCCCTGCACCACGGCGGCGGCGTCGGCATGGGCTTCTCCCAGCACTCGGGCATGGTGATTGTCTGCGACGGTACTGATGAAGCGGCCGAGCGTATCGCTCGCGTGCTGCACAACGACCCGGCCACTGGTGTGATGCGTCACGCCGATGCGGGTTACCAGATCGCGATCGACTGCGCCAAGGAACAAGGGCTGAACCTGCCGATGATCACCGGCAAGTAATGCTTGCCCTGTAGGAGCCGGCTTGCTGGCGATAGCATCAATGCGGTGCACCAGATACACCGCGCCGCATGGATCGCCAGCAAGCCGGCTCCTACAGGGGTTACACAACCCAGAATAACAATCCACAGAGGTTGAATCATGGCTGTCAGCAACGAACGTGCAGGCAACAAACCTTTGATCGAGAAACGCTCGATCGACTACATCCCTGAAGCGGAAAGACACGGTCGTCTGTTGAGTCAGTTCACTCTGTGGATGGGGGCCAACCTGCAAATCACTGCGATTGTCACCGGGGCCCTGGCCGTGGTGCTGGGCGGCGATGTGTTCTGGTCGTTGATCGGTCTGTTGATCGGCCAACTGCTTGGCGGTGGCGTGATGGCGCTGCATGCCGCGCAAGGGCCCAAGCTTGGCCTGCCGCAGATGATTTCCAGCCGGGTGCAGTTTGGCGTTTACGGCGCGGCCATCCCGATCGTGCTGGTGTGCCTGATGTACCTGGGCTTCACTGCAACGGGCACGGTGCTTTCCGGCCAGGCGCTGGGCCAGTTGTTTGGCGTGAGCGACACCGTCGGTATTCTCATTTTCGCCAGTGTCATCGTGCTGGTTACAGTGCTTGGTTATCGGGTGATCCATTGGATCGGCCGTGTTGCCAGTGTCATCGGCGTGATTGCCTTTGTTTATCTGTTCAGCCGCCTGATGAGCCAGGTTGACGTTGGCGCCTTGTTGGAAATCCGCCACTTCAGCTGGAGCAGTTTCCTGCTCGCGGTGTCGCTCGCGGCGTCCTGGCAGATCGCCTTCGGCCCTTATGTGGCTGACTATTCCCGCTACCTGCCGAGCAAGACTTCCTCGGTGAAAACCTTTTTCGCCGCAGGCGCAGGTTCGGTCATTGGTGCACAGGTGGCGATGGTCCTCGGCGTGTTCGCGGCCGCTTCGGCCAACGGGCAATTCGCCGGTCACGAAGTGGCCTACATCGTGGGTCTGGGGGGTGCCGGTGCCACCGCTGCGCTGCTGTATTTCAGCATTGCGTTCGGCAAGGTCACCATCTCCACGCTGAACTCCTACGGCAGCTTCATGTGCATCGCGACCATCATCAGCGGTTTCCGTGGTGAGCTGAAGGTCACGCGCTTGCAGCGTCTGGTGTTCGTGCTGGTCATCGTCGGTGCGGCGACCCTGATGGCGTTGCTCGGCCAGCACTCGTTCCTCGGTGCATTCAAGTCCTTCATCCTGTTCTTGCTGGCGTTCTTCACGCCCTGGAGCGCGATCAACCTGGTGGATTACTACTGCATCACCCGCGAACGCTATGACGTACCGGCGCTGGCCGACCCGAACGGTCGCTACGGCCGCTGGAACATTCTCGGGATCAGCGTCTATGTTTTCGGTGTGTTGGTGCAGCTGCCGTTCATCTCCTCCAAGTTCTATACCGGTCCGCTGGTGGATGCCCTGGGGGGTGTGGATATTTCCTGGATCATCGGCCTGGTGCTGCCCGCCGCCCTGTATTACGTGTGCGCAAAAAAATGGCACGGCACAGTGCCTGATCATTTGATCCTGCCGGTCGAGCAGGGCGCGATCACCGAACAAAAGCTGAATGTGGGTCGCGCTGCGGCGCAGGCCTGACTGGACGTGGACAGGGCTGGATGCCTCTTGACTGCCGTAAGCCCATTCATGATTAGGAGCGTCAATACAATGAAATCGAACAAGACCCTGCTGACCACATTGCTTTCCATGGGCCTGCTGGCCAGCGCCGGCGCCACTCAGGCGGCGGGTTGGTGCGAGTCGGGCAAGCCGGTGAAATTCGCCGGTTTGAACTGGGAAAGCGCCATGCTGCTGACCGACGTGATGCAAGTCGTGTTGGAGAAAGGCTACGACTGCAAGACTGACAGCCTGCCGGGCAACTCCATCACCATGGAAAACGCGTTGGGCAGCAACGATATTCAAGTGTTTGCCGAAGAGTGGGTCGGCCGCAGCGAGGTCTGGAACAAGGCCGAAAAAGCCGGCAAGGTCGTTGGCGTCGGCGCGCCGGTTGTTGGTGCGATCGAAGGCTGGTACGTGCCGCGCTACGTCATCGAAGGCGATGCCAAGCGAAAGCTGGAAGCCAAGGCCCCTGACCTGAAAAACATTGCCGACCTGGCCAAATACGCCGCGGTGTTCAAGGACGCCGAAGAGCCAGGCAAGGGCCGTTTCTACAACTGCCCGGCCGGCTGGACCTGTGAGCTCGACAACAGCGAAATGCTCAAAAGCTACGGTCTGGAAAGCAGCTACACCAACTTCCGCCCAGGCACCGGCCCGGCGCTGGATGCCGCGGTGCTGTCGAGCTACAAGCGTGGCGAACCGATCCTGTTCTACTACTGGTCGCCAACCCCGCTGATGGGCCAGATCGACGTGGTGAAACTCGAAGAAAAACCAGGCGTGAACAAGACCGTGGATATCAAGGTCGGCCTGTCCAAGACGTTCCACGACGAAGCCCCGGAGCTGGTGGCCGTGCTGGAAAAGGTCAACGTGCCAATCGACCTGCTGAACCAGAACCTGGCACGCATGAGCAAAGAGCGAATCGAGTCGCCAAAACTGGCCAAGATCTTCCTGAAGGAACATCCTGAAGTCTGGCACCAGTGGGTGAGTGAAGACGCAGCCAAAAAGATCGACGCGGCCTTGTAGGTCGAGCTTCTCCGGCTGTCGGCAACGGCAGTCGGATGCTTGATCGCAACCCCTTGATTGAGAGTCTCTTATGTTTCCCGAAAGCTTTACCTTTTCCATCGCTGACTGGGTCAACGGTTGGGTCGACTCGCTGGTGACCAACTACGGCGACGTGTTCCGCAGCATTTCCGACACTCTGCTGTGGGCCATCGTCAATCTCGAAAGCCTGCTGCGTGCGGCGCCCTGGTGGCTGATGCTGGCCATCGTGGCCGGTGTGGCCTGGCACGCGACCCGTAAAATCGTGACCACCTCCGTGATCGTCGGTCTGCTGTTTTTGGTGGGTGCGGTCGGCCTCTGGGACAAGCTGATGCAGACCCTGGCGCTGATGATGGTCGCGACCGTCATCTCGGTGCTGATCGGCATTCCGCTGGGCATTCTCTCGGCGCGCAGCAACCGCCTGCGTTCTGTGCTGATGCCACTGCTGGACATCATGCAGACCATGCCGAGTTTCGTGTACCTGATCCCGGTGCTGATGCTGTTCGGCCTGGGCAAGGTCCCGGCGATTTTCGCCACGGTGATCTACGCCGCACCGCCGCTGATCCGTCTGACCGATCTGGGCATCCGCCAGGTCGACGGCGAAGTGATGGAAGCGATCAACGCCTTCGGCGCCAACCGCTGGCAGCAACTGTTCGGCGTGCAACTGCCGCTGGCCTTGCCCAGCATCATGGCGGGTATCAACCAGACCACCATGATGGCCCTGTCGATGGTGGTGATTGCCTCGATGATCGGTGCCCGTGGTTTGGGTGAAGACGTACTGGTGGGGATTCAGACCCTCAACGTCGGACGCGGCCTGGAGGCGGGTTTGGCGATTGTGATTCTGGCAGTGGTCATCGACCGCATTACACAGGCGTACGGTCGGCCACGGCATGAGGTGAGCAAATGAACAACGCATCCGTAAGCAAGATCGAAGTCAAAAACGTCTTCAAGATTTTCGGTAACCGCTCCAAGGATGCGCTGGCCATGATCGGCCAGGGCAAAACCAAAGAGCAGGTGCTGTCCGAGACGGGTTGCGTGGTCGGTGTGAATGACCTGTCGCTGAGCATCGGCAGCGGTGAGATCTTCGTGATCATGGGCCTGTCGGGTTCCGGCAAGTCGACCCTGGTGCGCCACTTCAATCGCCTGATCGACCCCACCAGCGGCGCGATCCTGGTGGACGGCGTGGACATCCTGCAATACGACATGGAAGCCCTGCGCGAATTTCGTCGGCGCAAGATCAGCATGGTGTTCCAGAGCTTCGGCCTGTTGCCGCACAAGACGGTGCTGGACAACGTCGCCTATGGCTTGAAAGTCCGTGGCGAAAGCAACGCCCTGTGCAGTGAACGTGCGCTGCACTGGATTAACACCGTGGGCCTCAAGGGCTACGAAAACAAATACCCGCATCAGCTCTCCGGCGGCATGCGTCAGCGTGTGGGCCTGGCCCGCGCCTTGGCGGCGGACACCGACATCATTCTGATGGACGAAGCCTTCAGCGCCCTCGATCCGCTGATCCGTGCCGAGATGCAGGACCAGTTGCTGGAACTGCAAAAGACCCTGCACAAGACCATCGTCTTCATCACCCACGACCTCGACGAGGCCGTGCGCATCGGCAACCGCATCGCGATCCTCAAGGACGGCCGCCTGATCCAGGTCGGCACGCCGAAAGAGATCCTGCATTCGCCGGCGGATGAATATGTCGACCGCTTTGTGCAGCGTCGGGCGGCGGTGGTTTAAGAAATTTGTGGTGGTTGTGCTGGCCCCCATCGCCAGCAAGCCGGCTCCTACAAGGTGTACACAATCCCTGTAGGAGCTGGCTTGCCAGCGATGGGGCCGGTGAAGCTGCATCAATAATCAGGTACGAGGTTAAAGATGTCCCAGGCTGAAAAAATCGTTATCACCCAAGCGCAGGTCACTTGGCAGGATGTGGTCGCCGTGGCCCGCCATGGCGCACAGCTTGAGCTGTCGGCGCCGGTCTGGGCACGCATCGACAACGCGCAAGCCATCGTCCAGCGCATCGTTACCAGCGGCGAACGCGCCTATGGCATCAACACCGGGCTGGGCGCGCTGTGCAACGTCTCGCTGCAGGACGAGCAACTCAGCCAATTGTCGCGCAACACGCTGCTCAGCCACGCCTGCGGCGTCGGTACACCGCTGACCAACGAACAGACCCGTTCGATCATGTGCGCCGCCGTCATCAACTACAGCCATGGCAAATCCGGCCTGCACCGCCAGGTCGTCGAAGCCCTGCTGGCGCTGCTCAACCGTGGCATCACCCCGCAAGTACCGTCCCAGGGTTCCGTGGGCTACCTGACCCACATGGCGCACATCGGCATCGCGCTGCTGGGTGTCGGCAATGTCAGCTATCGCGGCCAGGTCGTTTCCGCGCAGCAAGCGCTGGCTGAAGAAGGCCTGCAACCGGTCAAGCTGGGTGCCAAGGATGGTTTGTGCCTGGTCAACGGCACGCCGTGCATGACCGGCCTGAGCTGCCTGGCGATTGGCGATGCCACGCGCCTGCTGGAATGGGCCGACGTGGTCGGCGCCATGAGTTTTGAAGCTCAGCGCGGACAAATCGATGCGTTTGACGCCGAGATCATCGCGCTCAAGCCGCACCCGGGCATGCAACAGGTCGGGATCAATCTGCGGGCACTGCTCGACGGCAGTGAAGTGATCGCCCAGAGCAAGGGCATTCGCACGCAAGACGCCCTGAGCATTCGCTCGATCCCGCAGGTGCACGGCGCCGCGCGCGATCAACTGGCGCACGCGACCAAGCAGATCGAAACCGAGCTCAACAGCGCCACCGATAACCCATTGGTGCTGGGCACCGCGGACAACTACCGCGTCGTTTCCCAGGCCAACCCGCACGGTCAGTCCGTGGCAATGGCAGCGGATTTGCTGGCCATCGCGATGGCAGAAATCGGCTCCATCGCCGAACGTCGCCTGGACCGCTTGATCAACCCGCATGTCAGCGGTCTGCCGGCGTTTCTGGTGGCCAACCCGGGAGTGAATTCCGGGATGATGATCGTGCAATACGTCGCCGCCTCGCTGTGCGCGGAAAACCGCCAGTTGGCGCAACCGGCAGTGTTGGATAACTACGTGACGTCGGGTCTGCAAGAAGACCACCTGAGCCTGGGCACCAACGCGGCGCTGAAACTGCACCGCGCCTTGGAAAACTGCACGCAGATCCTCGCCATCGAGTATCTGCTGGCGGCCCAGGCGTTTGAATTCCTGAAAGAGCAGCGCTTCGGCGCGGGTACCGATGCGGCCTGGCGTCTGCTGCGTGAGCGCGTTCCGGCTTACGATCAGGATCGTTGGCTGGCGCCGGACATTGCCGCTGCGGCCAGTGTTCTGAAAGACCCTGCTTTGTTGCAAAAAGCTTTACCGAACTTGAACTGATTTCCATACAAAACCAGCGTGCCAAGGCGCCAGCCCCCTCAAAAAGGCGGAAGCGACGGACAACGGACATCTCCGGAGCGTCTGGTAGTTGATAAAAAACTCTCAAAAGGAGCACAAAAATGACTGCGCTAAACCTGATTCCCGGCCAACTGACCCTCGCTCAACTGCGTGACGTGTATCAGCAACCGGTGAAACTGACCCTCGACAACAGCGCCTCGGCCCAGATCGAAGCCAGCGTGGCCTGCGTGGAACAAATCCTCGCCGAGAACCGCACCGCTTACGGCATCAACACCGGTTTCGGCCTGCTGGCGTCGACCCGCATCGCCAGCGAAGACTTGGAAAACCTGCAGCGCTCGTTGGTGCTGTCCCATGCGGCCGGTGTCGGCCAGCCGATCAGCGACGAGCTGGTACGACTGATCATGGTGCTCAAGGTCAACAGCCTGTGCCGTGGTTTCTCCGGCATTCGCCGCGTGGTGATCGACGCGCTGATCGCCCTGATCAACGCTGAGGTTTATCCGCACATTCCGCTGAAAGGTTCGGTGGGTGCCTCCGGTGACTTGGCGCCATTGGCCCACATGTCGCTGGTGCTGCTGGGCGAAGGCAAAGCGCGCTACAAGGGCGAGTGGATGGAAGCGGTCGAAGCGCTGAAAGTCGCCGGCCTGACTCCGTTGACCCTCGCCGCCAAAGAAGGCCTGGCGCTGCTCAACGGCACGCAGGTGTCGACCGCGTTTGCCCTGCGTGGCCTGTTCGAAGGCGAAGACCTGTTTGCCGGTGCCCTGGCCCTCGGCGGTCTGACCGTTGAAGCGGTACTCGGCTCGCGCTCGCCGTTCGACGCACGCATCCACGCGGCCCGTGGCCAGAAAGGCCAGATCGACGCTGCTGCCGCTTACCGCGATCTGCTGGGCGAGCGCAGTGAAGTGTCCGATTCCCACGAGAACTGCGAGAAGGTTCAGGACCCGTATTCCCTGCGCTGCCAGCCACAAGTCATGGGCGCCTGCCTGACCCAGTTCCGTCAGGCTGCCGAAGTGCTGGCCGTCGAAGCCAACGCTGTATCGGACAACCCGTTGGTATTCGCTGCTGAAGGCGACGTGATTTCCGGTGGTAACTTCCACGCCGAACCCGTGGCCATGGCGGCTGACAACATGGCGCTGGCCATCGCGGAAATCGGTTCTCTGAGCGAGCGTCGCATCTCGCTGATGATGGACAAGCACATGTCGCAACTGCCGCCGTTCCTGGTGGCCAATGGCGGCGTGAACTCCGGTTTCATGATTGCCCAGGTGACGGCGGCGGCACTGGCCAGCGAGAACAAGGCGCTGGCCCATCCGCATTCGGTGGACAGCCTGCCGACGTCCGCCAACCAGGAAGACCACGTGTCGATGGCCCCTGCTGCCGGTAAGCGTCTGTGGGAAATGGCCGAGAACACCCGTGGAATTCTGGCTGTTGAATGGCTGGCAGCGGCGCAGGGCCTGGACCTGCGCAATGGCCTGAAGACCTCGACCAAACTGGAAAAGGCTCGCGCCATTTTGCGTAAAGAAGTGCCGTTTTATGAGAAGGACCGGTTCTTTGCACCGGACATCAATGCGGCGATTGAACTGCTGGCTTCGCGGTGCCTGACTGAGCTGGTTCCAACCAAGCTTTTGCCTAGCCTGTGATGCCCCCATCGCTGGCAAGCCAGCTCCTACAGGACCCTGTAGGAGCCAGCTTGCTGGCGATTCGATTTTGAATACTGTGGAGACTAAGGGATGAAAACCCTCTGGCAACACTGCCACGTCGCAACCATGGCCCAAGGCGTCTACTCGATTATCGAGGACGCGGCCATCGTGACGTCCGGTGCGCTCATCGAGTGGATCGGCCCTCGCGCTGAACTGCCGGCGGGCGAGTACCCGGCGGTCAACGATTTGAACGGGGCCTGGGTCACACCGGGTCTGATCGACTGCCACACCCACACGGTGTTCGGCGGTAACCGCAGCGGTGAATTCGAGCAGCGCCTGCAAGGCGTCAGCTACGCGGAAATCGCCGCCAGCGGCGGCGGCATCGCCAGCACCGTGCGCGCCACCCGTGCCGCCAGCGAAGACGAATTGTTCGCCAGCGCCAGCAAGCGTCTGAAAAGCCTGATGCGCGACGGCGTCACCAGCATCGAGATCAAATCCGGCTACGGCCTGGACCTGGCCAACGAACGCAAAATGCTACGCGTGGCCCGTCGTCTCGGCGCCGAACTGCCGGTCAGTGTGCGCAGCACCTGTCTGGCGGCTCATGCTTTGCCGCCGGAATATGCCGATCGCGCCGACGATTACATCGATCACATCTGCGCTGAAATGCTCCCGGCCCTGGCCGCCGAAGGGTTGGTGGACGCCGTGGACGCATTCTGCGAATACCTGGCGTTTTCCCCGGCTCAGGTTGAGCGCGTATTTATAATTGCTCAGGAACTTGGCTTGCCGGTGAAGCTGCACGCCGAACAGTTGTCCTCGCTGCACGGCTCTAGTCTGGCGGCGCGTTACCACGCGTTGTCCGCCGATCACCTGGAATTCATGACCGAAGACGACGCCATCGCCATGGCCGAGTCCGGCACCGTCGCCGTGCTATTGCCCGGTGCTTTTTACTTCCTTCGCGAAACCCAATTGCCGCCGATGGAAGCCCTGCGCAAGCACAGTGTGAAAATCGCCATCGCCAGTGATCTCAACCCCGGCACCTCGCCGGCGCTGTCGTTGCGCCTGATGCTGAACATGGCTTGCACCTGCTTTCGCATGACTCCGGAAGAAGTCCTGGCTGGCGCGACGATTCATGCCGCCACTGCATTGGGCATGGCCGACACCCACGGTTCGCTGGAGGCCGGCAAGGTCGCGGATTTCGTCGCGTGGCAAATCGATCGTCCGGCCGACCTGTGTTACTGGCTCGGCGGCGACCTGGAAAAACGCGTCGTGCGCCACGGCGTCGAATCAAGTTTGTAGGAGATCTGTTGTGGATAAGGTTCTGAACTTCAAACAAGGCCGTGTGCCACTGCTGATCAGCATGCCCCACGCCGGTGTGCGTCTGACCCCGGCCGTCGAAGCCGGATTGATCCCCCAGGCGAAAAGCCTGCCGGACACCGACTGGCACATCCCGCAGCTGTACGATTTCGCCGCTGAACTGGGTGCCAGCACCCTGGCTGCCGAGTATTCGCGGTTCGTCATCGACCTGAACCGTCCATCCGACGACAAGCCTTTGTATGTCGGCGCAACCACCGGCCTGTACCCGGCCACGTTGTTCGATGGCGTGCCTTTGTTCCGCGAAGGGCTGGAGCCTTCCAAAGAAGAACGCGCGACGTACCTTGAGCAGATCTGGACGCCGTACCACAGCACCTTGCAAAACGAGCTGGCGCGTCTGAAGGCTGAGTTTGGCTACGCGCTGCTGTTCGATGCGCATTCGATCCGCTCGCTGATCCCGCACCTGTTTGACGGCAAGCTGCCGGATTTCAACCTCGGCACCTTCAACGGCGCCAGTTGCGATCCGCAGTTGGCGACGCAACTGGAAGCCATCTGTGCGCGTCACGACAATTACACCCACGTGCTGAACGGACGCTTCAAGGGCGGCCACATCACCCGGCATTACGGCAACCCGGCCGAGAACATTCACGCCGCGCAACTGGAGCTGGGGCAGTGCACGTATATGGAAGAGTTCGAGCCGTTCCGTTATCGCCCGGACCTGGCGGAGCCGACGCGAGTGGTGTTGAAGGAATTGCTGCAAGGGTTGTTGGCGTGGGGCGAAAAGCACTACAGCGCTTAAACACGAAACGCTGGCAAGTGGGCCTTTGTGGCGAGGGAGCTTGCTCCCGTCCGGCGGCGAAGCCGTCGTAAACCCGGACAGTCAGGTGTATCTGACAAAACTCGGTTGAAGGGTTTTTGGGCTGCTACGCAGCCCAGCGGGAGCAAGCTCCCTCGCCACAGGTTTGATTGCGAACTCTTGCCAGGCTGGGCATGCTCATTGACGTAAATCGGGTTTATGATGCCCCACGGCAGAATAATAGAAGTCCCCCCAGGGATGACCTCGACCCCTTACGGAGTGCGCAATGCAGACTTTGTACCCGCAGATCAAACCCTACGCCCGGCACGATCTGGCTGTCGATGCGACCCACACCCTGTACGTTGACGAAAGCGGTTCACCGCAAGGTTTGCCGGTGGTATTCATCCACGGTGGCCCTGGCGCGGGGTGTGATGCCCAGAGTCGTTGCTTCTTCGATCCCAACCTGTACCGCATTGTCACCTTCGACCAGCGCGGTTGTGGTCGCTCCACTCCCCACGCCAGCCTGGAAAACAACACCACCTGGGATCTGGTCGCCGACCTTGAGCGGATTCGCCAGCACCTGGGCATCGAAAAATGGGTGCTGTTCGGTGGCTCATGGGGTTCGACCCTGGCGCTGGCCTATGCACAAACCCACCCGGAACGTGTACATGGCCTGATCCTGCGCGGGATCTTTCTTTGCCGTCCGCAGGAAATCGAGTGGTTCTACCAGGCAGGCGCCAGTCGCCTGTTCCCCGATTACTGGCAGGACTACATCGCACCCATTCCACTGGACGAGCGCGACGACCTGCTCACCGCTTTCCACAAGCGCCTGGTCGGCAACGATCAGATCGCCCAGATGCATGCGGCCAAGGCCTGGTCGACCTGGGAGGGTCGCACCGCAACCCTGCGTCCAAACCCGCTGGTGGTCGATCGGTTCTCCGAGCCGCAGCGTGCGTTATCCATTGCGCGCATCGAATGTCACTACTTCACGAACAATGCCTTCCTCGAACCGAACCAGCTGATTCGCGACATGGGCAAGATTGCCCATCTGCCGGGCGTGATCGTGCATGGTCGCTATGACGTGATCTGTCCGCTGGATAACGCCTGGGAATTGCACCAGGCCTGGCCGAACAGTGAATTGCAGGTGATTCGCGACGCCGGCCACGCCGCTTCCGAACCGGGCATCACTGACGCGCTGGTAAGGGCCGCCAAGCAGATGGCTCACCGTTTGCTGGACCTGGCGCCCGAAGAAGCATGAAAGGCTTGCTGCAACGCGTGCGTGGCGCGCGAGTCGAGGTAGCGGGCGAGGTGGTCGGTGCGGTTGACCAGGGTTTGTTGGTGTTGGTGGCTGTAGAGCCCGAGGACACCCGGGCCAGCGCCGACAAACTTCTCAATAAACTGCTTAACTATCGGGTGTTCAGCGATACCGAGGGCAAGATGAACCTGTCCCTGGCGGATGTGGGTGGCGGGTTGCTGCTGGTCTCGCAGTTCACCCTGGCTGCCGATACCAAGAGCGGGTTGCGCCCGAGTTTCTCGACCGCGGCCCCTCCGGCGCTGGGAGAGGAGCTTTTCGACTATCTATTAGCCAAAGCGAAACAAGTGCATGGCACTGTGGCATCGGGTAGATTCGGCGCGGATATGCAGGTGCACCTGGTCAATGATGGCCCGGTAACCTTCCTGTTACAGACCTGAAAGCACTTGAAACAAGTTTTTAAGCTCATTTCGGCTGCAAACAGGGGTTTTTCGCGATAAATACTTTGTTACCCCTGATGCGTTGTAACGCGGCCTACTAGATAATCGCGCGCTACGGGGATCGGCGTTCGTTGGTCCATTTTGACTTAGGTAGAGACTTGTCTGGATCCGATTGGGGAATCATTTTGCCCCAGCGGAGTCGGAACAATGCTCGCCAACTTGGCAAGAGTGGTTTGTAGGGTCGGTTTTTTCACACCGCATTCCTCACAAACCCTTCAACTGGCCGTTGGTTTTTTGATCTGTTTTCGGCGAGGGTTGCTCGTGATTGTTAGTCCCTGTAATGCACCAAAATTGTCTGCCAAACGGTTACGTAACGCACTGGTAGCGGGCTCTGCACTGCTCTGCCTGTTCAGCGCCGGCCAGCTTTGGGCATTCAATCTGGATGATGTATCGGTCAAGGCAAAAGAGCTGGCCGGGCAGAAGTACGAAGCGCCGCGCAGTAACCTGCCGAACGAATTCCGTGAAATGAAATTCGCGGACTATCAGAAAATCCGGTTTCTGACCGAAAAAGCCGAGTGGGCTGATCAGAAGACGCCGTTCAAGCTGTCCTTCTATCACCAGGGCATGCATTTCGATACGCCGGTGAAAATCAACGAAATCACCGCGAACACTGTCGAAGAGATCAAGTACGACCCAAGTCGTTTCGACTTCGGCGACCTGAACTTCGACCCGAAGGCCACTGAGCAATTGGGTTATGCCGGTTTCCGTGTGCTGTACCCGATCAACAAGGCCGACAAGCAAGACGAAATCATGACCATGCTCGGCGCGAGCTACTTCCGCGTCGTCGGCAAGGGTCACGTCTATGGTCTGTCCGCCCGCGGCATGGCGCTCGATACCGCATTGCCATCCGGCGAAGAATTTCCGCGTTTTCGCGAGTTCTGGATTCAACAGCCAAAACCGGGCGACAAGCACCTGGTGATCTTTGCGCTGCTGGATTCGCCACGTGCCACCGGTGCCTATCGCCTGACCTTGCGTCCGGGCAGCGACACCATTGTCGACGTCAAGGCGCAGATGTTCCTGCGTGACAAGGTCGGCAAACTGGGTATCGCGCCGTTGACCAGCATGTACCTGTTCGGCGCCAACCAGCCGTCGAAAGTGCTGAACTACCGTCGTGAACTGCATGACTCCAGCGGCCTGGCGATCCATGCCGGCAATGGCGAGTGGATCTGGCGTCCGCTGAACAACCCGAAACACCTGGCTGTCAGCAACTTCTCGGTCGAGAACCCGCGTGGTTTCGGTCTGCTGCAACGTGGTCGCGACTTCAGCCATTACGAAGATCTCGACGACCGCTACGACAAGCGCCCAAGCGCCTGGATCGAGCCGAAGGGCGACTGGGGCAAGGGCACCGTCGATCTGGTCGAAATTCCGACCGCCGACGAAACCAACGACAATATCGTAGCCTTCTGGAACCCGGAAAAGTTGCCGGAACCTGGCCAGCCACTCGATGTTGCTTATCGTATGCACTGGACCATGGACGAAGCGTCGATCCACGCCCCGGACAGCGCCTGGGTCAAACAAACCCTGCGTTCCACCGGTGACGTTAAACAGTCCAACCTGATTCGTCAGCCGGACGGCAGCGTGGCTTACCTTGTGGATTTCGAAGGTCCGTCCCTGGCCGCTTTGCCTGCCGATGCGGACGTTCGCAGCCAGGTCAGCGTTGGTGACAACGCCGAACTGGTCGAGAACAGCGTGCGCTACAACCCTGAAACCAAGGGCTGGCGCCTGACGCTGCGCATGAAGGTCAAGGATCCGAGCAAGGCCACCGAAATGCGTGCCGCGCTGGTGCAGAACATCGTGCCTGCGGACTTGGCCAAGACCTCGATTCCGGCGTCGAACTCGTCGGTTGCCAAGGCCGACAAGGTTGCTGCCAAGCAACAAGAGAAAGCAGACAAGGACGCCAAGGCAGCGGAGGCCAAGCAGGCCGACGTCAAGCCGGTTGCAGATGCCAAGGACAAGGCCAAAAACAAAGACGCCCAGCAGCCTGTCGCTGCCGGCGCGGCCCCAGCCACACCGGAATCGGCGCCGACTGAAGAAGTCCTGACCGAGACCTGGAGCTACCAGTTGCCTGCCGATGAGTAATTCTCAAGTACAGCCAGAAACTCTTGCCGAGTATCTGGCGCATCTGCCGATGACCGACCAGCAACGCGCGGAGCTCGCGGGTTGCCGGTCCTTCAGCGAGCTGCATGAACGCCTGTCGTCATCCACGTTCGACGCTCCGACCGAGGCCGCCCAGGCTTCGGTGGGCAAGCGCCTGACCCTGAGCACTGCCGAAGAGTTGCAGGATGCGGAAATGCTGGCGCTCGACGCCAATGGTCGGGTCTGCCTCAAGGCGACCCCGCCAATCCGCCGGACCAAGGTTGTGCCGGAGCCGTGGCGCACCAACATTCTGGTGCGTGGCTGGCGTCGGATGACCGGTCGTACCAACCCGCCACAGCCGCCGAAGGACGAACGCGTCCTGCCGGCCGCGCGCTGGCGCACCGTGGGTTCGATCCGTCGCTACATTCTGTTGGTGCTGATGCTCGGCCAGACTATCGTCGCCGGTTGGTACATGAAAGGCATCATGCCGTACCAGGGCTGGTCGTTCGTCGACCTGAACGAAGTGCTGCACCAACCGCTGCTGCAAACCGCCACGCAAGTGCTGCCGTATGCCTTGCAGACCAGCATCCTGATTCTGTTCGGGATTTTGTTCTGCTGGGTGTCGGCCGGTTTCTGGACTGCGCTGATGGGCTTCCTCGAGTTGCTCACGGGGCACGATAAATACCGTATCTCTGGTAAAAGCGCCGGTAACGAGCCAATTCCGAAAGATGCGCGCACCGCACTGGTGATGCCGATCTGCAACGAAGACGTGCCTCGTGTGTTCGCGGGTCTGCGCGCGACGTTCGAGTCGGTTGCAGCGACCGGTGATCTGGATCGCTTCGACTTCTTTGTGCTCAGCGACAGTAACGACGCCGACATTTGCGTTGCCGAGCAGCAGGCCTGGCTGGACGTCTGCCGTGAGGCTGGGGGCTTCGGCAAGATCTTCTATCGCCGCCGTCGCCGTCGCGTTAAGCGTAAAAGCGGCAACCTCGACGACTTCTGCCGTCGCTGGGGTGGTGACTACAAGTACATGGTCGTCCTCGACGCCGATTCGGTAATGAGCGGCGATTGCCTGACCAGTCTGGTGCGTTTGATGGAAGCCACGCCGGACGCCGGGATCATCCAGACCGCGCCGCGTGCGTCGGGCATGGACACCCTGTATGCGCGCATGCAGCAATTCGCGACCCGCGTGTACGGTCCGCTGTTCACCGCGGGCCTGCACTTCTGGCAGCTGGGCGAATCGCACTACTGGGGTCACAATGCGATCATCCGCATGAAGCCGTTTATCGAGCACTGCGCCCTGGCGCCGTTGCCGGGTAAAGGCGCGTTTGCCGGTGCGATCCTGTCCCACGACTTCGTTGAAGCCGCGTTGATGCGTCGTGCCGGTTGGGGCGTGTGGATTGCCTACGACTTGCCGGGCAGCTACGAAGAACTGCCGCCGAACCTGCTGGACGAACTCAAGCGTGACCGTCGCTGGTGCCACGGCAACCTGATGAACTTCCGCCTGTTCCTGGTCAAGGGCATGCACCCGGTGCACCGTGCGGTGTTCCTGACCGGCGTGATGTCTTACCTGTCGGCGCCGTTGTGGTTCTTCTTCCTTGTGTTGTCGACGGCGCTGCTGGCGGTCAACACGTTGATGGAGCCGCAGTACTTCCTTGAACCGCGCCAGCTCTATCCGCTGTGGCCACAATGGCACCCGGACAAGGCGATTGCACTGTTCTCGACCACCATCGTGCTGCTGTTCCTGCCGAAGCTGTTGAGCATCATCCTGATCTGGGCCAAGGGCGCGAAAGAGTTCGGCGGCAAGTTCAAGGTGACCCTGTCGATGCTGCTGGAGATGTTGTTCTCCATGCTGCTGGCGCCGGTGCGGATGATTTTCCACACCCGTTTCGTCCTCGCCGCGTTCCTCGGCTGGGCCGCGACCTGGAACTCGCCGCAACGTGACGACGACTCCACGCCATGGAGCGAGGCGGTCAAGCGACACGGTCCGCAAACGCTGCTGGGCTTCTTCTGGGCACTGTTGGTGATCTGGCTGAACCCGAGCTTCCTGTGGTGGCTGGTGCCGATTGTCGGTTCGTTGATGCTGTCGATCCCGGTGTCGGTGATCTCCAGCCGTGTTGGCCTGGGCCTGAAGTCCCGTGACGAGAGCCTGTTCCTGATTCCTGAGGAATACAATCCGCCACAGGCGCTGCTGGCCACCGACCAGTACACCCACGAGAACCGCTGGCACGCACTGAACGACGGCTTCGTCCGTTCGGTGGTCGATCCACAGCAGAACGCCCTGGCGTGTTCGCTGGCGACGTCCCGTCACGGTCAGGCCGAGCCGATCGAATGGCTGCGGATCGAACGGGTTCGTCACGCCATGAAAGTCGGCCCTGAAGGGCTGACCAACAATGAGCGTGTGCAACTGCTGAGCGATCCGGTGGCTTTGGCCCGCCTGCATGAGCAGGTCTGGAGCGAAGGTCACCCAGAGTGGCTCAACGCCTGGCGCAAGTCGGTCAAGGCCGACCCTCACGCGCCACTGCTACCGCTCAAGCCAATGAGCGAACAGCCTCAGATGGCGTAATGAAAAAACCCGCGAAAGCGGGTTTTTTATGGCTTGAAGTTTGTTCTTGAGCTTGCACCAGATTCTGTACCGGTAGCGTCGGGTCGATTGCTTTCGCGGGCAAGTCGGATCGCCGCACCGCCGCTCCCACAGGGTCCGGTGGTGTTACGCAAACCGCATGAGCGCCGGAAACTTTGTGTGGGCTTGCCCGCGATTGCATCACCTCGGTCCTGAGTGAGCCGAGGCATGCGGATCACCTCAAACCCTGAACTTGCCCACCAACATCTGCAAATGCGTCCCCAACCGTGCCAGCTCAACGCTGGAGGCCGCTGTCTCCTCACTGGCAGCGGAAGTCTGATCCGACACATCACGCACATTCAGCACGCTGCGGTTGATCTCCTCGGCCACGGCGCTTTGCTGTTCGGCGGCAGCGGCAATCTGCTGGTTCATCGCCTGAATCGCCGAGACCGTGCGGGTGATGCTTTCGAGTGAACCACCGGCACGGCGGGTCAGTTCGACGCTGCTGTCGGTCAGGGCGCGGCTGTTGTCCATGATGGTCGAGACCTGCTGGGTGCCGTTTTGCAGGCCGACGATCAGCTCTTCGATTTCTTCCGTGGACTTCTGGGTGCGCTGGGCCAGGCTGCGGACTTCATCGGCGACCACGGCAAAACCGCGTCCGGCTTCACCGGCGCGAGCGGCTTCAATCGCGGCGTTGAGTGCCAGCAGGTTGGTTTGCTGGGCCACGGATTTGATCACGTCGAGCACGCTGCCGATCTTGTCGCTTTCGCGCTTGAGTTCGCCCATTGCCTCGGTGGAATGACCCACTTCCTTGGCCAGGCGCTCGATCTGCGCGATGGCTTCACCCACTACCTTGTCACCTTCGCGAGCTTGCTGGTCAGCGGCGACGGCGGCTTCGGAGGCTTCCTCGGCATTGCGCGCGACTTCCTGCACGGTGGCGGCCATCTCGTTCATGGCAGTGGCGACCTGGTCGGTTTCAATCTTCTGATTGTTGACCCCGGCGCTGGTCTGCTCGGTGACGGCGGACAACTCTTCGGCGGCGCTGGCAATCTGCGTCACGCCATCGCTGATGCCGCCGATCAGTTCGCGCAAGCCTTGGGTCATGCTCTGCATGGCGCGCTGCAGCTGGCCGAGCTCATCGCGACGCTGAGAGATCAGGTTTTGGGTCAGATCGCCGCTGGCCACACGCTGGGCCACGGCCAGGGTCTGGTTCAGCGGAATGATGATCTGGCGGGTGATCGCCCACCCGGCCAGCAGGCCGAAAGCTGTGGCGAGCACGGTGGCGAGGGTCAGCATGTTTTTGGCATGGGCAGCGTCGGTGTCGCGGATAACGGTTTGCGAGGTGGTGAGTTGGTTGCTCACGTCCAGCAGGATGTTGCCTTGGGCAGCCATGCGCACCAGTGCCTTGGCGCTGGCGGACTGTGAGTCGCGGAACTGGCTGACGGCGGCACGATAGGCCTTGAGCGAGTCGGTCGCCTGTTGCAGGTTGGCGAGATGTTCCTCAGGCAGTTTGGCTGGCAGGCTTTCGAGGTTTTTCAGGGCGTCATCGATAGCGTTCAGCGCGGGCTGTTCGGCGTCGCTCTTGCCGCTGTAGGTGTAACCGCGAACCTGGAAGCGCGCCTGCTGGATCAGTTTGCTCAGGTCGATCACGCTGTTGAAGGCGCTCACGCTTTCACCCTGGAGCATGGATTTTTCCACGTCGGCCACGCGGGCTACGGCGTTGTCGGCGGTGCTGCCGAGTTTGCTGCGGGCATCTTCGCGGTCGGCGCCGGCCTGGATCATTTCGCTGAACGCGCGACGGTACTCGGCGAGTGCAGTCAATTGCTGATCAACCTTGGCGGCATCAGCCGGTTGCTCGATCAGGGTGCGGGCGGTCTGAAGGCTGGTTTCGAGCTTGCCCAGCAAGTCGTTGACGACGCCCGGGCCTTGTTCGCCGCGACGCATTTCGTAGTCCAGGCGCGCGATGCGCAGATCTTTGGTCAGCCCATTGATCTCGGAAATGAAACCCAGTTTATCGCCGCGACTGATCACGTCGCTCAGGCCGGTCCAGCCGGTAAAGGTGATCAACAGGGTCAGAGACAGCACCAGACCAAACCCGATCCCCAGTTTGCGTTTGACGCTGACGTTTCCCAGACTCTCGGCTAGCCATTGGTACATGCTGAAAACTCCCCGGACCATCATTTGGTTTTATGGGAGATGTATCGGCTGCACTGGGCGTATCTGAAGGTGCTGAGAGTTTTTCAGATGCGTGGTGAGCTGTGGCGAGGGGGCTTGCCCCCGTTCGGGTGCGCAGCAGCCGTAAAAGTGGTGCATGCGGTTTGACCGGAGCAACAGCAGTGGCCGCTTCGCGACCAAGCGGGGAAAAGCCCCCTCGCCACAGTGATTGTGTCGGGGGTTTAGAAAAGGCGTGCCAGCAGCGCGGTCACGGCGGTTTCGACGCGCAGGATTCGATCGCCCAGTTGTACCGCTTGCAGGCCGGACTTGCCCAGCAAGTCGATCTCGTAAGGAATCCAGCCACCTTCCGGGCCGATGGCCAGGGTCACCGGTTCGCTGAGGCCGCGGGGGCAGGGCGGGTAGTTGCCGGGGTGGCCAACCAGGCCGAGGGTGCCTTCGGCGATCGCGGGTAGACGGTCTTCAACGAACGGCTTGAAGCGCTTCTCGATCATGATTTCTGGCAGCACAGTGTCCCGGGCCTGTTCGAGGCCAAGAATCAACTGTTCACGAATCGCTTCAGGTTCAAGGAATGGTGTCTGCCAGAAGCTCTTCTCGACGCGATAGCTGTTGACCAGCACGATCCGCGGCACACCCATGGCCGCCACGGTCTGAAACACCCTGCGCAGCATTTTGGGCCGTGGCAGTGCCAACACCAGGGTCAGCGGCAGCTTGGCCGGTGGCGGTTGGTCGAGGGAGACGCGCAGTTCGGCTTCATCGGCGTCCAGGCGCAGCACTTCGGCCGAGCCCATCAGCCCGCCGATTCGCCCGACGCGCATGCTGTCGCCGACTTCACAGCGGTGAACTTCCTGCATGTGCGTCAACCGGCGATCACGCAGGATCGCCCGGTCGGCCGCAATGAAATCGGCCTCTTCGAGGAGCAGCAGGTTCACGCTTGGGTCGCTGGCGGCTGGTCGTTGTGATCGTCAGCCGGTTGATCGTCCGGATGCTCGCCACGCTTGCTGATCAGGCTGCCAAACAGGATGCCGACTTCAAACAGCATCCACATCGGTATGGCCAGCAGGGTCTGCGAGAAGATGTCCGGCGGCGTCAGGATCATGCCGACCACGAAGCAGCCGATGATCACGTACGGGCGGATTTTCTTCAGGTACTTGACGTCGACCACGCCGATCCACACCAGCAGCACCACGGCCACCGGGATTTCGAACGCCACGCCGAAGGCGAAGAACAGCGTCATGACGAAGTCGAGGTAGCTGGTGATGTCGGTCATCATTTCCACACCGGCCGGGGTGGCGGCGGCGAAGAACTTGAAGATCAGCGGGAACACCAGGAAATAGGCGAACGCCATGCCGGCGTAGAACAGAAAGATGCTGGAGACCAGCAAGGGCATGGCGATGCGTTTTTCATGCTTGTACAGGCCAGGTGCGATGAAGCCCCAGATCTGATGCAGGATCACCGGGATCGCCAGGAACAGCGAGACCATCATGGTCAGCTTCAGTGGCGTCAGGAACGGCGACGACACATCGGTGGCAATCATCGTCGCGCCAACGGGCAGGTAAGCACGCAGCGGCGTCGAGACGAAGGTGTAGATCTGCTGGGTGAAGGCAAACAGCCCGGCAAAAATGATGAAGATCGCCGCTACGCAGCGCAGCAGGCGGGTACGCAACTCGGTGAGGTGCGAAACCAGCGGCATGTGCTGGTCATTTTCAGGGAGATCGCTCATGGGGCTCGCGGCGGCAAAGTGGTGTCAGTAGGCGCTGGCGTTGTCGGCGCGGCGGCTGGAGCAACGGGTTCAACCGGCATTGCTGCCACAACCGGCGCAGGTTCCGCTATCGGAGCGGCTGCCGGTGGGACAGCGGCGGCAGGCGTTTGAATCGTCTGCTCGCCCACGTGCTCGACAGGTGTCGGCTCTTGCTGGGTCGGCGTGAAGATCTTCCGCGCTTCCTGCTCAAGCGACAGGATGTGTTCGTTGTGCAGTTGCCGACGAATTTCGTCAGCACCGATTTCACGTTCAACTTCCTGTTTGATCGCATTGAAGCTGCGCTTCAGGCGCCCGACCCACAGGCCGGCGGTTCGCGCTGCGCCCGGCAGGCGCTCGGGACCCAGCACCAGCAGGGCGACGAGGCCGACGAGCAGCAGTTCAGAGAAGCTGATACCAAACATTAGTCAGTGCTCACACGTCTTTGCGGATCGGCTCTTCGACTTTCTGCGCCTGCACGTCGATGGTGTGCGGCTGGTTCACAGAAGCTTGTGGCTGAACAGGCGGAACCGGTTGGGCCGGGGTCGCGTTCGGGTCGGCCGGTTTTTCGTCATCGTTCATGGCTTTGCGGAAGCCCTTGATCGACTCGCCGACGTCAGTGCCGAGATTTTTCAGCTTCTTGGTACCGAACACCAGTACGACAACAACCAGGATGACGATCCAGTGTTTCCAGTCAAAAATGCCCATGTTGCTGCTCCTCTCTAACAGTTATTCAGGCGGACGGGCGCGAGGCTTTCTCGGCGTGTCCGGACAGACCGAAGCGACGGTCCAGTTCATCGAGTACAGCCTGAGGATGCTGCCCCAGTTGGGCGAGCATGACCATGCTGTGGAACCACAAATCGGCGGTTTCGTAGATCACATCGCTGCAGTCACCGCTGATGGCGGCATCCTTGGCGGCAATGATGGTTTCGACCGACTCTTCGCCGACTTTTTCCAGAATCTTGTTCAAGCCCTTGTGGTACAGACTGGCGACATACGAGCTGTCGGCGGCGGCGCCTTTGCGCTCCTCCAGTACCTCGGCCAGACGGGTCAGAGTGTCACTCATGTTTGTGTCCTGCGGAATAGATGGCGTGCGGATCTTTCAGAACCGGGTCGACTGTTGTCCAGTCGCCGTTCTCATAGACGCGGTAGAAGCAGCTCTGACGGCCGGTATGGCAGGCGATGTCGCCGATCTGCTCGACCATCAGAATGATCACGTCGGCGTCACAGTCCAGGCGCATCTCGTGCAGGGTTTGCACGTGGCCGGACTCTTCGCCCTTGCGCCACAGCTTGCCACGGGAACGCGACCAGTAAATGGCACGGTTCTCGGCAGCGGTCAGTTCCAGTGCTTCGCGGTTCATCCAGGCCATCATCAGGACGCGCCCGGTCTTGTGATCCTGGGCAATCGCCGGCACCAGGCCGTCGGCGTCCCACTTGATCTCGTCCAGCCAGTTTTTCATCTTCGACTCCGACAGCGGGCCCGACACTTCATTAGTCGAACCCAACGTTCAAACAGTGTGCCAGTCGTTAACCCAACTGGCTATCGACGAACGACCAGATACAAACCGACGGCCATCATGATGCCAGCCGGCCAATAGGCCAACTGATTCAATGGCCCGCCAGCGGCCAGGATGGCGCCGCCAGCCAGATGCGTGGTGCCGAGCAGGCGCAGGAACCAGTCGTCGCGGCGTCGATGCCACGGTGGCGGCGGGTCGTAGGCGTGGGGCTGGGACATGCGTTCGAGCAGGTCGCGGGCCATGTTGGCCAGGTGCGGCAGCTGTTCGAACTGGCTGTGCACGTTGCCGAGCAAGGCTTTGGGGCTGACGCGCTCGCGCATCCAGCGTTCGAGGAACGGTTGCGCGGTGTTCCACAAGTCGAGGTCCGGATACAGCTGACGCCCCAGACCTTCAATGTTCAGCAGGGTTTTTTGCAGCAGGACCAACTGTGGCTGCACTTCCATGTTGAAGCGACGCGCGGTCTGGAACAGGCGCATCAACACCTGGCCGAAGGAAATGTCTTTTAACGGTTTTTCGAAGATCGGCTCGCACACGGTGCGGATCGCGGCTTCGAATTCATTGAGTTTGGTTTCCGCCGGGACCCAGCCCGAGTCGATGTGCAGCTGCGCTACACGACGGTAATCGCGCTTGAAGAAGGCGAAGAGGTTGCGTGCGAGGTAATCCTGGTCTTCCGGGGTCAGGCTGCCGACGATGCCGCAGTCGATCGCGATGTATTGCGGGCTCCACGGAGTCACGGTGCTGACGAAAATGTTGCCGGGGTGCATGTCGGCATGGAAGAAGCTGTCGCGGAACACCTGGGTGAAGAAGATCTCCACGCCGCGTTCGGCGAGCATTTTCATGTCGGTGCGCTGGTCGGCCAAGGTCGTCAGATCGGTGACCTGGATGCCGTAGATGCGCTCCATCACCAGCACTTTCGGGCGGCACCAGTCCCAATAGACTTGCGGCACATACAGCAGTGGCGAGCCTTCGAAATTGCGCTTCAACTGGCTGGCATTGGCCGCTTCGCGCAACAGATCGAGTTCGTCGTAGATGGTTTTTTCGTAATCGCTGACCACGTCCACCGGGTGCAGCAGACGCGCATCGGACGAGAGTTTTTCGGCGGTGCGGGCAAGAATGAACAGCCACGCCAGGTCCTGGGCGATGATCGGCTTGAGTCCCGGGCGGATCACTTTGACCACGACTTCTTCGCCGGTTTTCAACTGTGCGGCATGCACCTGGGCCACCGACGCAGAGGCCAGCGGCTCAACGTCGAAACGGCTGAACACTTCGCTGATTTTCTTGCCGAGCTGTTCTTCGATCAGCTTGACCGACACCTGCGAGTCGAACGGCGGTACGCGGTCCTGCAGCTTCATCAGCTCATCGGCGATGTCTTCGGGCAGCAGGTCGCGACGGGTGGACAGGATCTGCCCGAACTTGATGAAGATCGGCCCCAGGTCCTGCAACGCCAGGCGCAAGCGTGCGCCACGGCTCAGGTCCAGGGTCTTGCGCGGGAACCAGCGCCACGGCAAGGCATAACGCAGCGCCCGCAAGAACCAGGGCAGCGGCAGGGCGAACAGCAGGTCATCGAGGCGGTAGCGGATCACGACGCGCTGGATGCGCAACAAACGGCGGACGGCAAGCAGCTTCATGCGTTATCGCTTGGGTCGAGGGATCGGGAAAGGCGCTCGAAACGCGCCTCGAGACGTTCCAGATCAAGTTTGATCCGGTCCAGTTCACTGAATCGGGCTTCGGCTTCGCGCTGACCGACGAGGGTGCGCGATTCTTCGGCCAGGTATTCGCTCAGGTTCTGCCCCAGGCTGGCGAAGCCTTGCTGATACCAGCGGGCGCGGCTGCGCAGGTGACCGCCGACCAGTTGCGTGGCCACGGGGCCGAGCCAGCGCGACAGCTCGTACTCCCAGTCCAGCTCCAGGTCCTGAAGGATCGCCGCCAGTTCCAGCAGCACGCCGCTGTCGCCATCGAGTTCGACTTCAGGGCCGTGCAGGATCGAAGTCTTGTCCTTGCTCATGGCCAGTTTCAACAGGCTCGAGGCCGGTGCACGCAAGGTGCAGTCGGCGCCGGTTTCCCATTGGGAGGCGAGCATCAGGCCTTCGTCGCTGGGCAGGATGAACAGTTGCAGCGCCGGGCTGCGACAGTCGACCGCAATCACTTTGCCGGTCAGATGCGCCAGCCGCGGCAGCGCCGTGCTGTCGAGACGCAGCACCCGGTTGATGCCGAGTTCAACGCTGGCGAGCAGGCCGGCGAGCAGCATCAGGGCTTGATGCCGCGGTGCAGAGCGACGATGCCTGCAGTCATGTTGTGATAGGTCACGCGGTCGAAACCGGCCTCGACCATCATCGACTTCAGGGTTTCCTGGTTCGGGTGCATGCGGATCGATTCGGCGAGGTAACGATAGCTTTCCGAGTCGTTGGTGATCAGCTTGCCCATCAGGGGCATGAAGGCGAACGAGTAGGCATCGTAGGCCTTGGACATCAGCGCGTTGGTCGGCTTGGAAAATTCCAGTACCAGCAAACGACCGCCCGGCTTGAGCACGCGCAGCATGGAACGCAGGGCGTCTTCCTTGTGCGTGACGTTGCGCAGGCCGAAAGCGATGGTCACGCAGTCGAAATGGTTGTCCGGGAACGGCAGCTTTTCAGCGTCGGCCTGGACGAACTCGACGTTGCCGGCCACACCCAGATCCAGCAGGCGGTCGCGACCGACCTTGAGCATGGATTCGTTGATGTCGGCCAACACGACCTGGCCGGTCGGGCCTACCAGATGCGAGAACTTTTTGGTCAGGTCGCCCGTGCCACCGGCGATGTCGAGCACGCGGTTGCCGCTGCGCACGCCGGACAATTCGATCGCAAAGCGCTTCCACAGACGGTGCATGCCGCCCGACAGGAGGTCGTTCATCAGGTCGTACTTGGCGGCTACCGAATGGAAAACCTCAGCGACTTTTTCCGCTTTCTGGCTTTCCGGAACGTTTTTGAAGCCGAAGTGAGTGGTGGGTTCGGCATCGCTGCCTTTGCGCTGATCAGTCATATCGCTGTCACCAAAAGAGAATGCGCGACATTCTAATCCCCAAGGGATGCTTTGTCTTGGCAAGGCTGAAGGTAAGATGGATCACCCTCGGGACGTTTTGCCGCAGTGGCGGTCAAGATTCACCGAACAAGCATTCATAAAGCAGGAGTCATTCAATGGCCCATATTAGTGTTGAACGTACCCACGGCCTGGGTAAGGAAGCGGCCCGCGAGAAGGCTGACAAGCTGGCGCAGAAACTTTCCGACCAGTATGGCCTGGAGCCGCAATGGTCCGGCGACACCTTGAACCTCAAGCGTTCGGGCGTGAAAGGCGCGGTGCATGTCAGCGAAGATTTGATCAAGGTCGATGTGGAGCTGGGCCTGATGATGTCGGCCATGAGCGGCATGATCAAAGCGGAAATCGAAAAGGCGCTGGATAAAGCCCTCGCATAAACGCGCTCTTGTAGGAGCACGCTTGCTGGTGATGCAGGCAACTCGGTATTTCAGTTGCACCGAGGTGATGCCTTCGCGAGCAAGCTTGCTCCTACAGTCAGAGGCAACCCTCTATCTATGTCAGTTGTTAGGGTGCCGTTTCTAATTTTTCTCCCTACCTTTGTGCCCAAGCCCGACACTTCTTGCGGGCAGTTCCTCAAACCTTCTGCGCGTGAGGTGCACCATGGCCAAAGTTATTCTGAAGAAAAAAATCGACGCATCGACCACTGCTCTGGGCGACGTCAAATCCTATGCCCGCAAGATCTGGCTGGCAGGCCTGGGTGCTTACACCAAGGTCGGTCAAGAGGGTGGCGAGTACTTTCAGGAACTGATCAAGGCAGGTCAGGTTGTTGAAAAGAAAGGCAAAAAAGTAGTCGCTGAGAAACTTGAAGCAGCGAATGCCGAGATCGATGAAGCCAAGACCGAAGTGAGCACTTTCAAAGGCAAGGTCGAAGTTCAACTCGATCGTGTCGAGAAGGCGTTTGACACTCGTGTCGCAAGTGCCTTGAATCGTATCGGCATTCCGTCTAAACATGACGTTGAGACACTCTCTGCTAAGCTCGATGAGCTGACGGCATTGCTCGAACGTGTCGCGCGTAAATCTTAAGGAGAACGGGATGGCTGGCAAAAAGACTACTGACAAAGAAGGCAGCTCGTGGATCGGGAAAGTCGAAGACTACTCCCGCAAAATCTGGCTGGCTGGCTTAGGCGTGTACTCGAAGATCGACACTGACGGCAGCAAGCTCTTCGATGCATTGGTTAAGGACGGCGAGAAAGCCGAGAAGCTCACCAAGAGCGCTGTTGGCAAGACCGTCGACGCCGCCAAGGACTCCGCTTCTTCGGCCAAGTCGCGCATCAGCGGCGTGAAGGACCGTGCGCTGGGCAAGTGGGATGAACTGGAAGGGGCTTTCGACAAGCGCCTGAACAGTGCCATTTCGCGCCTGGGCGTACCGAGCCGCAATGAAGTCAAGGCACTGCACAGCAAGGTCGATACCCTGACCAAGCAAATCGAAAAGCTGACCGGTGCCAAGGTTGCGCCTGTTGCAGCGAAAACTGCAGCAGCCAAACCAGCAGCCAAAGCCGCTGCAAAACCACTGGCTAAAGCAGCTGCAAAACCAGCGGCCAAGACAGCGGCAGCAAAACCTGCTGCAGCCAAGCCAGCGGCCAAACCAGCTGCCGCGAAAGCCGCCGCTAAACCGGCTGCCAAGCCAGCAGCTAAACCTGCGGCCAAAACCGCAGCGGCTAAACCTGCTGCGGCGAAAAAACCAGCTGTGAAAAAGCCGGCTGCGCCGAAAGCAGCAGCGCCAAAACCAGCAGTGGCTGCCGCCAAACCGGCAACCCCGGCACCTGCAGTCAGTTCGTCGAACTCTGCAATCGCGCCGACCCCTGCTGTAACCCCGACTGCCGCGCCAGCTCCATCGACGCCAACCAGTCAGTCCTGATTTCAGGGCTCATGAAAACGCCCGGCCTGTGAAGGTCGGGCGTTTTTGTTTGTATGGAAAAAAATCGCAGCCTTCGGCAGCTCCTACAGATCTCATTGGTCTTCCAGATACTCCATCGCCATCTGTTCGGTCGCCGCCTTCATCGACGCAAGCAGGTGCGGCGCCACCAGCATCATGATCTGGTAAATCACCAGTCGCACTTCACCTTCGCGGCCGAGAATTCGCTGGTAGTCCAGTGAAAACAGCAATGTCATGGTGATCTGTTCCACCAGTTGCCCAAGCGCCTGGGTTTCACTGACCAGCAAGCCTTGCGCCTGCAAACGCGCCAGCAACGACGCCAATGTGCGCTTGAGTGAATTGAGCAGATTGCGAATGCCCTTGGCCAGTTTCGGCAAGCGCCCGGCGAGGTTCGACAGGTCCTGGAACAGAAACCGGTAGTGCGACAGGCGTTCGACGATCAGGTGCAGGAACAGCCAGTAATCCTCGGGTGCCAATTCGACATCGGGCGGAGGGTCGAGCAGTGGCGCGAGTTCGCTTTGAAAGCGTTCGAACAGTCCGAGAATCAGCGGTTCCTTGCCGTGGAAGTGGTAGTAGAGGTTCCCTGGGCTGATGCCCATTTCGTTGGCAACTTCCATGGTGGAGACATTCGGTTCGCCCTTTTCATTGAACAAACTCAGGGCACATTCGAGGATCCGGTCGCGGGTTTTCATCCAGTCTTCTTATCGATCAGGTCATGCCACGGCAGGCAGCTGCCGTGGCTCGTTGAACGTCAGCGCACGTGCACGTAAGTGCCGGGTGCCGCCTCCATCGGTGGATAGTTCTGGTTGCCGAGCGCCGCGTGTGTTTCTTTTTGCGCGCCCGAGCGTTCCTGGATCCAGCTCAGCCATTGGCCCCACCAGCTGCCCTCGACTTGTTTGGCGTCGTAGAGCCAGGCCCGTGGGTCGCTGCTCAGCTTGGCGCCCTCGACGTAGTTGGCTTTCGGGTTGCTCGGTGGATTGAGAATGCTTTGTATGTGACCGCTGTTGGACAGCACGAAGCGTCGCTCGCCACCCAGCAGCAGCGTTGAGCGATACACCGCATCCCACGGCGTAATGTGGTCGTTGATCCCGGCAACGCTGAAGCTGTCGACGGTCACCTTCTGCAAATCAATCGGCGTGCCGCAGACTTCGAGACCGCCCGGATGGCTCAACGGGTTGTGCTTGAAGAAGTCGAGCAAATCACCGTGCAGGGCGGCAGGCAGGCGCGTGTTGTCGTTGTTCCAGTAGAGGATGTCGAATGCTGGCGGTTCTTTGCCCAACAGGTAATTGTTGACGAAGTAGCTCCAGATCAAATCGTTAGGGCGCATCCAGGCGAAGACCTTGGCCATGTCGCGCCCGTCCAGCACGCCCTTCTGGTAAGAACGGCGCTTGGCGGCTTCCAGGGTCTGTTCGTCAGTGAACAGGGTGGCAGGCGAATCCAGTTGGCTGTCGAGCAGGCTCACCAGGTACGTCGCGCTGGAGACCCGGCGCAGCTGTCGCTTGGCCTGCAAGTGTCCCTGCAACGCCGCAATGGTCAGCCCGCCGGCACAGGCGCCCATCAGGTTGACCTCTCGGGCACCGGTGATGGCCCGGCAGACGTTCATGGCTTCTTCCACGGCCTCAACGTAAGTCGACAGCCCCCATTCACGGTGGCGCACATCCGGGTTGCGCCAACTGATCACGAAGGTTTGCAGGCCATTCTTGAGTGCGTACTGGACGAAGCTGTTGTGCGGGCTCAAATCAAAAATGTAGAACTTGTTGATCTGCGGTGGCACCACCAGCAGGGGTTTTGAGTACTGTTTTTCGCTCATGGGTTTGTACTGGATCAACTCCAGCAGCTCATTGCGAAACACCACCGCGCCGGTGCTGGTGGCGACTGTTTTGCCGACCTCGAACGAATGCTTGGTGACTTGCCGGGGCAGGCCATCGTTGTGCAGGAGGTCGTCCACCAGGTGGCCCATGCCGCGCACCAGGCTGTTGCCGCCGGAGTTGAAGATTTCCTTGATCGCCAGCGGATTGAGCAGGCTATTGGAAGGTGACATGGCGTCGTTGATCAAGGCAAAGGCGAAGTGCGCACGGGCACGGTCGTCCGGGCTCATGTTGCTCTCGTCGATCCACTGACTGACCTGTTTCTGCCAGCTCAGGTAGGCCTGCAGGCTGCGACGATAAAACGGGTTGAGGCTCCATGCCGGGTCCGCGAAACGGGCGTCCTGCGGGTTGGTCGGGTGCAGGGTGTCCCCCAGCAACACGCGCCCCAGTTGACCGCCCAGTTTCAAGGCATGGCGTGCCGTGTGCACCGGGTTTCGCAAACCGTGAGCGGCCATACTGCGCAGAGTCGACAGCAGATCCCGGCCGCGCAGACCGGTGATCGCACTTTGTGCGTTGATGAACGTGGCGGGAGTGGGTAGAGACTCCCTCACGGGTTTATCGCGCATGACTCAACACTCCTTCGTCTTCAGGCCAAATACAAATACCGAACCAGAACACCATAGACGCTGTAATGGGTTGTTGCGCGGCACGGCGTCCTGCCGTTCCCTTTCAATCAAGGTTTAGCCGCCCATTGGCGCCGGATGCGGATGCATCACCGCGCGCTGTCGCTCCTCTTCCAGGAATTTCATGATGATCGGGGCGACCGCTTCGGCCCGGGTGATCAGGAACAAATGCCCGTCATCGATGATGTGCAACTGGGCGTTGGGAATCCGCCAGGCCAGTACGCGCATGTTGATCAGCGGGATCAGCGGGTCATCATCGCCCGCCAGCACCAGGGTCGGCTGCTTGATCTTGTGCAGCCAGTGGATGCTGGTCCAGCCAACGCCGGCGAACAGTTGCCAGTAGTAACCGAGCTTGCCGGCCGATCGCACTTTTGCGGCATGGCTGGCGGCCAGGGTCGGGTCGCGACGGAACGAGCCACCGTAAATCAACGGCGCAATGCGGATCACGTGGGACGGCTGAATGTAACGCCGCGGGCTGGCCATCAACCAAAGCACTTTCGGCTTGCCCGGCACCATCACCGCACCGGCCGCGGTGGCGGCCAATACGAGCTTCTTGCAGCGCTCGGGATAGTCAAAGGCAAACTGCTGGGCGAGCGCGCCACCCCAGGACACACCGATCACGTTGACTTGCCCGTAATCGAGGTAGTCGAGCATCCGCGCCGTCAGCTTCGCCAGACCCGGAAACCGAAAAGGCCGGTTCGGCGTCGACGAGCCGCCAACACCGGGCACGTCGAAAGCGATGACTTCCAGGTCCGGGTCGAGCGCCGCGATGAACGGAAATACCAGCTCCAGGTTGGCGCCGATGCCGTTGAATATCAGCAAGGGCGTCAAGTGAGGCTTGCCGGGGCGTACCGCCGTGCGGAGCGTCTGGCCATCCAGCTCGACGGTACGGAATATAAAGGGTTGCGGCATGCTTCGGGGCCCTGTGGGTCGCGTTGTCAAATTCTTCCCCGATCCCCTGTAGGAGCGAGCTTGCTCGCGAAAAACGCAAAGGCAACGCATTCATCCAGACAGCGCGCGTTATCGTTGACGTCCATCGCGAGCGAGCTCGCTCCTACAAGGGGCGAGGTGTGTCAGTTACCGCTCATGTACATAGGTGCCGGGTGCAGCTTCACCTGCCGGATGGGCCTTGTTGCCCAGTTTCAACGGTGCCTTTTTCAGGTTGCCCGAACGCTCGGCCTGCCAGGCCTGCCAGTGCAGCCACCAGGAGTCGGTATGTTTGGTCGACTCCAACTGCCAGTCATCAGCGTTGACGGGCATTTCGGTGCTGGTCATGTAGCGCGATTTCGGGTTGCCTGGCGGGTTCAGGATGCTCTGGATATGCCCGCTGCTGGACAGCACGAATTCAACCTTGCCGCCGAACAGTTGGGCCGACTTGTAGCAGGAGCGCCACGGGGTAATGTGGTCGCTGGTGCCGGCCAGGGCAAAGATGTCGGCAGTGACCTGCTTGAGATCGATCGGCGTGCCGCACACTTCCAGTGCGTTCGGGCGGATCAATGGATTGTTTTTGAACATTTCGATCAGGTCGCCGTGGAACGCGGCAGGCAGGCGAGTGGTGTCGTTGTTCCAGAACAGAATGTCGAACACCGGCGGCTCGTTGCCCAACAGGTAGTTGTTGACCCAGTAGTTCCAGATCAGGTCGTTGGGGCGCATCCAGGCGAAGACTTTCGCCATGTCGCGGCCTTCCAGCACACCGGCCTGGTAGGAGTGACGCTTGGCGGATTCGAGGGTTTGCTCGTTGACGAACAGGGCAACGTCGCTGTCCAGGGTCGTGTCGAGCACGCTGACCAGCAGGGTCAGGGCATTCACCTTTTTTTCGCCGATTGCCGCGTAGTGGCCCAGCAGTGCGGTGCAGGTGATCCCGCCGGAGCAGGCGCCGAGCATGTTCACGTCTTTGCTGCCGGTGATTGCAGTGATCACGTCGACGGCTTCTTTGAGCGCCTCAATGTAAGTCGACAGGCCCCACTCGCGTTGCGCCTTGGTCGGGTTGCGCCAGCTGACGATGAACGTCTGAACATTGCTGCGCAGGCAGAACCGCGCCAAGCTCTTTTCCGGGCTTAGGTCGAAAACGTAGAACTTGTTGATCTGTGGCGGTACTACCAGCAGTGGGCGCTCATAGACTTGCTCGGTGGTCGGCTTGTACTGGATCAGTTCCAGCACGTCGTTGCGAAAGACCACTGCGCCTTCGGTCACGCCCAGGGTCTTGCCGACCTCGAACGCGCCCATGTTGACCTGGCTCGGCATGCCACCGTTGTGCACGATGTCCTTGGCCAGATGGGAGAGACCGTCGAGCAGGCTTTTGCCGCCGGTTTCGAAGAAGCGTTTGACCGCTGCGGGGTTGGCCGCCGTATTGGACGGAGCGAGTGCTTCGGTCATGAGGTTGATGACGAAATGCCCGCGCCCGACGTCATGCGCCGGCAAATTGCTTTCGTCGATCCAGGTGTGGAGCTCCTTGCGCCACGCCAGGTAAGTCTGCAGATAACGTTTGTAGAGCGGGTTCTGGCTCCAGGCCGGATCAGCGAAACGACGGTCTTCGTTGGTCGGTTGCAGCTCGGATTTGCCAAGCAGCACGTTCTTGAGTTCAAGGCCGAAATGCGCGACATGCTTGGCACTGTGAATCGGTTGCCTGACGGCCTGTCTGAGCACCATTCGAGCTGAAGCCAGTAGATCTTTTCCACGCAGTCCAACGACAGGATTCAGCCCCAAGGTGTTTTCGGAGGCTTGATACTTCAAGTCATCGTTATTCTTGTTACTCATCTACGACGCTCCATTGTCCTGAGACGAGTACCGGGTCGCGCTGTGTAGTCTCACAGCTAATGCCAGGTACTGCTGCTCGGGGTGACCGTTAATACTGCATCGCTGCTTTTTTAATGCAGAGAGCACTGCAGGGAACTTGCCAGTTCCATTGGTTACCCGAGTTTAATTTTTTTCGCAAGCAGACCAATCAGAGGTCCTGGAGCGGAGCATTCAAGCAGATGAAATTAGAAAATGCCTTCTAATGAACAAGAGGCTCGGGCTAGAGCATCAGTTTGACGACAGATTCGTTCGGATCGCGGGTTTTTCCGGCCGCTTTGAGCTCGGCAAGATAGTCTTCCCACAGTGCGTCATAACGTCGCGCCAGTTCGTAGAGGTATTCCCAAGTGAACAGGCCGCTGTCGTGGCCGTCGTCGAAAGTGAGTTTCAGTGCGTACTGACCGGCCGGTTCTATCTTGGTCAGTCCTACGTTGATCTTGCCAAATTGCAGGATAGGTTTGCCGTGGCCCTGGACCTCGGCGGAGGGGGAGTGCACCCGAAGAAACTCGGCGGGCAGGGTGTATTCCTCGCCGGTCGCGTATTTGAGCGACAGGGTTTTCGAGGCTTTGTGCAGTTTGATGTCGGTGGGGAGTTGGGTCATGACCGGATGTCCGTTGGTATGCGTGATCTGACCCTTGCAGGAGCCGGCTTGCTGGCGATGGCGATCTTGGGTGCGTCACCGCCGGCAAGCCGGGCTCCTGCAAGGAATCACATTACCTACAGGATATAACGGGACAGGTCTTCGTTTTGCGCCAATTCGCCCAAGTGGCTGTTGACGTAGTCGGCGTCGATCTGGATCACCTTGCCGTCATGGGTGCTGGCCAGGTCGCCGGCGCTGAACGACACCTCTTCGAGCAGGCGCTCAAGTAGAGTGTGCAGACGACGGGCACCGATGTTTTCGGTTTTTTCGTTGACCTGCCAGGCAATCTCGGCGATGCGCTTGATCCCGCTTGGCTGGAACTCGATGCCCAGGCCTTCGGTTTTCAGCAGTGCGCAATATTGCTCGGTGAGTGATGCATGCGGTTCGCTGAGGATGCGCTCGAAGTCTTCCGGGCTCAGGGCCTTGAGTTCCACGCGGATCGGCAGACGGCCTTGCAGCTCGGGCACCAGGTCGCTCGGCTTGCTCAAGTGGAAAGCACCGGAGGCAATGAACAGGATGTGGTCGGTCTTGACCATGCCCAGTTTGGTGTTGACGGTGCAGCCTTCGATCAGCGGCAGCAAATCGCGCTGCACGCCTTCGCGGGACACGTCGACGCCACCGGAGTTGCCGCGCTTGGCGACCTTGTCGATTTCGTCGATGAACACGATACCGTGCTGCTCGACCGCCTCCAGCGCCTTGGCCTTCAACTCTTCATCGTTGACCAGGCGACCGGCTTCTTCGTCACGGACCAGCTTCAGGGCTTCCTTGACCTTGAGCTTGCGGGCCTTCTTCTTGCCCTTGCCCATGTTGGCGAACAGGCTTTGCAGCTGGTTGGTCATTTCTTCCATGCCCGGTGGCGCGGAGATATCGACGCCGGCCATTTCGGCGACTTCGATTTCGATCTCCTTGTCATCCAGCTGACCTTCACGCAGGCGCTTGCGGAACAGCTGACGGGTGTTGGAATCGGCAGTCGGGGCGTCGTCGTTGCTGAAGCCCATGCGTGCCGGTGGCAGCAGAGCGTCGAGGATACGTTCCTCGGCAGCGTCTTCGGCGCGGTGACGAACCTTGACGATTTCCTGTTCGCGCAGCAGCTTGATCGCCGCATCGGCCAGGTCACGAATGATCGATTCGACGTCGCGGCCGACATAGCCGACTTCGGTGAACTTGGTCGCTTCGACCTTGATGAACGGTGCGTTGGCCAGTTTTGCCAGGCGACGGGCGATCTCGGTTTTACCGACACCGGTCGGGCCGATCATCAGGATGTTCTTGGGGGTTACTTCAACGCGCAGCTCTTCAGGCAGCTGCATCCGGCGCCAGCGGTTACGCAGGGCAATGGCGACGGCGCGCTTGGCATCGTCCTGGCCGATGATATGGCGATTGAGTTCGTGGACGATTTCACGGGGAGTCATGGACATAATATTTAAAGGACCTCAAGCAAGAATGAGCCGTGGCACGGGGCCGAGACAGGCTTACTCGGCGCAGTCCTGCTCCTCAATGGTCTGGGTGTGGTTGGTGAATACACAGATGTCGCCGGCGATGCCGAGGGCGGTTTCGACGATTTCGCGGGCCGACAGATCAGTCTTTTTCAGCAGTGCGCTGGCGGCCGCTTGAGCGTAAGCGCCGCCGGAGCCCATGGCGATCAAGCCGTCTTCAGGCTCCACCACATCGCCGTTACCGGTGATGATCAGGGAAGCGTCTTTGTTGGCGACGGCGAGCATGGCTTCGAGGCGGCTCAGGGAGCGGTCGGTGCGCCATTCTTTGGCGAGTTCGACGGCGGCACGGACCAAATGGCCCTGATGCTTTTCAAGCTGGCCTTCGAAACGTTCGAAGAGGGTAAAGGCGTCGGCGGTGGCACCGGCAAAACCGGCAATGACCTGGCCGTGGTACAGGCGGCGAACTTTTTTCGCGTTGCCTTTCATCACGGTATTACCAAGGGAAACCTGGCCGTCGCCGCCCATGACGACTTTGCCGTGGCGGCGAACTGAAACGATGGTGGTCAAGGGAAGAGTCTCCACGCAGCGGGGCGAAAATGCCTTATGCCCATTCATATGGGGGTGGTGGGGCGTTTTTCAACTGCAAGGCGGGAGAAGGGACGAGCGGTGTTTCGTGCACAAGGTTGTGTTGTGTGGTCTGACGCCATCGCCAGCAAGCCGGCTCCTACAGGTTGTGTGACTTTCACGGATACGGTGAACCGTGGACTTCACGGCGTTCGCGATACCGCGAACGATACATAACCTGTGGAAGCCGGCCTGCTGGCGAAGAACGATGACGCGGTGTTCCTTAAGGACTCAGCGGTTCTGGCGTTGTTGTAACAACAAGTTGCTGAAGCCGGCACCCGCCAGTTGTTTCTGGGCGGTGGTCAGTTGTTCGCGATTGCTGAACGGTCCGACCAAAACCCGATACCAGGTTTCGTCCTTGACTGTGCCGGACTCGACCGCCACAGCCTGGCCCAACAGAATGATCTGCGCGCGCACCTTGTCCGCATCAGCCTCTTTACGGAACGAGCCGGCCTGCAGGAAGAACTTGGTCACCGGTGCAGCCTTGACCGGTGGCGCGGGTGGCGGCGTAATCCCGGCGAGGGCTGCCTGGGCGCGTGCGGTGTCGATCTTCGCCGCTTCGGCCGGGGTCACCGGCGTAGTCGGAATCGCTGGCACCTGTGGCGTCGGCAGGGTCTTCTCCGGCACGGCGTCCGGCGGCACGATGACTTCCGATTCCGGCAGCAAGGTGTAGAAGTCGTACTTCGGCTTCACCGGTTGCGTCGGGCTCGGCGGGGTCTTGTTGGCCTCGGCGATCTTGGTGGCTTTCTGTTGCTCCACTTTCTCGCGTTTGACCGTATCGCTGCCCTTGCCCGGTTCCAGTTTCATCAGAAACACTAGGAACGCGCCGACCGTGAGGCCGATAACCATCCACAACCAACCCGGAATCGGTTGCTTTGCAGGAGCTTGGTAACGGCTGGCGCCACGCTTGGGTGCAGGTTTTTTCTTGGCGGCCAACTTACATACGCTCCAGAGTTTCCAGGCCCAAGAGTTCCAGGCCTTGCTTGAGGGTGCGTCCGGTCAGTGCGGCGAGACGCAGGCGGCTCTGCATTTGTGCCGGGGTGTCGGCGGCGAGGATCGGGCAGTTCTCGTAGAAGCTGGAGAACAGGCCGGCGACGTCGTAAAGGTAAGTGCAGAGGATGTGCGGCGTGCCTTTCTCGGACACGTTGTTCAGCACTTCGCCGAACTGTGCGAGTTTCGCCGCCAGCTCGTGTTCGTGCGGTGCTTCGAGCACGATCTGGCCTTCGACTTCGCTGAAGTCCTTGCCGAGTTTGCGGAACACGCCGGCCACGCGGGTGTAGGCGTACAGCAGGTACGGCGCGGTGTTGCCTTCGAAGTTGAGCATCAGGTCGAAGTTGAAGCTGTAGTCGCTGGTGCGGTGCTTGGACAGGTCGGCGTATTTCACCGCGCCGATGCCCACGACCTTGGCGATGTTGCGCAGCTCGGCTTCGGCCAGCTCGGGGTTCTTGTCTTTCACCAGGGCGTAGGCGCGTTCCTGGGCTTCGGTCAGCAGGTCGATCAGCTTCACGGTGCCGCCATCACGGGTCTTGAACGGACGGCCATCGGCGCCGTTCATGGTGCCGAAGCCCATGTGTTCCATTTCCATCGGATGGGTCACGAAACCGGCCTTGCGCGCCACAGCGAACACTTGCTGGAAGTGCAGGGCCTGGCGCTGGTCGACGAAGTACAGTGCGCGATCAGCCTTGAGCTTGCCGCTGCGGTAGCGCACGGCTGCCAGGTCGGTGGTGGCGTAGAGGTAGCCGCCGTCGGCCTTGACGATGATCACCGGCAGCGGGTCGCCGTCGGCGTTCTTGAATTCATCGAGGAACACGCACTGGGCGCCGTTGCTCTCGACCAGCATGCCCGCCGCTTTCAGATCGTTGACCACATTGATCAGGTCGTCGTTGTAGGCGCTTTCGCCCATCACGTCGGCCATGGTCAGTTTGACGTTGAGCAGTTCGTAGATCTTCTGGCAGTGGGACAGCGAGATGTCCTTGAACTTGGTCCACAGCGCCAGGCAGTCGGCATCGCCGGCCTGCAACTTGACCACCAGGCCACGGGCGCGGTCGGCGAACTCTTCGGATTCGTCGAAGCGTTGCTTGGCGGCGCGGTAGAAGTTTTCCAGGTCCGACAGCTCATCGCTGGTTATCGGGTTTTCCTGCAAATAAGCCATCAGCATGCCGAACTGGGTGCCCCAGTCGCCGACGTGGTTCTGACGGATGACTTCGTCGCCGAGAAATTCCAGCACGCGGGCTACGCCGTCGCCAATGATGGTCGAACGCAAGTGGCCGACGTGCATCTCTTTGGCCAGGTTCGGGGCCGACAGGTCGACCACGGTGCGCTGCACCGGACCGGCCTTGCGCACGCCGATGTGGGCGTCGGCCAGGGCCGCGTCGAGGCGCGAGGCCAGGGCATCGGTGTTCTGGAAGAAGTTCAGGAAGCCAGGGCCGGCGATTTCGGTCTTGGTGATGTTTTCATCGGCCGGCAGCGCGGCGATGATTTTTTCCGCCAGATCGCGCGGCTTCATACCGGCCGGTTTGGCCAGCATCATGGCGATGTTGCTGGCGAAGTCGCCGTTTTTCTTGTCGCGGGAATTTTCCACCTGGATCGCCGGCGACAGGCCTTCAGGCAACACACCTTCGTTGACGAGTTGGGTGATGGCTTGTTGGATCAGCTGGCGAATGGTGTCTTTCATGGTCTTCTCTTTCGACCGCTGGCGCGGCGGCGCATCATGCGCTGGTGGAAAAACTGGGCATTATCCGTTGCGAAGACGGGCTTGCCAACCTTAGCAGGCAGGTTGTGGATGTGTGGTGACAATTGGACTGCTATCGCTGGTGTTCACCCAGGCAGGTATCACCACAAAACCCCTGTAGGAGCTGGCTTGCCAGCGATAGCGATCTCCCGATCAATACAAATCGACCGGATCAACATCCAGCGACCAGCGCACCGCCCGCCCGCTCGGCATCTGCTCCAGCACCAGCAACCAACTGGCCAGCAGCCTGTGCAGCGGCGCCCGTGCTGTCGCCTGCAACAAAAGCTGAGCGCGATAACGTCCGGCCCGGCGTTCCATCGGTGCGGGCACCGGCCCCAGTAGCTCGATGCCGGTCAGGTTCTGTTCCGCCAGCAATCGCTCGGCTTCGCTGCAGGCTTCATCTAGAAAACCTTCGGCCTGCCCCGGTTTATGCGCTTCGGCCCGCAACAACGCCAAATGTGCAAACGGCGGCAGGCCGGCAGCGCGACGCTCGCTCAAGGCTTGCTCGGCAAATGCAAAGTAGCCTTGCTCGGTCAGCTGAATCAGCAGCGGATGGTCGGCGAGGTGTGTCTGAATGATCACTTTACCGGGCTCTTCAGCACGACCTGCACGGCCCGCGACCTGGACTATCAGTTGCGCCATGCGCTCGCTGGCGCGGAAGTCGCCGGAGAACAGCCCGCCGTCGGCATCCAGGATCGATACCAGCGTCACCCGTGGAAAGTGGTGCCCTTTGGCGAGCATTTGCGTGCCGATCAGGATGCACGGCTGGCCCTTCTGAATCGTTGCGAACAGTTGGTTCATCGCGTCCTTGCGCGAGGTGCTGTCGCGGTCGACGCGCAGTACCGGGTAGTCCGGGAACAAAATCGCCAGCCGTTCTTCGGCCCGTTCGGTGCCGGCACCCACCGGGCGCAAATCGACCTTGTTGCACTTCGGGCATTGGCGCGGCACGCGTTCGACGTAGCCGCAATGGTGGCAACGCAGCTCGCCATAACGTTGATGCACCGTCATGCGCGCATCGCAGCGCTGGCACTCGGACATCCAGCCGCAGTCGTGACACAGCAGGGTCGGCGCGAAACCTCGGCGATTGAGGAAAACCAATACTTGCTGACCAGCAGCCAGTGTCTGGCCGATGGCCTGCTGCATCGGCCCGGATATGCCGCTGTCCAGCGGACGGCTTTTCACATCCAGACGCAGGAACCGTGGCTGCTTCGCGCCGCCGGCGCGTTCGTTCAATCGCAGCAGGCCGTAGCGACCGGTGTAGGCGTTGTGCAGGCTTTCCAGCGAAGGTGTCGCGGAGCCAAGGACGATCGGGATGTTTTCCTGTCGCGCCCGCACCAGCGCCAGATCGCGGGCGTGGTAGCGCAAACCTTCCTGCTGTTTATAAGAACCGTCGTGCTCTTCGTCGATGATTATCAGGCCAGGGTTCTTCATCGGTGTGAACAGTGCCGAGCGGGTGCCGATGATGATGTCGGCCTCGCCGTCACGGGCGGCGAGCCAGGCTTCGAGGCGCTCGCGATCATTGACCGCCGAGTGGATCAGCGCGATGCGCGCATTGAAACGCTGCTCGAAGCGCGCCAGGGTTTGCGGGCCGAGGTTGATTTCCGGGATCAGCACCAGCGCTTGTTTGCCGGCCTCCAAGGTTTCGCGGATCAGCTGTAAATACACTTCGGTCTTGCCGCTGCCCGTGACGCCCGCCAGCAAAAACGCGTGATAACTGTCGAACCCGGCGCGAATCGCTTCATAAGCGGCGTGCTGTTCCGGGTTGAGCGGCAACTCGGGTTGCGCCAGCCAGTGTTCATGGCGTGCGCCGGGTGCGTGTCGACGGATCTCGACTTGCACCAGGTCCTTGGCCAGCAACAGGTCCAGGCTGTCTTTGCTCAGCATCAGTTTGCTCAACAACTGATGGGCGACGCCGTGGGGGTGTTGGGCCAGCGTTGCCAGGGCTTCGCGCTGACGCGGGGCGCGGGCGATGCGCGGGTCATCAAGACTGGCGCCGGGTGCGGCGGACCAGAAACGTTCCTGGCGCGCTTCGGCCAGTTCACCTTGGCGCAGCAGCACCGGCAAGGCCCAGCTCAGCGTGTCGCCAAGGCTGTGCTGGTAATACTGGGAAGTCCACAGGCACAGCTTGAACAGCGCGGGCGGTAGCGGCGGCGTGGCGTCCAGCAGCGCCAGGGCCGGCTTGAGCTTCTCCGCCGGGACTTCACTGGTGTCGGCGACTTCGACCAGAATACCGATCATCTCCCGCCGGCCAAACGGCACCCGCAGGCGCATGCCGGGGTGCAACTGCGCGCGCAGCACGCCGGCCGGCGCCCGGTAGTCGAACAGGCGGCGCAGCGGCGAAGGCAGGGCGAGGCGCAGAATGGCGTCGGGCACGCGGGGGGATCTCGATTAGCGAAAGATAAAAGCGGGGTTGCATGTCCCCTGTAGGAGCAAGCTTGCTCGCGATAGCGTCGTGTCAGGCAATACATAGGCTGACTGACACGCCCTCATCGCGAGCAAGCTTGCTCCTACAGGGGGCGCGTATTGGTCCGGGAGCCTAGCAGACGGTCGGTCTCAGGGACAGCTTGCGTGATTGGCATTGTCTGGTAGAATCCGCGGCCTAATTACGTGCGGTATTCAACAATAGTGTTGGGTGGCGGCACGCTAGCCCGAGGAAGACACCATGAAAGCTGATATCCATCCAGAATACCCAGCAGTTGCTGTTACCTGCAGCTGCGGCAACAAGTTCGAAACCCGTTCGACCTTCGGCAAAGCCCTGGCGATCGACGTTTGCAACGAATGCCACCCGTTCTACACCGGTAAGCAGAAGACTCTGGACACTGGCGGCCGCGTTCAGCGCTTCGCAGACCGTTTCGGTGCTTTCGGCAAGAAAGCTCCAGCTGCTGCAGAGTAAGGTTAAAGAGCCTTATGGGCTTTTCCTTGCTGTTAAAAAAGGCGTCCCTTGCGGGCGCCTTTTTTGTGTCCGCGATTTGGCTTTCCGGCGCCCAGGCGTTCTGCCCGGCACCCGAGGGGCTGGCCTCTGTCGCCGTGGAGCGGGTGGTCGATGGCGACACCTTGCGCCTGGACGATGGTCGCAATGTGCGCATGATCGGCCTGAATACGCCGGAGCTGGGCAAGAAGGGCCGTTCCGACGAACCGTTCGCAGTGGCGGCGCGCAAGCGTCTCGAAGCGTTGGTGGCGGCCAGCGATGGGCAGCTCGGTTTGTTGCCCGGTAAAGAAAGCAAAGATCGCTACGGCCGCACCCTGGCCCACGTCTACGGCGCTGATGGCGCCAACCTTGAGGCGCAAATGCTCGCCGAGGGCCTCGGTTTCCTGGTGGCAGTAGCACCGAATGTCGATCTGGTCGTGTGTCAGCAGGCCGCGGAGCGCAGCGCCCGTCAGGCCGGGCTCGGTGTGTGGCGCCAGTCACCTGTACTGAAGGCGGATCAGATCAGCGCGTCCGGGTTTGCCGTGCTCAGTGGTCGTGTGAGCAAGGTTCAGCGCAATCGCGGCGGGGTTTGGATCGAGTTGCAGGATTCAGTTGTACTGCGTGTTGCACCCAATCAACTGGCGCGATTCGATATCGCCTCGCTGGAACGCCTGGAAGGCAAGCAGGTCGAGGCGCGTGGCTGGGTGCTGGACCGTTCGCGCCGTGGCGGACTCAAGGAGGGTCAGCCGCGCTGGATGTTGCCATTGACCGATCCGGCGATGCTGCAAGCGTCGCAGTGACAAAAAAATTGTAGACATTTTTTCGCTCGATTGTGAACAGTCGATCCCTTGTGTTCCGCGGCTCTTGGCCCAAAGTCGTAGGGCAGGGCGCTTGACAGGGGTGACCGGTCAGTCTTGTGGGGACTTTGCGAGGCGCGTATCCTCGCTGACCAGTCTGTCCAACAGTAAAAAGCGGAATGCCAAAATGTCTGATCTGAAAACTGCCGCTCTCGAATATCATGCCCATCCTCGTCCAGGGAAGCTGAGTGTCGAGCTCACCAAGGCCACTGCTACCGCTCGCGACCTGTCGCTGGCGTACAGCCCGGGCGTAGCCGAACCAGTACGCGAGATCGCCCGCGATCCTGAACTGGCCTACAAGTACACCGGCAAAGGCAACCTGGTTGCAGTCATTTCCGATGGCACCGCGATTCTCGGCCTGGGTAACCTCGGCCCACTGGCTTCCAAGCCAGTGATGGAAGGTAAAGGCGTACTGTTCAAGCGCTTCGCCGGCATCGACGTTTTCGACATCGAAGTCGACTCCGAAAGCCCGCAAGCCTTCATCGACACCGTCAAGCGCATCTCCATCACCTTCGGTGGCATCAACCTGGAAGACATCAAGGCACCTGAGTGCTTTGAGATCGAGCGCGCTCTGATCGAACAGTGCGACATTCCGGTATTCCACGATGACCAGCACGGCACCGCTATCGTGACCGCTGCGGGCATGATCAACGCCCTGGAAATCGCTGGCAAAACCCTGGCTGACGCCAAGATCGTCTGCCTGGGCGCGGGCGCTGCCGCTATCTCCTGCATGAAGTTGCTGGTGAGCATGGGCGCCAACATCGAAAACATCTACATGGTCGACCGTACCGGCGTGATCCACTCCGGCCGTGACGACCTGAACCAGTACAAGGCTGTGTTCGCTCACGCGACCGACAAGCGCACCCTGGCTGACGCCCTGCAAGGCGCTGACGTGTTCGTGGGCCTGTCCGGTCCGAACCTGCTGAGCGCTGAAGGCCTGCTGTCGATGGCGCCGAACCCGATCGTGTTCGCGTGCTCCAACCCTGATCCGGAAATCTCCCCGGAACTGGCACACGCTACCCGTAACGACGTGATCATGGCCACCGGTCGTTCCGACTACCCGAACCAGGTCAACAACGTACTGGGCTTCCCGTTCATCTTCCGTGGTGCCCTGGACGTTCGCGCCAAGCGCATCAACGAAGAAATGAAAGTGGCTGCGGCCAACGCCCTGCGTGAACTGGCCAAGCTGCCGGTTCCTCAGGAAGTGTGCGACGCCTACGGCGGCATCAAGCTGGAATTCGGTCGTGAGTACATCATTCCGAAGCCAATGGATGCTCGTCTGATCACCCTGATCTCCGACGCTGTGGCCAAAGCCGCAATCGAGACCGGTGTGGCGACCCTGCCGTATCCGAAGAACTACCCGCTGAAAAGCGTGGATGACGTGTTCAACGGCTAAGCCGTTGTAGCGCTTCAACCCAAAAGCCCTGGCTCGTGAGTGTCGGGGCTTTTTTGTGCCTGAGATTTTGGTGTTGGCTGTGCGCGTCTCTTCGCTGGCAAGCCAGCTCCTGCTGATGCACGCGGTCCTTGTAGGCGCTGGCTTGCCAGCGAAGGGGGCGGCTAAGGCGATACAAAAAGGGCAGGTAAAAAAAGCCCCGCACTTCTCTCGAAGGCGGGGCTTTTTTGCGGCTCAGGATCAGAACAAATCGATCGGTGCCGCTTCGTCCGCTGGCAGTGGGCTGCCCGGTGCTGTGCCGTTGCTCAGTTCATTGACCGATGGCGGCGTGTCCTCGGCCTTGAACAGCTCGAAGTAGGCCCCAGGTGTGCCTGGGCTCGCTGCACGCCCGCTGATCGGGTCGACCCGCAGGCTGAGAAGGCCTTCCGGCTCCGCTTGCGTGTGTGGCGGCTTGTCCTTGAGGGCGGCGCCCATGTAGTTGATCCAGATCGGCAATGCGACGGTACCGCCGAACTCCTTGCGCCCCAGGCTTTCAGGCTGGTCGAAGCCGGTCCAGACCGTGGTCACGTAATCGGCGTTGTAGCCGGAGAACCAGGCATCCTTGGATTCGTTGGTCGTACCGGTTTTGCCTGCGATGTCGGAGCGGCCCAGCGCCAGGGCGCGACGGCCGGTGCCGAGCTTGATGACGTCCTGGAGCATGCTGTTGAGGATGTACGTGGTGCGTCCATCAACAATGCGTTCGGCCACGGCCGGTGTTTGTGGTGCGGGTGTTGTGCCAGGAATTTCGCTCGGGGTTGCATTGACCGTGATGGCTTCAGTCGCTGGCACGGCAATACCGTCGCTGGCAGCGCCACCCTGAGGCACGCTCGGCGGGTTGGCGCGGAACAGCGTATCGCCGTTGCGGCTTTCGATCTTGTCGATGATGTACGGGGTGATCTTGTAGCCGCCGTTGGCGAAGGTGCTCCAGCCGGTGGCGATCTCCATAGGCGTCAGGGTTGCGGTGCCCAGCGCCAGGGACAGGTTGGGCGGCAGATCCTGCTTGTTGAAGCCAAAGCGGGTGATGTAGTCAATGGTCTTGCCAACGCCCATCGCCTGCAGCAAGCGAATCGATACCAGGTTGCGCGACTTGTAGAGCGCTTCACGCAGGCGGATCGGGCCAAGGAACGTGTTGGTGTCGTTCTTCGGGCGCCAGACCTTGTCCAGGTACTCGTCAACGAACACGATCGGCGCGTCGTTGACCAGGCTGGAAGCGGTGTAGCCGCTGTCCAGCGCTGCACTGTAGACGAACGGTTTGAAGCTCGATCCGGGCTGGCGCTTGGCCTGCATGGCGCGGTTGTAATTGCTCTGCTCGAAGGCGAAACCACCGACCAGCGAACGAATCGCGCCGTTCTGCGGATCAAGGGAGACCAGCGCGCCCTGAGCCTGTGGAATCTGACTGAATTTCAGTGAATTGTCCGGCTGGCGCTGCACGCGAATCAGATCGCCAACCTGCGCCACGTCCGAAGGCTGCTTCGGATTGGGGCCCATGCTGTTGGTGTTCAGGAATGGGCGAGCCCATTTCATGGTGTCCCAGCTGACAGTTTCCTGGCCAGTGCGGGTCAGTACTTGCAGGCCGTTCTTGTCGACCTGGGTCACGATGGCCGGCTCAAGGCTGCTGATGGTGCGCTGCTTGGTCAATTCCGTTGCCCAGGCTTCGCGAGTCTTGCCCGGCAGACGCGATTCCGGACCACGGTAGCCATGGCGCCGGTCGTAAGTTATCAGGCCTTCGTGGAGGGCGGTGTTGGCCAGTTCCTGAAGGTTGCTCGGTACCGTGGTGGTAACGCGGAAACCTTCGGTGTAGGCGTCGCTGCCGTAGCGGCCGACCATTTCGGCGCGGGCCATTTCAGCGATGTACGGCGCATTCACCTCCGGTGTCGGCACGTGATAACTGGCGTTCAGCGGTTCGTTGACGGCGGTGGTGTAGTCGGCTTCGGTGATTTTGCCGAGCTTGTACATGCGGCCCAGGATCCAGTCGCGACGTTCCTTGCTGCGGGCCGGGTTGGCCAACGGGTTGAAGCGCGACGGTGCTTTTGGCAGGCCGGCGATCATTGCCATCTGCGCCAGGCTGACGTCGCGGATCGACTTGCCGTAATAAACCTGCGCCGCCGCCTCGATACCGTAGGCGCGGTTACCCAGGTAGATCTTGTTGACGTATAGCTCAAGGATCTCGTCCTTGGTCAGCTGTCGTTCGATCTGCAGGGCCAAAAGGATTTCGGTGGTTTTGCGCGAGAAGCTGCGTTCGCTGGTCAGGAAGAAGTTCTTCGCGACCTGCATGGTGATGGTGCTGCCGCCGGACTGAATGTGTCCGCTTTTGATCAATTGGGTCGCGGCACGCATCAGGCTGCTCGGATCGACGCCGTAGTGGTTGGCGAAGTTATCGTCTTCAGCACTTAGTAACGCATTAATGAAATTGGGGGGAATGTCGGCGAAACGGATCGGAGTACGGCGCATTTCGCCAAACTCTGCGATCAACTTGTCGTCGCTGCTGTAGACGCGCAGGGGAATCTGCAACTGGATGCTTCGCAGGGCCTCCACGGACGGTAATCCAGGGCTAAGGTAGAGAAACGCCCCGCTCAGACCCAGAAGGAGTCCGCAGAAAACCGCGACGATGGACCAACCGAAAAACTTCAGCAGACGAATCAAGGCTTTGGGATATCCAGGGCAAAAAATGAATTGGGCATCAGGGTTCAGGGTAAAGGAAACGAACCACGCTTGAGCAAATGCGAAAAAAAACGCTGGGCATTATAAGCACTTTTCTGTCGGGCAGCGTCATTTGCACAGCTGTCAAGACGGGCGGGTTGAACGCAATGGACATTGCAGAGTCCGTAACTCACGGATAGTCATAGGGAATTGGTAGTGCTAGGACTCTTCAACAAAAAAGCCAAAACGCTGTTAGGCATCGACATCGGATCCACCTCGGTGAAATTGCTCGAATTGAGCCGTCAGGGTGATCGCTACCGGGTCGAGGCCTATGCGATCGAGCCGCTGCCGACCGGTGCCGTGGTCGAAAAGAACATCGCCGAACTCGAAGGGGTGGGGCTCGCGCTTGCTCGCGTGCTGGTCAAAGCCAAAACCGGACTGAAGAACGTCGCCGTGGCGGTGGCCGGTTCAGCGGTGATCACCAAGACCATCGACATGCAGGCTGGCCTTTCTGACGATGAAATGGAGACCCGGCTGAAGATCGAGGCTGACCAGTACATTCCCTACTCGTTGGATGAAGTCGCCATCGACTTCGACGTTCAAGGTGCATCAGCGCGCAATCCCGAGCGTGTGAATGTACTGCTCGCCGCCTGTCGCAAGGAAAAAGTCGAAGTCCTCGAGGCGGCCCTGACGCTGGCCGGCCTCACGGCTCGAGTGGTCGATGTCGAGGCTTATGCGCTGGAGCGTTCGTTTGGCTTGCTCGCCAGCGGGTTGGCAGCCTCCGGCGAGGGCTTGACGGTGGCGCTGGTCGATATTGGTGCGACCATGACTACCCTGAGCGTGCTGCACTGCGGGCGGATCATCTACTCGCGGGAACAGTTGTTCGGTGGTCGACAGCTGAACGAGGAGATTCAGCGGCGCTACGGCTTGAGCGTGGAGCAGGCAGACCTGGCGAAAAAGAATGGTGGGCTGCCGTCGGACTACGTCAATGAAGTGTTGCAGCCCTTCCGCGAGGCATTGGTGCAGCAGGTTTCCCGTTCGTTGCAGTTGTTCTTCGCCTCGGGTCACTCCAAAACGGTTGACCACATCTTGCTGGCCGGTGGCACCGCATCGGTCCCGGGGCTGGAACGCTTGATCGAGCAGCAATTGAACACGCCGGCCCGGATCGCCAATCCATTCTCGGACATGGTTCTGGGCGGCAAGGTCGATGGCGTTGCCCTGGCCAATGATGCGCCCGCGTTGATGATTGCCTGTGGGCTGGCCCTCAGGAGTTTCGACTGATGGCGCGCATCAATCTTTTACCCTGGCGCGAAGAACAGCGTGAAATCCGTCGCAGGCGCTTTTTAGGCGTTCTGGTTGCCGTGCTGATGGGGGCCGCTGGCACCGTAGCGATTGCGAGTCAGATCCTCGATGGCGCTGTCGAGCGGCAAGTCGCCCGTAATGATTACATCGGCAAGCAAATAGCCATCGTCGATGAGCGGATCAAACAGATCAGTGATCTCAAAGAGCGTCGCCAGCAATTGGTCGAACGCATGCGCATCATCCAGGACCTGCAAGGCAATCGCTCGATCAACGGGCGCGTCTTTGACCAGTTGACCCGCACCTTGCCCGACGGTGTGTATTTCACCGAAGTCAAAATGGCCGGCAATGTTCTGTCTATCACGGGCGCGGCGGAGTCCAACCATCGGGTTTCTGACCTGATGCGCAACCTGGACGCTTCGGACTGGTTCGATGCGCCGAGCCTGACCGAGGTCAAGGCGAGCGCGGTCGGTCGGGTTGATCAGGCCAACGTCTTTCAACTGACCGTGCGTCAGGTTCAGCCCGCAGCGCCGGAGGCGGGCGAATGAGTCCCACCGAGTGGTTCGACGGGTTGCGAAAAATCGACATCAGCGATCTGGACAGCAGCAACATCGGCTCCTGGCCCCCGGCAATCAAAGTCCTGGTGGCCTGCTTGCTGATGATTCTGGTGCTGGCAGTGGGCTACAGCTTTTCCATCAGCGAGCTGGAGGGGCAGCTTGATCTGAAGCGCGAGCAAGAGTTGCTGCTCAAGGAACAGTTTGCGGCCAAATCGCGTATGGCCGCGAATCTGCAGCCCTATACCCGGCAGATGGAGGAAATGGAGGACGCCTTCAGCGTGCTGTTACGGCAATTGCCCAGCGACACCGAAGTGCCCGGTCTGCTTGAAGACATCACGCGTACCGGCCTGGGCAGCGGCCTGGAGTTCGAAGAAATCAAACTGCTGCCGGAAGTCTCCCGGCCGTTCTACATCGAATTGCCGATCCAGATCACCGTCACCGGTGGTTATCACGATCTTGCGATGTTCGTCAGCGGCGTGGCGCGCTTGCCTCGAATCGTCACCTTGCATGACTTCGAGCTTGCACCGGTCAATCCCGAGGGCGGGACGAAGTTGCGCATGAGCATTCAGGCCAAAACGTATCGCGACAACGGCAAGGGGTTGGCGCAATGAGCCTGCGTAATCTGGCGATTGTCCTGCTGTTGGGTGTACTCGGCGGGTGTGGTGGCGATGATGACGTCGCTGACCTGGATGCGTACATGAACCAAATGCGCTCGAGTGCGCCGGGCAAGATTGAACCAGCGCCGACATCCCGGTCTTACCCGGTATTCACTTACAGCGCCGGGAACCTGCGAAGCCCGTTTTCGCAGCAGGTGCGAATCGATCGGGCGGGTCAGAAACAGGGCTCTCGCAACGTCAGCCCCGACCCTGATCGGGTCAAGCAATACCTCGAAGGTTTCAACATCGAGCAATTCGAAATGGTCGGCACCCTCTCCAATGCAGCGGGCTCTTTTGCGTTGCTGCGCGGGGCGGGGGGTGTGCATCGACTGAAAGTCGGCGATTACCTGGGGCGCAACGACGGACGGATAGTCGCCATCAGCAGCTCGCAAGTCGATGTGATCGAAATCGTCCCGGACGGTGAGGGCGCGTGGCTGGAGCGACCCCGGACCCTCCCTTTGAAAGAGCACTCATAGTGGAACAAAAATAATGAACAGGATTTTTTCCACCCTCGGTCTTTCGCTATGGATAGCGATGTTGTCGCCGATGGTACAAGCGGCCAGCCTCAAAGCGCTGGATGTCGACGCGCTGCCAGGGGGGCGCGTTGAGTTGAAGTTGTCATTCGATGGGCCGCCTCCGGTTCCTCAGGGCTACACGACAGAATCACCCGCCCGAATCGCGCTGGACATGCCGGGCGTTGTCAGTCAGCTCGCCACCAAGACCCATGATTTGGGAGGCGGCAATGCCCGCAGCGCCACGGTCGTCGAGGCCAAGGATCGTACGCGGCTGATCATTAACCTGAACCAACTGTCGCCGTACGATTCACGGATCGAAGGCAACGATCTGTTCGTCGTGGTCGGGCAAGAGGTCAGACCCCTGGTCTCACAGCGGGCCCCCGCTGCTGCATCAAGCCCGGCACGAAATACTGCGCCCGCAGGCAAAGCCATTCGTGGCGTGGATTTTCAGCGCGGGACCCAGGGTGAAGGCAATGTCGTGATCGACTTGTCGGATCCGTCGATGGCTCCCGACATTCAGGAGCGCGACGGCAAAATCCTCCTCGGGTTTGCCCGGACGCGACTGCCTGAGCCATTGCGCGTACGGCTGGATGTGAAGGATTTCGCTACACCCGTGCAGTTCGTCAAGGCCAGTGCGACCGGCGATCGGGCAACCATCAGCATTGAACCCAGCGGGGCCTTCGAATACTCGACCTATCAGACCGATAACAAGCTTACGGTCAGCATCCGCCCGATGACCGTCGACGGCCTGCAGCAGCGCAATACCAATCGGCCCTACAGCGGGGAGAAGCTCTCGCTGAACTTTCAGGACATCGATGTGCGCTCAGTCCTGCAATTGATCGCCGATTTCACCAACCTCAACCTGGTGGCCAGCGATACCGTACAAGGCGGCATTACCTTGCGCTTGCAGAACGTTCCGTGGGATCAGGCGCTGGATCTGGTGCTGAAAACCAAGGGGCTGGATAAGCGCAAGGTTGGCAATGTCCTGCTCGTTGCGCCGGCCGACGAAATTGCCGCCCGCGAACGTCAGGAGCTCGAATCGCAAAAGCAGATCGCCGATCTCGCGCCGTTGCGCCGGGAGCTGTTGCAGGTCAATTACGCCAAGGCCGCCGATATCGCCAAGCTGTTCCAGTCGGTGACCAATGCCGAGGCGAAAGCCGACGAGCGGGGTTCTATCACCGTCGATGAGCGCACCAACAACATCATTGCCTACCAGACTCAGGACCGTCTCGACGAATTGCGTCGCATCGTCGCGCAACTGGATATTCCGGTACGTCAGGTGATGATCGAGGCGCGGATCGTCGAAGCCAACGTCGACTATGACAAGAGTCTCGGGGTGCGCTGGGGTGGTTCGATACAAAACAAAGGTAACTGGAACACCTCCGGCGTCAGCAATGGCGTCAACGGTTCGTCGACCATCGGTACGCCCGGCAGTACCAGCACCAATACACCGTTCGTCGACTTGGGGGCTGCGGCAAATACCTCGGGAATCGGCATTGCGTTCATTACCGATAACGTCTTGCTGGACCTTGAACTGACCGCCATGGAGAAGACCGGCAACGGCGAAATTGTCTCGCAACCCAAGGTGGTCACGTCCGACAAGGAAACCGCAAAAATCCTCAAGGGCACCGAGATTCCTTATCAGGAAGCCAGCTCCAGCGGCGCTACGTCGGTGTCCTTCAAGGAGGCGTCGCTGTCGCTGGAGGTGACGCCGCAGATCACGCCGGACAACCGGATCATCATGGAGGTCAAGGTCACCAAGGACGAGCCGGATTACCTGAACATGGTCCAGGACGTGCCGCCGATCAAGAAAAACGAGGTCAACGCCAAGGTCCTGGTCAACGATGGCGAGACCATCGTCATTGGCGGTGTTTTCTCAAATACTCAGAGCAAGGTTGTAGATAAGGTGCCATTTCTTGGCGATGTGCCGTATCTTGGCCGCCTTTTCCGGCGTGACGTGGTTTCGGAGAAAAAATCCGAGCTGTTGGTGTTTCTCACACCGCGTATCATGAATAACCAGGCGATTGCTGTGAGTCGTTGATTCTGTGCGAAATTTGATTCTTGTAGGACCGATGGGCGCTGGAAAAAGCACCATCGGCCGATTGCTGGCCAAAGAGTTGCGCTTGCCATTCAAAGATTCCGATAAGGAAATTGAATTACGCACGGGCGCCAATATCCCATGGATTTTCGATAAGGAAGGCGAACCGGGCTTTCGTGATCGCGAGGAGGCAATGATTGCCGAATTGTGCGATTACGACGGTGTGGTGCTGGCGACCGGTGGTGGCGCAGTCATGCGCGAAGCCAATCGGCGGGCGCTGCACGCCGGTGGACGGGTGGTTTATCTGCATGCCTCTGTCGAGCAGCAGGTCGGCCGCACGGCCCGCGACCGCAATCGACCGCTGTTGCGCACCGCCGATCCGGCCAAGACCCTTCGGGATCTGCTGGCCATCCGCGATCCGCTTTATCGGGAGATCGCCGATCTGGTGGTCGAAACCGATGAGCGGCCTCCGCGAATGGTCGTGCTGGATATTCTCGAGCGTTTGCAGCAGCTGCCGCCCCGTTAAAACGCCGCTCGAAATGCGCTATCCTCGGCGTCCTGCCATGACCGCTCAAGGTTGTGGCGGACGGCTTGCGATTGGCGTCATACCAGCAAACGCCGTGGACATTCGTTAACCCAAGGCAAGACGCCTGATTTCATCTTCACTGTGGGGACACATGCAGACACTCAAGGTCGATCTAGGCGAGCGCAGCTACCCGATTCATATTGGCGAAGGTTTGTTGGATCAGCCTGAGCTGCTGGCCCCGCACATTCACGGACGGCAAGTGGCGATCATCTCCAACGAAACCGTTGCGCCGCTTTATCTTGAACGTCTGACCCGCAGCCTGTCGCAATTCTCGGTGATTTCCGTGGTGCTTCCCGATGGCGAAGCCTTCAAGACCTGGGAAACCCTGCAACTGATTTTTGATGGCCTGCTGACCGCGCGTCACGACCGTCGCACCACGGTGATCGCCCTCGGTGGCGGCGTGATCGGCGACATGGCCGGTTTCGCGGCAGCCTGCTATCAGCGTGGCGTCGATTTCATTCAGGTCCCGACCACGCTGTTGTCGCAAGTCGACTCTTCCGTGGGCGGCAAGACCGGGATCAACCACCCGCTGGGCAAGAACATGGTCGGCGCCTTCTATCAGCCGAACGTGGTACTGATCGATACCGCCAGCCTCAATACCCTGCCGGCCCGTGAGCTCTCAGCTGGCCTGGCGGAAGTCATCAAGTACGGTTTGATCTGCGACGAGCCGTTCCTGACCTGGCTCGAAGACAACGTCGACCGCCTGCGCAATCTGGATCAACAAGCCCTGACCTATGCCATCGAGCGCTCTTGCGCGGCCAAGGCGGCGGTGGTCGGTGCCGATGAAAAGGAGACGGGTGTTCGCGCCACGTTGAACCTGGGGCACACTTTCGGTCACGCCATCGAAACCCACATGGGCTATGGTGTCTGGCTCCATGGGGAAGCGGTCGCTGCTGGCACCGTAATGGCTCTGGAAATGTCAGCGCGCCTGGGCTGGATCAGCGAACAGGAACGCGATCGCGGCATTCGCCTGTTCCAGCGTGCCGGGTTGCCGGTTGTCCCGCCAGAAGAGATGAGCGAAGCCGATTTCCTCGAACATATGGCAATTGATAAAAAAGTGATCGACGGTCGTTTGCGCCTGGTGCTGCTGCGCCAAATGGGCGAAGCGGTGGTGACCGACGATTATCCGAAAGAGGTTCTACAGGCCACGCTGGGAGCGGATTACCGCGCCCTGGCTCAGCTTAAAGGTTAATAAGATCGAGATGACTAGTTTGCATGCCGACGAGGCGTTCCTCGGCCATTTCCAATTGAGTCATGACCCTTTTGCTCCGCGGGTTCCTGGCTTCAAATTCTTCCCGGCCCAGCGCAAACCGGTACTGGGGCAACTGCATCATCTGGCGCGTTACAGCCAGTTGTTGCTGGTCGTCACTGGCCCGCAGGGCAGTGGCAAGACCCTGCTGCGCCAGGCCCTCGTGGCCAGTACCAACAAGCAAACGGTGCAGAGCGTGGTGGTTTCCGCCCGTGGTGCCGGTGATGCGGCGGGTGTCCTGCGCCAGGTGGCCCAGGCGCTGGACGTGGCGCACGCCGAAATCGACGCGATCCTGGCCCAGGTGGTGCAACTTGCCCTTACCGGGCAGGAAGTCTACCTGCTGGTGGATGATGCCGAGCAGCTCGACGAGTCCGCGCTTGAAGCCTTGATGGGCCTGGCTGCCGGCGCGCCGGAAGGTCGCCCACATGTGTTCCTGTTCGGTGAGTCGTCGCTGATTGCTCAGCTTGATGCGTTGCACCTTGAGGAAGAACGCTTCCACGTCATCGAGCTGCAGCCTTACACCGAAGAAGAGACCCGCGAATATCTGGATCAGCGCCTTGAGGGTGCGGGTCGGGGTATCGAACTTTTCACCGCGCAACAGATCTCTGATATTCACGAAAGCTCCGACGGTTGGCCTGGCAACATCAACCAGGTCGCCCGCGATGCAATGATCGAAGCCATGATTGCCAGCCGCTCAGCGGTGAAGCGTCCAAAAATGGGGTTCAATATGCCGAAGAAACACGTATTGGCGATTTCCGCCGTCGTCGTGGTCGCGGTAGCCGCCGCCTGGTTGATGCCAGGTCGCAGCAAAGCACCGAGCACCGGTGCGCCGGCCAACGAACAGGCGCAATTGCCACTCGGCCAGGGCGCGCCACAATCGAGCGATGGCGCTCCGTCCGTCGAATTCGCCGGCAACACGCAGCCGATGCCTTTGCCGTTGGTCGGTAACTCGCAGCCGGTCATGCGTGGCCCGCTGGCCGAAGCGGCGGGTGGCATCACCGAAGGCGATGATGGCGTGCCGCTTGAAGGTTCGAGCGATACACCGCCAACCGTGACCACGGTTGCGCCGCCAGCGGGCGTTTCGGCCGGTGCTGCGCCGACGCCAGCGGCCAAGCCGACACCTGCGCCGACTCAAGTCGCTACAGCCAAGCCGGCACCGGTTCCGGCGCCTGCCGCCAAGCCTGCTCCAGCGCCTGCCAAACCGGCCGTCGCCGCAGCCAAGCCTGCCGAGAAAACCGCGCCTGCCGCCAAGGCCGCTGGCGGTACCTGGTATGCCGGTCAGGCGCCGGGCAACTACGTGGTGCAGATCCTCGGCACCAGCTCTGAAGCGAGCGCGCAAAGCTTCGTGAAAGAGCAGGGCGGCGAGTACCGTTATTTCAAGAAAGTCCTCAACGGCAAGCCGCTTTACGTCATCACTTACGGCAATTTCTCCAATCGTGATGCAGCCGTTTCCGCCATCAAGGCCTTGCCAGCGAAGGTTCAGGCTGGTAAACCTTGGCCTCGCACTGTCGCCAGCGTCCAACAGGAACTGGCAACAACTCGCTGAAGATTCGGCGGCCTTACCCAGGCCGCCTCTCCAGGCACCTCAAAATCTCTGCAAGTGCGCGCCGTCTCTACAGACTGCGTGCCTTGTGGTGTCTGCGTCACAGTAGTCTTTGAGTCGTTGCGGTCAGAATTAAAAAAAGTTTTGACTAGCACAGCGTATCGCTTTAAACCTTTCACAAATGCGACATAGATTTGCGACATCTCGTCGTCAAATTTGTGAGCCTCTGTGTCGGTGTGTACAATGACCTCCCTTTTGCCCCCGCAAAGCTGGCGTACGTTCGGCGCGGAAGGTAACTAGTTGAATTGAAAAGAAATTTGCCTCGATAAGAGGCAGCCTGGTGAGAAAGTGTCTATGAAAGCAGGTCTGTACCAACCAGATGAATTCAAGGATAACTGCGGTTTCGGCCTGATTGCCCATATGCAGGGCGAGCCCAGTCATACCCTTTTGCAAACGGCCATCGAGGCCCTGACCTGCATGACCCACCGCGGTGGGATTAATGCCGACGGCAAGACCGGTGACGGTTGCGGTCTGCTGATTCAAAAGCCGGACGCGTTCCTGCGCGCTATCGCCCAGGAAACCTTCGGCGTTGAAATGCCCAAGCAATATGCGGTGGGCATGGTTTTCTTCAACCAGGACCCGGTGAAAGCCGAAGCCGCTCGCGAGAACATGAACCGCGAGATCCTGGCCGCCGGCCTGCAACTGATCGGCTGGCGCAAAGTGCCAATCGACACCAGCGTCCTCGGCCGCCTGGCCCTTGAGCGCCTGCCGCAGATCGAGCAGGTGTACATCGGCGGAGAAGGCCTGAGCGATCAGGACATGGCCGTCAAACTGTTCACCTCCCGTCGTCGCTCGTCCGTGGCCAACGCCGCCGACAGCGATCACTACGTGTGCAGCTTTTCCCACAAGACCATCATTTACAAAGGCCTGATGATGCCGGCGGATTTGACCGCCTTCTATCCAGACCTGAGCGATGAGCGCCTGCAAACTTCGATTTGCGTGTTCCACCAGCGCTTCTCCACCAACACCCTGCCGAAATGGCCGCTGGCTCAACCGTTCCGCTTCCTGGCGCACAACGGCGAGATCAACACCATTACCGGCAACCGCAACTGGGCCGTGGCCCGTCGCACCAAGTTCACCAACGATCTGATGGATCTGGAAGAACTCGGCCCGCTGGTCAACCGTGTCGGTTCCGACTCCTCCAGCATGGACAACATGCTCGAGCTGATGGTCACCGGTGGCATCGACCTGTTCCGTGGCGTGCGGATGATCATTCCGCCTGCGTGGCAGAACGTCGAGACCATGGACCCGGATCTGCGTGCGTTCTACGAATACAACTCGATGCACATGGAACCGTGGGACGGCCCGGCCGGCGTGGTAATGACCGACGGTCGTTACGCGGTGTGCCTGCTCGACCGTAACGGTCTGCGTCCGGCACGTTGGGTGACCACCACCAACGGCTTCATCACCCTGGCTTCGGAAATCGGCGTCTGGAACTACCAGCCTGAAGACGTGATTGCCAAAGGCCGCGTTGGCCCGGGCCAGATCTTTGCCGTGGACACCGAAACCGGCCAGATCCTCGACACCGACGCCATCGACAACCGTCTGAAGTCCCGTCATCCGTACAAGCAATGGCTGCGCAAGAATGCCCTGCGCATCCAGGCAACCATGGAAGACAACGATCACGGTTCGGCGTTCTACGACGTCGATCAGCTCAAGCAATACATGAAGATGTATCAGGTCACGTTCGAAGAGCGCGACCAGGTGCTGCGTCCGCTCGGCGAGCAGGGCTACGAAGCCGTTGGCTCGATGGGCGACGATACGCCGATGGCCGTGCTGTCCCAGCGCGTGCGTACGCCGTACGACTATTTCCGCCAGCAGTTCGCGCAGGTCACCAACCCGCCGATCGACCCGCTGCGTGAAGCCATCGTCATGTCGCTGGAGATCTGCCTCGGTGCCGAGCGCAACATCTTCCAAGAGTCGCCGGAACACGCCTCGCGCGTGATCCTCAGCTCGCCGGTCATTTCCCCGGCCAAGTGGCGCTCGCTGATGAACCTCGATCGTCCGGGCTTCGAGCGCGCGATCATCGATCTGAACTACGACGAAAGCGTCGGCCTGGAAGCTGCGATCCGCAACGTTGCCGATCAAGCTGAAGAAGCCGTGCGCGCCGGTCGTACTCAAGTCGTGCTGAGCGACCGTCATATTGCCCCGGGCAAGTTGCCGATCCACGCTTCGCTCGCCACCGGCGCGGTGCACCACCGCCTGACCGAAAAAGGCCTGCGTTGCGACTCCAACATCCTTGTTGAAACCGCGACTGCACGTGACCCGCATCACTTCGCCGTGCTGATCGGTTTCGGCGCCTCTGCCGTTTATCCGTTCCTGGCCTACGAAGTGCTGGGCGACCTGATCCGGACCGGTGAAGTGCTGGGCGACCTCTACGAGGTGTTCAAGAATTACCGTAAAGGCATCACCAAGGGCTTGCTCAAGATCCTGTCGAAGATGGGCATCTCGACCATCACTTCGTACCGCGGTGCGCAGCTGTTCGAAGCCATCGGCCTGTCCGAGGAAGTCTGCAACCTGAGCTTCCGTGGCGTGCCGAGCCGCATCAAGGGTGCGCGTTTCGTCGACATCGAAGCCGAGCAGAAGGCCCTGGCCACCGAAGCCTGGAGCCCTCGCAAGCCGATCCAGCAAGGCGGCCTGCTGAAGTTCGTCCACGGTGGCGAATATCACGCGTACAACCCGGACGTGGTCAACACCCTGCAAGCCGCTGTGCAGCAGGGCGACTACAGCAAGTTCAAGGAATACACGTCGCTGGTGGATAACCGCCCGGTGTCGATGATCCGCGACTTGCTGAAAGTCAAAACCCTCGACACTCCATTGGACATCAGCGAGATCGAACCGCTGGAATCGGTGCTCAAGCGCTTCGACTCCGCCGGTATCTCGTTGGGCGCCCTGTCGCCGGAAGCTCACGAAGCCCTGGCCGAAGCCATGAACCGCCTCGGTGCGCGTTCCAACTCCGGCGAAGGCGGCGAAGACCCGGCACGCTACGGCACCATCAAGAGTTCGAAAATCAAGCAAGTCGCGACCGGCCGTTTCGGTGTGACCCCGGAATACCTGGTCAACGCTGAAGTGCTGCAGATCAAGGTCGCCCAGGGCGCCAAACCGGGCGAAGGCGGTCAACTGCCAGGCGGCAAGGTCAACGGCCTGATCGCCAAGCTGCGTTATGCAGTACCAGGCGTGACCCTGATTTCGCCACCGCCGCACCACGACATCTATTCGATCGAAGACTTGTCGCAGCTGATTTTCGACCTGAAACAAGTCAACCCGAAGGCACTGGTCTCGGTGAAGCTGGTAGCAGAAGCGGGCGTCGGCACCATCGCCGCCGGTGTGGCCAAGGCCTATGCGGACCTGATCACCATCTCCGGCTACGACGGCGGCACCGGCGCATCGCCGCTGACCTCGATCAAATACGCGGGCGCTCCGTGGGAACTCGGCCTGGCCGAAACCCACCAGACCCTACGCGGCAACGACCTGCGCGGCAAAGTCCGGGTACAGACCGACGGCGGCCTGAAAACCGGCCTCGACGTGATCAAGGCAGCCATCCTCGGCGCTGAAAGCTTCGGCTTCGGCACCGCGCCAATGATCGCCCTGGGCTGCAAATACCTGCGCATCTGCCACCTGAACAACTGCGCCACCGGCGTTGCGACTCAGAACGAGAAGCTGCGCAAGGATCACTACATCGGTACCGTCGACATGGTGGTGAACTTCTTCACCTACGTCGCCGAAGAAACCCGTGAGTGGCTGGCCAAGCTGGGCGTGCGCTCCCTCGAAGAGCTGATCGGCCGTACCGATCTGCTGGAAATCCTCGAAGGTCAGACCGCCAAGCAACATCACCTCGACCTGACCCCGTTGCTGGGCAGCGACCACGTGCCGGCGGACAAGCCGCAGTTCTGTGGCGTTGAGCGCAACCCGCCGTTCGACAAGGGCCTGCTGGCCGAGAAAATGGTCGACATGGCCACCTCGGCGATCAACGACCTGAGCGGCGCCGAGTTCGCCCTGGATATCTGCAACTGCGACCGTTCCATCGGCGCACGGATCTCCGGCGAAATCGCGCGCAAGCACGGCAACCAGGGCATGGCCAACGCGCCGGTCACGTTCCGCTTCAAGGGCACTGCCGGTCAGAGCTTCGGCGTGTGGAACGCTGGCGGCCTGAACATGTACCTGGAAGGCGATGCCAACGACTACGTCGGCAAGGGCATGACCGGCGGCAAGCTGGTCATCGTTCCGCCGAAGGGCAGCGTCTACCGCACCCAGGACAGTGCCATCATCGGCAACACCTGCCTGTACGGCGCCACTGGCGGCAAGCTGTTCGCCGCCGGTACCGCGGGCGAGCGTTTCGCCGTGCGTAACTCCGGTGCCCACACCGTCGTGGAAGGCACTGGCGATCACTGCTGCGAGTACATGACCGGTGGTTTCGTCTGCGTTCTGGGCAAGACCGGTTACAACTTCGGCTCTGGCATGACCGGCGGTTTCGCCTACGTGCTCGACCAGGACAACACCTTCGTTGACCGGGTCAACCACGAACTGGTGGAAATCCAGCGGATCAGCGGCGAGGCGATGGAAGCCTACCGCAGCCATTTGCAACGCGTGCTGAACGAGTACGTCGAGGAAACCGACAGCGAGTGGGGTCGTGAACTCGCCGAGAACCTTGATGATTACTTGCGTCGTTTCTGGCTAGTCAAACCTAAGGCGGCGAGCTTGAAATCTCTGCTCTCCAGTACTCGTGCGAATCCGCAGTAACGACGCAGCTGCAAGCGGCAAGCTTCAAGCCGCAAGTTAACAGCAGTGCGCGTTGTGCCTGCCACCGTGATTGTCTTGCAGCTTGAAGCTTAGAGCTTGAAGCTGTCGTGTAAGAGGTTTTGAAGATGGGCGAACGACTCAGCAACGACTTCCAATTCATCGAGGTCGGGCGCAAGGATCCGAAGAAGAAACTGTTGCGTCAACGCAAGAAAGAGTTCGTGGAAATCTACGAACCCTTCAAACCCCAGCAGTCGGCCGACCAGGCCCACCGCTGCCTGGGTTGCGGTAACCCGTATTGCGAATGGAAGTGCCCGGTGCACAACTTCATTCCCAACTGGCTGAAGCTGGTGGCCGAGGGCAACATCCTCCAGGCCGCCGAACTGTCGCACCAGACCAACACCCTGCCGGAAGTCTGCGGCCGGGTGTGCCCGCAGGACCGTCTGTGCGAGGGTGCCTGCACCCTTAACGACGGCTTCGGCGCGGTGACCATCGGTTCGGTGGAGAAGTACATCACCGACACCGCGTTCGCCATGGGCTGGCGCCCGGACATGTCCAAGGTCAAGCCGACCGGCAAGCGTGTCGCGATCATCGGTGCCGGGCCTGCGGGCCTGGGCTGTGCCGACGTGCTGGTGCGTGGCGGCGTGACTCCGGTGGTGTTCGACAAGAACCCGGAAATCGGCGGTCTGCTGACCTTCGGCATTCCCGAGTTCAAGCTGGAAAAGACCGTGCTGAGCAATCGTCGCGAAGTCTTCACCGGCATGGGCATCGAGTTCCGCCTCAACACCGAGGTGGGCACGGACGTGACCATGGAGCAACTGCTCGAAGAATACGATGCCGTATTCATGGGCATGGGCACCTACACCTACATGAAGGGCGGCTTTGCCGGTGAAGACCTGCCGGGCGTGTACGACGCGCTGGATTTCCTGATCGCCAACGTCAACCGCAACCTGGGCTTTGAAAAGTCGCCGGAAGATTTCGTCGACATGAAAGGCAAGAAGGTCGTGGTACTCGGCGGTGGCGACACGGCGATGGACTGCAACCGTACGTCGATCCGCCAGGGCGCCAAGTCGGTGACCTGCGCCTATCGTCGTGACGAAGCGAACATGCCGGGCTCGCGCAAAGAGGTGAAGAACGCCAAGGAAGAAGGCGTGAAATTCCTCTACAACCGCCAGCCGATCGCCATTGTCGGTGAAGACAAGGTCGAAGGCGTGAAGGTGGTCGAGACCCGTCTCGGCGAGCCGGACGCCCGTGGCCGTCGCAGCCCCGAGCCGATCCCGGGTTCCGAAGAGATCATCCCGGCCGACGCCGTGGTTATCGCCTTCGGTTTCCGTCCAAGCCCGGCGCCGTGGTTTGAGCAGTTCAGCATCCAGACCGACAGCCAGGGCCGTGTCGTGGCACCGGAACAAGGTCAGTACAAGCACCAGACCAGCAACCCGAAAATCTTCGCCGGTGGCGACATGGTGCGCGGTTCCGACCTGGTGGTGACGGCGATCTTCGAAGGCCGCAATGCCGCCGAAGGGATCCTGGATTACCTGGGCGTCTGATCGACGCCTCACCCTGTAGGAGCCGGCTTGCTGGCGATGAACGATAACGCGGTGTACCTGATACACCGCGTCGTCTGCATCGCCAGCAAGCCGGCTCCTACAGTGTTTTTGGGTGCTGCGAAAATGCGACAAATTGACTCGATAGACAAAAGGCTGACCTGCAACCGTGCCTTTTGCGTCGCGCTCTGAGAAAATGCCCGCACTTTTTTTCCGGATGCCGACATGACTGCCCTGAAGAACGACCGTTTCCTGCGCGCCCTGCTCAAGCAACCCGTAGACGTCACCCCTGTGTGGATGATGCGTCAGGCCGGTCGCTACCTGCCTGAATACCGCGCCAGCCGTGCCAAGGCCGGCGATTTCATGAGCCTGTGCATGAACCCGGCGTTCGCTTGCGAAGTCACGATGCAGCCGCTCGACCGCTACCCGCAACTGGACGCGGCGATTCTCTTCTCCGACATCCTGACCATCCCCGATGCCATGGGCCAAGGCCTGTACTTCGAAACCGGCGAAGGTCCGCGCTTCAGGAAAGTCGTCAGCACCCTGGCCGACATCGAGGCCCTGCCGATTCCTGATCCGCACAAAGACCTCGGCTACGTGATGGACGCGGTCAGCACCATCCGCCGCGAACTGAACGGCCGCGTGCCGCTGATCGGCTTTGCCGGCAGCCCATGGACCCTGGCCACCTACATGGTCGAAGGCGGCTCGTCGAAAGACTACCGCAAGACCAAAACCATGCTCTACGACAACCCGCAAGCCTTGCACCTGCTGTTGGACAAGCTCGCGCAGACGGTCACCAGCTACCTCAACGGCCAGATCATGGCGGGTGCGCAAGCGGTACAGATCTTTGACAGTTGGGGCGGTGCCCTCTCGGCGGCGGCGTACCAGGAATTCTCCCTGGCCTACATGAAGAAAATCGTCAGCGGCCTGATCCGCGAACACGAAGGTCGCAAGGTGCCGGTCATCCTGTTCACCAAGAACGGTGGCCTGTGGCTGGAAAGCATCGCCGATGCCGGCGCCGATGCACTGGGCCTGGACTGGACCTGCGACATTGGCAGTGCCCGCGCCCGCGTGGGTGACAAAGTCGCCCTGCAAGGCAACATGGACCCGACCGTGCTTTACGCAAAACCGGAAGCCATCCGTACCGAAGTCGGGCGCATTCTGGCCAGCTATGGCAAAGGCAGCGGCCACGTGTTCAACCTCGGCCATGGCATCACCCCGGAAGTCGATCCGGAGCACGCCGGTGCCTTCCTGCGCGCGGTGCATGAGTTGTCGGCGCAGTATCACGAGTAACGGTTAATCCCGGTTTCGCAAAAACCTGTCCCGCCTCGTGCCGGACAGGTTTTTTTATGCCGTTTAAAAGTTCGGTCGATAAATCATCACTGGCTGTAAGAGTAGTTTCTGATGTTGTCAGATAGGGGAATAGAGAGACTGTTCCCGCCTCGTTTGTTGACTCCTCCTACATAGAATTTTCTTCTATCCCCGTAAGGTTCCAGGCCCTTGTCCGGCGCAACGCCGAACAATCACGAAGCGAACTTCGGCGCCCACAAGGTGCCCTGTTTTCGATAATCAGCCTGGAATATTCATGAAAATCACGTTTGATAAAAGAAGTGCGTTGACCGCGTGCACGTCCACTGCGGTCCTGTTGTCGGCAATGCTGACCACGCAAACCGTTTCCGCTCACGGCTATCTGGAAGTGCCACCTTCCCGTGCCCTGGTTTGCCAGAAAGGTTTGAACACAAACTGCGGCGGCGCCCAGTACGAACCGCAAAGCGTCGGTGAAACCTTCAAAGGCTTCCCGGCTGGCGTCGGCGGCGCACCGCTGCAGGGCCCGGTCGATGGCAAGATCGCCAGCGGCGGCCACTCGCTGTTCTCCGCACTGGACGCACAGTCCGCCACCCGCTGGCACCTGACTGAAATCAAGAATCGCACGATCGATTTCCAGTGGCGCTACACCGCCGTTCACCCAGCCACCAAACATGAGTACTTCATCAGCCGCAACGGCTGGAACCCGAACGAAGCACTCAAGCGCGCCACGTTCGAAAGCACCCCGTTCTGCACCGTCGATGGTGGCAATCAGAAGCCGTCTGACAGCGATAAGCACACCTGCACCATCCCCCCTGAGAAAACCGGTCATCACGTCATTCTGGCGATCTGGACCGTTGGTGATACCGATGCGGCGTTCTACAACCCGACTGACGTGAACATCCTGGCGGAAGCAGAATTGCCGGGTGGTTGGTCCTCCGTGGGCAGCATCGCGCCTTCGACCACATTGCTGGTGGGCGACAAGGTCAAGGCTCGTGCGTTCTCCGCTACTGGCGAGAAACCGGAGTACAGCGTCGAAATCAGCATCGACAACGCTGAAGGCGGCGTGCCGCAAAACTGGGCATTCAACCTGGCAGAAAAGATCAACGCCACCCACACCCTGGTCCGTGCCGGTGTCCGTGATGAAAGCGGCAATATCGAACCGGTCAAAGGCAGCAACAGTATTTACGCCCAGAAACAAAGCGGTGTTATCCGTTACGAAGTGCAGCTGGACATGAAGGAAGACGCCGCCGCGCGCCTTGGGGTGTCGACGCTGCAACCTGAGTACGTGCTGGACAAAGGTCAGGCCAAAGTCGATTTCGGCGTGCTGTCCAACCGCAGGATGAACATCGAAGCGACGTTGTTCGACAAGAGCAATAAGCCGGTCGGTGTGACCTCGACACAAATCGACAGTGGTTCAGCCATGCTCAGCATGGATGTTCGCAGCAATCCGGATGTGCACACCCTGACGCTCGTCGGCACCACCCTGGATGGCCGTACCACTCGCCAGGATACCCAGACCGTCAACATGACCGGTGAAGGCGCAGGCGCTGACTATGACTTCGTGTTCCCCGAAGGCATCAGCGACTACACCGCCGGCACCAAAGTCCTGCAACCGAAGACCAATGAAGTCTTTGAATGCAAGCCGTTCCCTGAGTCCGGTTACTGCAAGCAGTACAGCCCGAGCGCCAACGGTTACGAGCCCGGTGTCGGTGCTCACTGGCACATGGCGTGGAACAAGCTGTAAGTCCTTTGCGTGACACTTCAGGCGATCGAATTCGGGTCGCCTGAAGACTCATCTCATCTGTTGATGATCGGGTTGAAAATGACGGTTTTGGTTTACTCCACGCTGCGTGTATGGCTGCACTGGTTTTCGGCGGCTGTCATTTTATGGACGTTGCTGTCCGGTTTTTTTGTGGCCAGTGTTGACGTTTCGGCACCCATCAAACAGTCGGTAGCGTCCTTCAATGTCTCGCTGACGACCGTGTTCATACCGTTTTTTGTATGGCGGCTGTTTTTGTTTTTTTCGCATGTCCGTTGTTTGGACTGGAAATCCATTTTGCTTGTCGATGCGCTTGCACCGTTGGTGCACGTGCTGATTTATCTGATTGTCGCCATCGTACTGGTGACTGGCGTGTTGATGATGGATCGTCCGATTGATGTGTTTGGGGTTGTGGAATTTGCTCAACCGCTGCGTGATCCGCATCTGATCGCCCGTTACTTCACCGTGCATATTTGGGCATGTGTTGTGCTTTCGTTACTGATTGCGCTGCATGTCGGTGCCGTGATTTTCCATGAGGCCTGCAACCATCGCGTGTTGCGACGAATGTCATTTTTTCGGTGCAACAAGGCGGCGAAGGGGCAATTTGAGTGAATGGAGCTGTGAGGTTTTCACTGGCACGTTTGACCAGGCTCGCTGCACGTCTGTGCTTATTGGCGGTGCCAGTAAGCTACGGCGCATTTCTGGCCTGGCAAGAGTGGCGTTTTCGCGAAGGCCTTGCGACTCCTCCCCAGCCCGTCGAGATCATTCGAACAGCTGCACTGCCCCGAGAAATGCTAGATGCAACCTCGGTCGCTACGGTGCTCGGCCTCACGGCCGGTGCGCAGTTGCTACCCAGTACCGAACCACTGATCTTGCACGCGAGTTTTGTTATCCGCAGCGGATTATCCAAAGCGTTGCTGGCGGACTCCCAGGGTTCGCACCTTTACAAGGTGGGAGATCGCCTGCCCGGCGGCAGCGTACTGCGCCGGATCGAGGCCGGTCAGGTGGTGTTGTGGAGCAAGGGGCGAGAAGAATTGTTGGCCCTCAAGCCTGCTGCCAGCGCATTTCTGCATCGGGTTGAAGCCCCCGCCAAATCACCGGCACCGATCATTTCTCCGCGTTTTTTCCTCCCCGATACCGGGGTGTCAGAGTGAACACATTCATGAATAGCGTTCTCGGGGCACAGGCGTTGCGGCCGGTGCTTTTTTTTGTCGCCATGACGATCGCGTTGTTCCACGGCGCCCTTGAGGCCGAGGAAGAAAAATGGCAGTTGGCGATGAACAATGCCGAACTGCGCGACATCGTCGAAGAGATCTCCAACATTCTGGGAACCACCGTGGTGCTGGACCCTCGAGTCTCCGGCCGCATCACGGTCATGTCCCGCCAGGCCCTGGACCGCGAAGGGGTGCGCCGGCTGTTCTATTCGGTGCTCGATGCCCACAACTTTACGGTGATCGACGAGGGCGACCGGATCCTCATCACGCCGGTTGCCGAGGCCAGGACGCGCGCCGGTCAGGGCTCGGAAAAGACCGCCACGGCCTCGCAATATGTGACCCGTGTCATCGACTTGAACACCAGCAGCGCTGCGGACATTGCCGGGCTGGTGCGGCCGTTGGTGTCGGCCAGTGGCTACGTCGGCCCGTCGGTGTCGGCCAATGCGTTGGTGGTGACCGATACAGCGGCCAATGTGGCTCGCATCGGCAAGGTCGTGCGCCAACTGGATTCCGGTCAGAACAACCTGCATACCGTGGTGCAACTGCGGCATGCCCAGGCCGCTGATGTCGCGCCCGTGATCGAGGCTTCGCTGGGCAAACGCAACGCCGAGTCCGCCATCCAGGTGTTGGCCGACAACCGCACCAATCGCCTGATCTTCATCGGTCCGCCGGCCGTTCGCCAGCGCCTGACCGAGTTGGCGCGAGGCCTCGATACGCCCGCCACCGCCACCCTCGACAACGCCCGGGTGATTCGCCTGCGCCACAGCGATGCCAAGCAATTGGCCGAGATTCTGGAGTCGATGGGGCAGGGCAGAAAGCAGGCGCCCGGCGTCGGCAATGCAAGGGACGCATCCACCGGCGCGACGTTCATGATCAAGGCTGACGAAAGCCAGAATGCCTTGGTGCTGATCGCCGAACCGGCACAAGTGCGGACCATCGAAAGCATCGTGCGTCAGTTGGATCAGCCACGGGCCCAAGTGCTGATCCATGCCGCCATCGTCGAAATCTCTGGGGACATCGCCGAGGCCGTCGGTGTGCAGTGGAACCTCAACACCGGCGACGCCAAAGGCTTCATCAACTTCCCCGGCACCGACATTCCGATTGTCGGCGGGCTGACATTCGATGAGAAAAAATCGGCCCCCGAAGGCGCGATCCTGCAACTGGGCAGCGACCGCTTCGGTGCGTTGATTTCGGCGCTGGCCAGCAACACCCACAGCAACCTGCTCTCGACGCCGAGCCTGTTGACGCTGGATAACCAGGAAGCGGAAATCATCGTCGGCCAGAACGTACCGTTCAAGACGGGCTCCTACGCGACCAACAGCAACGGTGCGGACAATCCGTTCACTACCGTCGAGCGCAAGGACGTGGGCATCAGCCTGAAGATCAAGCCGTACATCAATGAAGGCTCGACCTTGCGTCTTGAGGTCCAGCAGGAAGTGTCGGACATCGCGCCGTCTGTGTCGGGCATCGACTCTTCGGATTTGATCACCAACAAGCGTGCGCTCAAGAGCACCATCCTCGCCGACGATGGCGAAATCATCGTGATCGGCGGGCTGATCCGGGATAGCGTGCGCACCCAGAAAAGCGGTGTGCCGCTGCTGCGCGATATTCCGTATCTCGGCGCGCTGTTTCGCTGGAGTCGCGACACCCAGACCAAAAGCAACCTGATGGTTTTTCTGCGTCCGACCATCGTGCGCAGCAAAGAGGACCTGTCCCAGGTCAGCCAGCAGCGGTACAACGCGCTGCGTGACCTGAGCAAGTCCGGCGCCGGTGAAAACAACTCGTTGCTGCTGCCGGCCGAAGCGCGGCAGTTGTTCGAGCCCGTGAGTGACGCGCCAGTGTTCGACCTGCGCGGCAAGGCGCCGTGATGCCATGAGCGGAGTCTGCGAGCAATTGGCGTTCGGGTTTGCCCGGCGTTGCGGTGTGCTGCTGGAGCAAGCGGGTGACAAGCCATGCCTGGTGATACGCGCCGATGCATCGCTGACCGCGTTGGCGGAAGCGCAGCGCGTGTGCGGCCGGGCGCTGCCGATACAGATCGTCGAGCCCGGCGAATACGCCTTGCGTCTGGCAGCGGCCTATCGCGAAGGGCAGAGCGCGATGGAACAGGTCGCCCAAGGGTTGGACGAAGAGCTGGACTTGCTCAGCCTGGTCGATCAGGTCCCGCAAACCGCCGACCTGCTGGAGCAGCAGGGCGATGCGCCGATCATTCGGTTGATCAACGCCCTGCTCGGCGAAGCGGTGCGCGAGCATGCCTCCGACGTGCATCTGGAAACGTTCGAGCAATACCTGTCGGTGCGCATGCGGGTCGACGGCCAGTTGCGTGAAATGCTCAGGCCGCGGCGCGAACTGGCGACGCTGCTGGTATCGCGGATCAAGGTCATGGCGCGCCTGGACATCGCCGAAAAGCGCGTACCCCAGGATGGCCGAATGGCTTTGCGTCTGGCCGGTCATGAAGTCGATGTGCGGGTCTCTACGCTGCCTTCAGCGCACGGCGAACGAGTGGTGTTGCGCCTGCTCGACAAACAGGCCGGGCGACTGGATCTGCATCGGCTGGGCATGCCGGATGACACGCTTGCAGCGTTGCACCTGTTGCTGGGAAAACCCCATGGCATTCTCCTGGTGACCGGTCCCACGGGCTCCGGCAAAACCACCAGCCTGTATGCGGCCCTGAGCAGCCTCAACGACCAGACCCGCAACATCCTCACCGTCGAAGACCCTATCGAATATCACCTGCCGGGCGTCGGTCAGATGCCGGTGAATCCAAAGGTAGACATGACCTTCGCCCGAGGCTTGCGGGCGATATTGCGACAGGACCCGGACGTGGTGATGGTCGGCGAAATCCGCGACCGCGAAACCGCCGAGATCGCTGTCCAGGCCTCCCTCACCGGGCACCTCGTGCTGTCGACCTTGCACACCAACAGCGCGGCCGGCGCGGTCACGCGGCTGGTGGACATGGGTGTCGATGCCTATCTGCTGGCGTCCTCATTGGTCGGCATTCTGGCCCAGCGACTGCTGCGCACGTTGTGTCCGCACTGCAAGGTTTCGTACATCGCCGACGCGACGGCTTGCGAACGTCTGGGGCTCGATCCTTTAACGCCGCCGCCGCTGTTCAGAGCGGCGGGGTGCGAGCAATGCCAGCACGGTTATCGCGGACGCATCGGCATTTACGAGTTGATCAGCGTAACCCCCGCAGTGTCGGCGCTCATCCATCAGGGCGCCAGCGAACAGGCGCTGATCGAAGAAGTGCGCAAGGTTTCACGCAGCCTGTTTCAGGACGGCCAGCAGCGGGTGGTGAGCGGATTGACCAGCCTCGACGAACTGTTGCGCGTGACGCAGGAGCACTGACCGATGCCGACCTTCGATTACCGCGCCCACGATGCCCATGGCCGATCCTGCAAGGGACGGTTGGAAGCTGATGGACCGCGTCATGCACGGCAATTGTTGCGTGAGCGTCACTTGTGGCCGCTTGCGTTGAGCGAGATAGACGTCAGCAGGGACGCGGGAAAGGCATTCCATCGCGGACGCTTGAGCGCAGCGGATCTGGCCTTGCTGACCTTGCAGCTTTCAACATTGGTGCAGGCCGGTCTGCCGCTGGAAGAAGCCCTCGAAGCGGTGGCGAAGCAGAGTACCAAACGCAAGGTTGCTGGCCTGCTGTCGGCGGTCAGGTCCCGGGTAATGGAAGGCCATGCGCTGGCCTCGGCGTTAGGGCAGTTTCCCAAGGCGTTCCCCGAGTTGTTCCGCGCCACCGTGGCAGCCGGCGAGCGCTCCGGGCACTTGGGGCATGTGCTTGAACAACTGGCGGCTTACACCCAGGCCCGACAGGCCTCGCGACAGAAAATCCAGATGGCCCTGGTGTACCCGTTGATCCTGATGCTGGCCAGCGTGGCGATCGTCGGCTTTCTGCTCGGCTACGTCGTGCCGGACGTGGTGAAGATCTTCGTCGACAGCGGTCAGCCATTGCCCTGGTTGACCCAGGCGCTGATCGGTGTGAGCGACGGGTTGCGCAATCATTTCCTGCTGATGATAAGCGTGCTGGCCGCATTGCTCGGCCTCTGGCGCTGGAGTTTGCGCCAGCCGCTGTGGCGCCTGCGCTGGCATCGCTGGGTATTGAATGTGCCAGTCATCGGCGACGTATTGCGCGCCATGGATGCCGCACGGTTTGCCAGTACGTTGGCGATCCTCGGCAAGAGTGCCGTGCCGCTGGTGGATGCGCTGGAGATCGCCGCGGCGGTCATCGGCAACCTGACCATTCGAGCGCGGATGGTCGACGTCGCCCGCTCGGTCCGCGAAGGCGCAACCCTGACCCGGGGCCTGGAACAGAGCGGCGATATCCCGCCGATGATGCTGCACATGATCGCCAGCGGCGAACGCGCCGGTGAGCTCGATCGCATGCTCGCCCGCGCCGCCGAACAACAGGAAAGCAGCCTCGCCGCGCGCATTGCGCTGGTGGTGAGCCTGTTCGAGCCGGCGATGCTGGTGCTGATGGGCGGCGTCGTGCTGCTGATTGTCATGGCCATCCTGCTTCCGATTCTCAGCCTCAACCAATTGGTGAATTGATCCATGCAATCTGTCCGTCAACACAAGCAGCGCGGTTTTACCCTGATTGAAATCATGGTGGTGGTCGTCATCATTGGTGTGCTGGGGGCCATCGTGGTGCCGCAGTTCATGAGCCGTCCCGATCAGGCCAAGGTCACCGCTGCCAAAATCGATATCCAGGCCATCGCCACCGCGCTGGAAATGTATCGACTCGACAACGCCCACTATCCCTCGACCCAGCAAGGCCTCGAAGCCTTGGTCAAGCGACCTTCCGGATCGCCGGCGGCACGCAACTGGAACCCGCAGGGCTACCTCAAGAGCATGCCCGTCGATCCCTGGAGCACGCCCTATCAGTACCTCAACCCCGGCGTGAATTCGGTCGATGGCACCTACGATTTGTATTCCCTGGGCGCCGATGGCGTCGCGGGCGGTGAAGGGCTCGGGGTGGATATTGGTCTCGGAGGATGACTGATTCATGGAAAAGCGCTGCCGAGGATTTACCTTGCTCGAACTGATGATCGTGATCGTGGTGATCGGCGTGTTGTTGGGCATGGTGAGCCTGGCCACGGGTGTCAGTCCGGCGCGCAAGGTCAAGCAGGAAGCGGGCGCCATGGCGCAGATGATCGGGCAACTGCGTGAGCGCGCCGTGCTCGACGGCCAGGAGTACGGCGTGCGGCTGAGCGTCGATGGCTTCCGGGTCATGCGTCTTGGCGACAGGGGATGGGCGTCGGTGGCGGCGCTGTCGCGTTGGCCGGATGGCGTGCAACCTCGTTTGGAACGGGACGGCTATTCGCTGAGTTTGGGGGCTGACGAAGGTGCGCCACAACTGTTAATGCTCAGCAGTGATGAAACCAGCGATTTCACGCTCAGATTCGTCTCCAGCAACAGGACCTGGTTGAGCCTGTCCGGCGACGGCATCGGCGAGGTCGTGATCAATGACTGAGCGCAAACCAATGTCGCACATGGCCGGCTTCACACTGTTGGAAATCATGGTGGCCCTGGCGATCTTCGCCACGCTGGCGGCAGCCGTTTTGTCGGCCAGCCAATACGTGCTGAAGCAAAGCAGCGCTGTCGAACAACGATTGTTCGCGGCCTGGTTGGCAGACAACCAGTTGAATGAATTACGCCTGCAGCCGCGCCTTGACATCGGGCAGCAGCAACGCTTGGTGCAGATGGATCAGCGTGACTGGCAGCTGCGTCAGCACATCAGCGCCACCGCCGACCCGCGCCTGCTCAGGGCAGACGTTCACGTCAGCGTTCCGGGGCGTGAGCACACCCTGCACCGCGCCACTGGCTGGATTCCTGTTCGTGATGAGTAAGCAGCGTGGGTTCACCTTGTTGGAACTGGTGATCGCCATGGCTATTTTCGCCGTGCTGGGTTTGGCCAGTTGGGGCTTGTTCGATGGCGTGGTGCGTGTGCAGCAAGGCACGACGGCGCATGAACGGGAGTTCAGGCGTTTGCAACGGGCCGTGGCGGTCATCGAGCGGGATGTGATGCACGTCACCGAGCAATCGGTGGTGCTTGCGCCGTCGCTTTTGCGGTTCCAGCGCAGCCATTGGCGCAACCCTCTGGATCAGCCCCGAAGTGAGCGCCAAGCGCTGACCTATCGCCTGGACAACGGCGTGCTGTGGCGTGAAAGCCAAGGCGAAGGCTCGCAAGTCATGCAACGGCAAAAGTTGCTTGAAGGTGTTCGTGGATTGAGCTGGCGTTTGTTCGACGAGCAGGCTGGCTGGTTCAGTGAATGGCCGCAAGGGCAGGCGTCCGAAATGCCGCTGGCGTTGGAGTTTCAGCTGTCGGTCGGGCGTTTCGAAGGCATCCGAAGGGTGCTGCCAATGCCGGGAACACGGCGGTGAATCGGCAGCGCGGCATCGCGCTGATCAGCGTTTTACTGGTCATGAGCCTGGCGCTGTTGATCACCAGCGGCTTGTTGCGCAGTCATCACCTGTCGCTGCAAAGCAGTGGGCAGCAGTTGCAGCAATTGAGTTTGCGCCAACTCGCGACCGGGGCAGAAGACTGGGCGATCTTGTGGTTGCAAGCGGCGTTGCAGGAGCCCGAGCAAGCCACCGGCCAGGCTCATAACCGGATCGGCATGACACCCGGTTTTGAACTTGAAGACGCACAGATCCGAGTCGACATCGAAGACCTCGCCGGGCGCTTCAATCTCAACGCGTTGCTGCGTCAGGGACAAATCGATCAGGTCACCCTGGACCGCTGGGAGCGCCTGCTGAAACTGCTCAACCTGCCGCCGTTGCAGTTGAGCCAGGTCGGTCCGTTGGGTGAGCTGAGCCAGTTGCGTTTGTTGCCGGGCATCGATGGACCACTGTTGCAGCAACTGGAACCCTGGGTGGCGACGTTGCCCCTCGACGCGGCGCTGAACATCAACGCCGCGCCGACGCTGGTGATGCGAGCGCTCGGTGACGTAGACGCCGCGACCGCCAACACGCTGGTTCGACAGGCATCGACGACGCCCTGGGCCAGCGTTCAGGCCTTTACGCAAGACCCGTTGCTCTCCGGGTTGGGTTTGAGCAGCCACGGCCTCGGCATCCAGAGTCGCTGGTATCGGATCACCGTGCAGGTGACCCAGGGCGGACGCATTTTGCGCTTGGCCACGGATGTCGAACACGATCCGGACACCCGCCAATTGAGCGTGCTGCAACGCCGTTTTCTTCCTTTGACTGCCAACGAGAGGTCGTGATGAACACCTGGCTTTACCTGACTGCAGAAGGTTTGGAAACGGTATCGGTCGACTGGCCTTGTTGTGTAGGGGGCTCGACCGCTGACGGTCAGTCCATGCCTTTGAACCAAGCCGCGCAAGCGCTGCAAGGTCAGGCGATTGATCTGCTGTTGCCCATGGAAATGTGCAGCTGGGTACGCACCGATCCCTGGCCGACCAAACGCAAACCGAAGGCCCAGGCCATCGCCTTCGCCGTTGAGGACCAATTGAGCGAAGCGCTGGAGATGATGCACTTGAGCGTTGGCCCGCGTGACCGTGATGGCTGCTATCCGGTGTTGGTCATTGGACGGGAACGTCTGGCGGGCGTGCTCGCACTGCTGGCCGAAGCGGCCATTGAGGTGCGTGGCGTGTTCGTCGATGCAGACCTCTTGCCCGGCGATCAACCGCTGGGCGTCTGGTGGTTTGGGCGCTGGTTGATCGGGGGTGCATTGCCGATGCGCATGGCCTTGTCGCACGACCATCGGGCGCAGCTCACACCGTTACTGCCCAAGGACATGCAGTGGCTGGATGCGCCTCAAGGTCACGACTCCTTCGCGCAATGGATGCACTCCCGACCGGCGCAGGCCATCAATCTGCTGCACGGCGTATTCGCACCGCGGCGACAGCGTTTGCCCTGGCGAATGGGGGGAATGGCGGCGCTGATGGTGGCGCTGTTGAGCTGGGGCGCCCTTGAAACGCGAATCAATTTTCTCGACAGCGAAACCCAGCGCCTCACGCTCCAGAATGAGCAGCGATTCAAGGCGCTGTATCCGGATCAAAGCCGCATCGTCGACCTGGCGGTACAACTCAAAATGCTGCAAAACCAGCCCGTAGAAGTGCAAGGCACGCGGGTGGCCGGGTTGGTCAACCTGATCGAACGGGTGGTCGGCGCCAGCCATGTCGAGGTCCAGCGCATCGAGTTTCGCGAGGGCGATGGCTGGAAAATCCAGCTGACCGCCAACACGTTCGCCGAGCTCGAACAGTTGCGTGAACGTGGGCGCCAGCAAGGCCTGCCCGTCAGGCTCGATAGCGCGAACAAAGCGGCCGACCGCGTACACGCGACCTTCACCATGGAGAACGAGGCATGAAACACGCATGGCAGCGACTGTCCGTCCGCGAACAACGGCTATTGCTGGGGTTGGGGGCGTTTTTGCTGGCAGTCATGGCGTTCAGCCTGATCTGGCAACCGACCCGCCAGCGACTGGAAGCGGTCGAGCGTCAATATCAGCAGCAGAGGGGGCTGGCCGCGCAACTGCAACACGCACTGCCGCGCAGTCAGGCACCGGCTTCCGCTCATCAGCCGCTGTCGCTGCGTATCAGCGAAAGCGCCGCGAAGGCGGGGCTGGAGATTCGTCAGATGGACAGCGATGACGATGTGTTGCGCCTGACCCTGAGCGGCAACGCGCAAGCCTTGATGCAATGGCTCGATAACCTTGAGCGCGACGGTGTTGCGCTGCAATCGCTGACGCTGGAAGCTCGCGACACCGAGTTGGAGGCTCGGGCTGTGTTCAGGTAGTCGAGGTGTTTTGCGGCAGTAGTGGCAACTTCGCCAGCTTCAACGCCACCAGCAACGCAATCACCAGCAGCGTGCCGATGAACAGCCCGATCCCGTTCCATCCACCCAAGTGCCAGAACACGCCACCCGCCGTACCAGCGATGCTCCCCCCGGCGTAATAGCTGAACAGGTACAGCGACGATGCCTGCCCTTTGGCCTTGGTGGCGCGGCGACCGATCCAGCTGCTGGCCACCGAGTGGGCGCCGAAGAAGCCGAAGGTGAAGATCAGCATGCCGATGATCACCAGCGGCAGCGGGGTGAACATCGTCAGGGCGAGACCGCCGATCATCAGCGTGATGGTGCTCCAGAGCACTTTGCGCCGCCCGAGTCTGTCGGCCAGCGAGCCGACTTTTGCCGAGCTGTAGATGCCCGACAGGTACACCACCGACAGCAACCCGACGAAGGCCTGTTCCATGTGGTACGGAGCGGCCAGCAGGCGATAGCCGATGTAGTTGAACAGCGTGACGAACGCACCCATCAACACAAAGGCTTCGAGGAACAACAGCGGCAACCCGGCGTCGCGAAAGTGCATGGTGAAACCGTCGACCAGGCTGCGCGGATGCAGCGAGCGGGCGCGGAAGTTGCGCGATTCGGGGAGGATTTTCCAGAACACCGCCGCCGCAATCAGCGCCAGGCCACCGATCACCAGCATCGCCGTGTGCCAACTGACGAAGTCGATCAACACCCCGGTGATCAAACGCCCGCTCATCCCGCCAATCGCATTGCCGCTGATGTACAAACCCATGGCGAGGCCGATGTGCTGCGGGTGGATCTCTTCGCTCAAGTAAGTCATCGCCACCGCTGCCAGACCGCTCAACGACAACCCGATCAGCGCGCGCATCGCCAGCACGCCGTGCCAGCTCGGCATCATCGCACTGCCCATAGTGCACAGCGCGGCGGCGAACAGTGCCGCTACCATCACCTGTTTACGCCCGACCCGGTCGGAGATCGGGCCGGTGATCAGCAGGCCGATGGCGAGCATGCCGGTGGCGATCGACAGGATCAGGCTGCTCTGCGCCGCGTTGATGGAGTACTCGTCGGACAGCAGCGGCATCATCGGCTGCACGCAATAGAGCAGGGCGAACGTCGCGAAGCCGCCGCAGAACAACGCCAGCACTGTGCGCATGAACGCAGGGGTGCCTTTTTCGATGTAGATCTCCACCAGCTCAGTAGCGATAGCGTCCGGTGCCGAAGGTGGAACTTCATGGGCGAGTGGGGCGACAGCAGTTTTCACGGGGGACCTCGGAGGGCGCAGCCGGTCAGGCAATGAAAAAAGCATATAGCTGGCTAATGATTCAATCCAATATATTGTTCGACCTGTTTGATAGCTTTTACGACCTAATGGGGTTTCCATGGAATTGCGTCATCTGCGCTACTTCATCGCCGTCGCCGAAGAACTGCACTTCGGCCGCGCCGCACAGGTGCTGGGCATCTCGCAGCCGCCGCTGAGCCAGCAGATTCAAGCGCTGGAACAGGAAGTCGGCGCACGGCTTTTTGAACGTACCAATCGTCGGGTCGAACTGAGCGAAGCCGGTCGGCTGTTTCTGCAAGAAGCGCGACTGGCGCTGGCGCAAGTCGACAAAGCGGCGGATGTTGCGCGGCGGGCGCAGTTGGGCGAGTTGGGCGAACTGAAGATCGGCTTCACCTCGTCAGCCCCCTTCAACTCGACCATCCCCCAGGCGATTTTCTCGTTTCGCCAGCGCTTCCCGGCGGTGCACCTGAACCTGCGGGAAATGAGCAGCACCCAAGTCGCCGATGCGCTGGTGGACGAATCGATTGAAGTCGGCATCATGCGCCCGCTGGGCCTCCCGGACAGTCTCAGCGTGGTCGAATTGATGCGCGAGCCGCTGGTCGCGGTCCTCAGCTCCAAACACCCGCTGGTGGAGGGCAGCGAAGAGGGCTTGTTCCTGTCAGCTCTGGCGCTTGAGCCTTTTGTGTTTTTTCCGCGCAGTTACGGCAGCGGTCTGTATGCGCAGCTGCTCAGCCTCGCCCGCGATGCCGGGTTCACGCCGCATTTTGCCCAAGAGGCTGGCGAGGCGATGACCATCATCGGGTTGGTGGCCGCGGGTCTTGGCGTCTCGGTGATGCCGGCGTCCTATCAGCGGATGCGCATCGACGGCGTGGTCTATCGGCCGCTGCTCGATCCGGCAGCGGTATCGGCGGTGTGGCTGGTGCAGCGCAAGGACCAGAAATCGGCGATGGCGCGGGCGTTTGTGGAGTTGCTGACGAGCAAGGTTGAGCCGTTGCAGGTGTGACTGCTGCGCAGTCAATCGCGAGCATGCTCGCTCCTACAGTGTTCAGCGGTGTGAACACAATGCTCGCCACACCACGGAACCCTGTAGGAGCTGGCTTGCCAGCGAAGGCGTCCGCAAGTACACCCAAAAGACCCTCTGCATGCCAACCTGGCGGGAAACTTCACCCCCTCCCGTGGGACATTTCTGAAATCCTTCCCAAAGGCTACAGCGTCTTGCGGCGCTGCCTACACCTACTCCAGAATCCGCCGGCTTGTGCGCTTTTGGGGCTGTCGGTAGCTTGATTTTTGTCACTGATTGTCAGTGATCGGGTTTAGCAGCCCGTGTCCACAATGAAGCGCATTGGCGCTCCTGATAGGCAGGTATGTCCATACCTGCCCTTGACGGTGGCTGTGCGCAGGGCGCCTTCGGGCGCGCCGGTTTCATCGTGGCCCGGTCTGCTAACCTGCGTACAGCTGCCACCCTTTTGATCAGAAGCAATTTGGTGTGGCCGCCACTTTCAGGACGCTGAATCATGACCCATGCGCCAAACCCACCGGATACCGATCCGGACGTGCCACACCAACCCAGCCCCCTATTCCTCATCGCCCCCGATATCGACAACCACACCCTGCTGGAATACGCCTGCGTGTCGCTAGCCTCGGCAAACGTCATGGCAAGTGACTTCGCCAGAGACCTGAAGGGCTCACAGGGCCACACACTGCTGGGGATCCAGCAGTCGATCATGCTAGGGGAACTGGCGGTGAATCGGGTGCTGGATAATCTTGATCCGCCCTGATCACCCCATTGAGGGCTATGACAACTTGACCTGTCTGTGAAGGGGCCGAAAGGCTCAATCCAGCACGCCGCATAACGTCACACACACACAATACTTCTGCTTGGGGCAGCTTTATCCGGTGACGGCGGCGTGGCTGGTGCAGCGCAAGGACCAAATGATCGCCGATCACCAAGGTATTTGTTGAGCTGTCGACGAGTCGAGATAAGGGGCTTGAACGCAGGGACACTTCACGTAACGGATCCGGTTTCGTGATTCACCCGATATTGAGCAGAATCGATTTCTTTAGATGAGTGCCATGGATGCCACTTCTATATCAACCCAAGGAAGGCAGCGTACTGATTTGCGATTTCAGGGGTTACGAAGTTCCCGAAATGATCAAGGTCAGACCTGTTGTCGTGATTCGCAAACACAGAACCAACAGCTTGTTGGTGACGGTTGTGCCGCTTAGTACAACCGCTCCGGATCAACTGCTTGAACACCATCTAGAGCTGCCGAATCATCTGCAGGGAGCAAGCCCGACGTGTTGGGCTAAATGCGATATGGTTGCCACCGTCAGTCTTTCCAGGCTCGACCGAATAAAGAGCCGAGATCGTCGAGGGAAGCGCACTTACGTCATTTCACAACTTGAAACAGATGAGTTTTTTGCGATAAAAGTCGCTGTACGCAAGGCCTTAGGCCTATAAGCGCAGCAAATTTGGCTGAGGTGGGCAAGTTGCCAGCGGTTGTTCGTAGGGGGATTTCGGACAATACTGATGGCGTTCCCGAAAGGGGCTTGTGAGACTCTGAGGATCCTGGGCAACCAGCCATCACAGAGCCAGGCAGGTAAAGGGCGATGACAAGCCGACCTGTTTGTGAAGGGGCGCCGAAAGGCGCCCTTTGTCGTTTCTGGTGTACGAGCTACGCCGAAATTTGCTTCTGCAATCGTCGCCCGATGACATCCATCAAATCACAGCCATCGCGCAATGACGTGACCAGTACACGCGCCAGTTCGCTGTAAATGCCTTCGTCACACGCTAGGTTTTCCAGCAGTTGAGTCGCGGTGCGGATGCGGTAGGCCGCTGTTTCGTGCAACACGTCCAGCGGTGCTTCGGTGTCGATCACCAACGATGCAATGGTGCAGTCGATGCCAGTGATAGGCATGTATCGATCCATGACAAAAAACCTCCAGTGGTAAGAACGCGAACACACCGTGCTCGCGGTTTGGCGAAACCTCAGGCGAGCCCTAAGGCGGGTCCAGGTTATCCAACGCTCTGTTGACCAGCAGTTCACCTAAAGCAGCCAGTTGCTGAATGGCCAGTGCGACATTGCGGCGCGAGCCTTCCAGCTCGCAGGCGAGATCCGTGCTCATGACATTCAGTGAGGCGAGGGTTTCGCAGGCGTGGCAAAGCAGCGACTCCGTATCGACGTTCGGAACGATGGTGAATACGTGGCTGACAGGGTCGGGGCGATCCGGATTGCGCAGACGAGCGCTGACGAGGCGTTCGGTGATCTCGGAGAGTTTGGACAACTCGACGTGGTCGTCGGGTGGAAGGTCTGTTGATGGCGGAGGATTCGAGGTGGTTTTTTTCATGATGGAGCTCCCTGCAAGGTTAAAAGAAACATCGCCCGATCTCTTGGCGTCGCTGTTATTAATTACTGATTACGGGTGATGCGCAGGTAGATTTATTACCAGAAAATTCAATTTTATTAATCTAATAAATGAACATCTGTGTAATTAAATGATTCGTGAGTTGTGGTTTGTGCGTAATGTCTTACATCTTTTTCTTATTTGTTTTTATTTGGTGTTTTTTACAATTTTTATGTGAGGTGTTTCTGTAGGAAGCTCCTGTAAGTTCTCGATGGTTCGTATGTCGGAAATATCGCAGATGAAATATTTTCTAACGGTTGCTCTGCGTATTTCTGATATTTTTTTTGTGCCGTGCTTAGCTATGTAGGATGCTACTCTCACAAAGGCTTCTCGGTAGTATTTGCTTGAAGAGGCGGTAGGGTATGATCGAAAACAGAGTGGTAGAACGTTGATGTACAAAAAAGAAAAGACGGAAAATCTGAAAAATAATATTAAGTACCTGATTAAAAGTCGTGGCGAGACACAGTTGTCGTTATGTAATTCCAGTGGTTTGACCAGAACTACGATCTATAACATTCTCGAAGGGCGAGTTGTAAATGTCCAACAGTCTACGATTCGCAAAATTTCGGATTTTTTTGGAGTGTCCTATAAGGAAATAGAAACTGTTGATTTTCAAGAGAGGGAAATAATCGAAAGCGATGTTTCTCCGGAAGGGAATATGAATCCGGCCGCTGTTCCGGTGATCAAGGAAAGTGATTTGGTTCGAAGTCTGGATAAGAGGATTGGAGAGCTGTGTACGATTTACCCGCTGACTTATTATTTTGGAACGGCCTGTAATTTGATAGGTGTGCTTTTGGAAAATGAAATTTCTGGCATGAACGAGCCAGGAGATCTGTTGATTGTAAAGAAAGGTCTACCGATTTGCGGTAAAGAACAGTTGGTGTACAACAAGGACTCAAAAAAACTATTTATGACGACTGAGTGCTGTGTTGACTCAGACGTAGTTCGGGTGGTTGGGGAGGTGATTGAGGAAAGGTTTAATGGTTAGTGACTGCGAAAATACGAAATACAAACTGTTAGGTTTTGAGAGGAGTAAGAACCTTGCAATGATTATGGTTGTCTCTACGGGAAAACTCATCAAGGTTAGACTGGAAGAAGTGTTGAAAAGTGAAATTATGGATGACTTAAGTAAGGCTGAAGTCAGGGATATATACAGGAAATTTTACTCTGGCGGTGTTGCGCTGACCACGTACGAGTTGAATGATCGTCATGAGCGTTCGTGGATGGTTTATGTAGTATTGAATCTTCTACTGCTTGCTTTGTACATATTTGCAAATATTGGTGCGACAAAGCTTGTTTATTTAAGTGTGTTTGATCTGGTTGTTACTCCAGGGGTCTTTCTATTTCCGCTAACTTTTTTAATAGTCGACTTATTGAACGAGTTTTACGGGCTTCGGCTTGCAAGAAAGGCCATATTATTTGCATTTGCAAGTAATGCATTGATAATAGTGCTATTGAGTGCGGTTTCACATCTTCCTGGATTGCCTGGGTGGGAGTTGGACGCTCCTTATAGTGCGGTTGTTGCGCAGGTGTCGTCAGTGCTTGTTGCGTCTTCGGTGTCATTTCTTTTTTCAGAGTATGTTAATTCATATTTGTTGTCGAAAATAAAAGAGCTGACGAATTCGCGTTATTTGTTTTTACGTGTATTTCTCAGTACTTTTTTTGCGGTAATAATAGACAGCTTTATTTTTTGTTTTATCGCATTTTATGGGGTGATGACGAATAGTGAAATTCTTTCTATAGTCTTCGTTCAGATAGCGATAAAAGTATTTTTTGCGTTCTTTAATGTATTGCCTGCGTATGGGGCTCGGTCGCTATTCAAACGGTTTGTGGCAGGGGGGCAGGTATCGTGACGGTGAGTGAACAGGGCCAATGGCATTGACCCGGTTCATGTTTTTAGGTCGGCTAACCTAGATTCAGTTTGTGCTTTAGGTTGCTCAAGATATATGTGTTGTTTTGCAAGTACTCACGTAAGGGGGGTGTCAGAAATTTTGTGTTCGGGCATAACATGAGTAAGAGGTGCATGTATGCCAACCAAAAAGAAACCCGCGTTGCGAGAACTACCGAAAATCCCGAAAGAGCTGCTCGAGCAATTCACCGATGGACCGATGACCGCTGAAGCCATTGAGGACGCCTCTGCGGCGTTCAAGAAGGCTTTGATCGAGCGAGCCCTCAGTGCTGAGCGTGG
>NZ_FYDY01000007.1:0-44677 GCF_900187435.1 Pseudomonas sp. Irchel s3b5
AGTTGAAAAGGTCGCCGAGGTCGAGCAGGTCTTGTTGAACAGACATAAAAAATCCGATGCCAGAGGTCTGGCATCGGATTTTCTAGGAAGCCCTGCGCGAGCTCAAATGCTTAAGTGAACAGCATTACGCAACTGGCGGGTTTTGGTTTGCTTCGTAGCGAGCGCAGCCGGGCTTTGAGCTCCCGGCTGCCAATGCTCCGTTGTCGATGTACGCCAACGTGGCCCTAGGCCGAGTTACTTCCCGCCTTTTTTCGAGTCGGAGACGGCCTTGATGATGTCGTTGGTCTCGGCGATGCAATCATCAGTGCCTTCCTTGGTGCCTTTTGCCTGGTCGGCTTTGGCTTGCTCGACGGAGGCTTTTACCTGATCAGCCATTTCTGGAGGAATCTGTGCCTTGCCGTTTTCGATGGTTTTCAGGTTGACCGCGCAAAGGTCTTCTGCGGCGAACGAAGGGGAAGCCATAAGCGAAGCAGTAACGAACAGACCTAATAGAACGGAACGATTCATATATTTCTCCTTGGGCTTAAAGGCCAGGCGTCGCTGGCCGTCAAAACGGGCTGCCGAGTTTTTGATGTCCCACGTTTTGCAGGACTTGATCAGTGGACTGCGGTGGCACGGCAGGGTTCTATTTTTCTGCTGTAGAACTGTTGATTCCGGCAAGAAGTATTAAGGAAGGCGCATTGATGCGCCTGCCATGAGGTCCAGATTTCAGGGCTCCCTAGCCTGGGTAACGCGGTCCACCAGATAAACTAGTCCGTGGTAGTCAATGCCGCCATGTTGCGTCAGACCGATCTCACAGGTGCGGCTGGTGGAGATCCCTTCACTGCATTGTTGTACCGCATCCTTGAGCGTGCGCAACGAGTGGGCGTTCAACTCCGGCGTGGTGAAACCTTTGTCACCGGCGAAGCCGCAGCAGTGAATGCCTTCGGGAATCACCACGTTTTTGCTGCACTTGCGCGCCAGATCGATCAGCGCCTGGCTTTCCCCCAGGTGCTGCGTACTGCACGTTACGTGCACGGCAATCGGTGCGTCCTGTGGCGTGAACGCCAGGCGATCCATCAAGTGAGTGCGGATGAAACGCACCGGGTCGTACAGGTCCAGGCGGGCCTCACCCAGGTCCTGAACCAGGCGCAAGGTGCAGGGGCTGGTGTCGCAATAGATCGGGTCGAGCCCGCCACGGCTGGCGTGGAGCAGGGCACCGATCAATTCCTGTCGTTTGTGCTCGGCTTGTTCGGCATAGCCTTTGGACGCGAAGGGTTGGCCGCAGCAAAGGCTGTCCAGGTTATCCGGGAACACCACTTGGTAACCGGCCTTTTCCAGCAGGCCACGGGTCTTGTCGTGCAGCGACATTTGTTCCGTGTCACCCGCAGCCGGGCCCATGGCGCGGGATACACACGCCGCCAGATAGACCACTCGAGGGCGCGCATCGGTCACCGCTGGACTGAAACGAATGGCTTTTTCCGGTTGCGGCATCGCGTTGGTCCACTGCGGGACCTGTCCTTTGGACAGGCGCGTCAAGGTCGCCGACAACTTCGCCAGTCTTGGTGCGCCCAACAACATTCGCGCACCATTGGCCACGTGCAAGGTGAAACGTGCACTTTGCAGCGCTGTGGCGAAATTGCTTTCAAGCCAGTTGGCGGTTTTCGTATGCGTCGCTTTCCGGCTGCGGAGCTTTTTCACCAGCTCGCCGGTATTGATGCCTACGGGGCAACGTTGTGCGCAGAGGCCGGTCGCGGCACAGGTGTCGATGCCTTGATATTCATAAGCGGCTTCGAGTTCTGACGTGTCGATGCCTGCGCGCTTTTTCGCTTGAATGTCACGCCAGATCACGATGCGCTGGCGCGGGCTCAGGGTCAGTCCTTTCGACGGGCAGACCGGTTCGCAGAAGCCGCACTCGATGCACTTGTCCACAATCTCGTCAGCGGCCGGCAGCGGCTTGAGGTGTTTGAGGTGGATCTGCGGATCGTCACTGAGCACCACGTCCGGATTGAGAATGCCATTGGGGTCGAGCAAGCGCTTGAGCTGCCACATCAACTGGTAGGCATCACTGCCCCATTCCAGCTCGACGAAAGGTGCCATGTTGCGCCCGGTGCCGTGTTCGGCCTTCAGCGAACCGCCGAACTCCACCGCCACCAATTGCGCCACGTCGTCCATGAACGCCTGATAGCGTGCGACTTCTTCCGGGTTATTGAAGCCTTGGGTGAAGACGAAGTGCAGATTACCTTCCAGAGCGTGTCCGAAAAGGATCGCTTCGTCGTAGTGATGTTTGTCGAACAACTCGATCAGACGGTTGACGCCGATAGCCAGTTGTTCGACCGGGAAGGTGACGTCTTCGATGATCACCGTGGTGCCGGTCTTGCGCACCGCGCCGACGGCCGGGAAGGTGTCTTTGCGGATGGCCCAGAGACGGGCGTTTTCCTGCGGGTCTTCGGTGAAGTCGACCTGCTTTTCCACCGGAAACGCCTTCAGCGACGCCATGATTTGCGCAAGTTGTTCGTGCAGCAAGGTGGGCGACGCGGCGCGGGATTCGATCAGCAAGGCGCAGGCATTGTTCGACAGATGCTGTACGAAAGCGGGCATGCCAGGTTTGTCCTGCACTGATCGCAGGCTACGGCGGTCCAGCAGTTCCACGGCCGCCACTGGTTGGCTTTTCAGCACAGTCACAGCGTTGCAACAGGTTTCCACATCCGGGAACACGATCAACGCCGAGGCTTTGTTCGGGTGGTCGATCACGGTGTCGTAGGTCACCGCACTGATGAAGCCGAGCGTGCCCTCGGAGCCGACCAGCAAGTGGCTCAAGATATCCACAGGCTCGTCGAAATCCACCAGGGCATTGAGTGACAGGCCAGTGGTATTTTTCAGACGGTATTTGTGGCGAATTTTTGCAGCCAGTTCGGCGTTTGCGCGGGTCTCGCGACCCAATGTCGCCAGACGTTCCAGCAATGTGGCGTGAGACTGACGAAAGGCTGCAACACTGGCAGCGTCTTCAGTATCGAGACGGCTGCCGTCAGCCAGCACAAGGCGAATCCCGGCCAGGGTGTGATAGGTGTTTTGTGCCGTACCGCAGCACATGCCGCTGGCATTGTTGGCGACGATCCCGCCGATTTTGCAGGCGTTGATCGAAGCCGGGTCCGGGCCGATCTTGCGTCCGAACGGTGCCAGCCACGCGTTGGCCTGGGCGCCGATAACGCCCGGTTGCAATCGAATTTGTGTGCCTTGCCCGCGAATCTCGCGACCGTTCCAGTTATCCCCCAGCACGATCAACACCGAGTCGCTGATGGCCTGGCCGGACAGGCTGGTGCCAGCGGCGCGAAAGGTCACCGGGACCTGATCGCGCTGGGCGAGTTTCAGTAGTGCCACCACTTCATCTTCGGACTCGACGCGTATCACCAGTTTGGGAATCAGCCGGTAGAAACTCGCGTCGGTGCCGAAGGCGAGGGTTGATAACGGGTCGTCGAAACGTCGCACCTGAGGAATCAGTTGTTGCACATCACGCAGGAAAGCGGCCGGTAGACTCATTGGTCCTCCAGAATCAGCACCACCATGTCCTTCGGACCGTGGGCGCCGTACGCCAGTACTTGCTCGATGTCGGCTGTTTTCGACGGGCCGGACACCAGCAACGCGTTGGTCGGCATGCCTTGCGCCCATTCGAATTCCTGCTGCACCTGATAGAAGTTGTCGCGGATTTCACTGGCCTTGAGCAGGGCGAAATGCACGGGTGGCACCAGGCTCATCAAGCGGGGCTCTTCCCGGGTCGGCCAGATAATCAGGCTGCCCGTGGCCGCGATGGCACCGAGGGTGCCGGTCAGGCTCGCCGGGGTGTCGTTGAACAACTCGGCTTTCCATTCTTCAACCGGACGGTCGTAGGTTTTTAGCATTGGCAGGCCGGGATTGTTCGTCCAGTGCTGCGTGATCCGTTGACCGTGGGGCGTTGTCGGTGCGATCAGCAGACTCGGCAACTGGCGGTCCCGCAGCAATTGCGCGAGTAGCGTCGGCCACTCTTCGCCGGACGTCAGATGAATTTCCGTGTGTACCGCTTCCATCAACTTGCGCAACTGCGGGATACGTTGTTCCGGCGTGTAAGTGTAAGGCTGCGTCACCAGATCGACATCGAAGTCGTCAGCCACCGGTGTGGTGCCTGTCAGACTTTTGCGCAGCTTGGCGAGGATATTTTGCTTGGCACTCATCAACGGTCTCCCTGTTTGGCCAAATGTTCACGGGCCATGTCATGCAGCGAGCGGGCAGCGGGTTTCGGTGCGCTGTGGTTTTGCGTCCACGGGCCGACATTGCTCGGCGTGAGGGCGCGCAGGCGCGTGGCAAAGAAACCGAACAGGCGATAGAGCGTCGGCGAGCTGTTGAGCTTGGCCCAGGCATTCCAGATGAACCGCTCTTTGCGCGAGTACTTGCTGCCCTGGCCGCGCATCACTTGATGAGGGCTGTCCGGGGCTTTGACGTTTTCTTCCCGCAGACGCCGCAACAGTGCAGGGATCGGAATTTTCACCGGGCAAACTTCACCGCAGGCACCGCACAGCGACGATGCGCTCGGATGATCCGGCACTTTTGCCAGGCCGACCATGTGCGGGGTGATGATTTTTCCGATAGGCCCAGGGTAAACCTCCCCATAGGCGTGACCGCCGATTCGGGTGTACACCGGGCAATGATTCATACAGGCGCCGCAACGAATGCAGTTCAGGGTCTGGCGCAGTTCGCTGTCGGCAAACGCCTGGCTGCGACCGTTATCCAGCAAGACCAGGTGCACTTCTTGAGGGCCGTCGAGTTCATGCTCTTTGCGCGGGCCAGAGATCATGTTGACGTAGGTAGTGATTGGAATGCCAAGCGCCGAGCGGGTCAGCAATGACAGCAACGGCACCACGTCGCGCAGGTTTTCCACGACTTTCTCAATGCCGGTGACGGCAATGTGCACCGGCGGCACCGTGGTGGTCATGCGGCCGTTGCCTTCGTTTTCCACCAACAGCAGGGTGCCGGTTTCGGCGACGGCGAAGTTGACGCCGGAAACGCCGATGTCCGCTTCAAAGAATTTCTGCCGCAGGACCCTGCGACCGATCTGAATGAGTTGGTCTACGTCCTTGGTGTATTCCACGCCAAGTTTGTCGTGGAACAAGGACGCGACCTGACCGGCGTTCTTGTGGATCGCCGGCATGATTATGTGTGAAGGTTTCTCGTGGTCGAGCTGGACGATGTACTCGCCCATGTCCGATTCCAGGCATTCAATGCCCTGTTCAGCGAGGACATGGTTCATCTCCATCTCTTCGCTGACCATCGATTTACCCTTGATCACTTGCCGCCCCTCGTGAGCGCGGATGATCGAGAGGACGATGCCATTGGCTTCGTCCACCGTTTCCGCCCAGTGCACTGTCACACCGTTGCGGGTCAGGTTCTGTTCCAGTTGTTCGAGCAGCTCGGGCAACTTGGATAACGCACGGGCGCGGACAGCATTGCCCAGCGCGCGCAGGTGTTCTCTTTCGTGGGCATCGCTGAAAGCGGCTGCCCGTTTGGTCATCAGTGAATCCATCGCCTTGCGAAAGTTGCCTCGCAATTGCGCATCACCCAGCGCGTTGTGGGCGCGGGTGCGAAAATCTTCTTCTACGGCGACCGTAGGAATAATCGAGGAAGTGCTCATTGGGCACCCCCGGTTCGCTGCCAGAGGAAACTGGCCAGATGCTGACCGCGCAGCGCTTCTTTCTGTTTTTCCAGCGAGCCGTTGATGTTCATCAGACAGCCGCAATCGGCGCTCAAAATCTTGTGTGCGCCGGATTCCTTCAACGACCGGGTCTTGTCAGCCACCATCGCGCCGGAAATGTCTGGCATACGGACGCTGAAAGTCCCACCGAAGCCACAGCATTCACTTTCGTGACTGTGGTTGACGCGCTCCACGTTGTTCAACTGCGCCAACAACTCACGGCCGTGCAGGTGGGTGTTCATCTCGCGACGTGCCGAGCACGACGTGTGCAGCGCTACTTTTACCGGCTCGCCGCTGTCCTTGAGTTGCACCTTGCAGACGAACAGCAGGAACTCGGCGAGTTCATAGGTCCTGGCCGCCAGGGCCTGAACCTGTTGCAACGTGTCCGGCTCGTCCTTGAACAAGTCGGCATAGTGTTCGCGCAACATGCCGGCACAAGAACCTGACGGCACCACCACCGGATAGTCACCGGCAAACAGCGCCAGTTGTGAGCGCGCCACGGTCCTTGCCTGTTCGGTGTAACCCGAGGTGTAGGCCGGTTGACCGCAGCAGCTTTGCCCTTGCGGGTACTCGACACGAATGCCTTCGCGTTCCAGCAAGTGGATCGCGTCCATCCCGGCTTCCGGGTAGAACAAGTCGACCACGCAAGTCCCGAACAGGTAGACCCGGGCCGGTTTTTCGCTGGGATATTGCCGAGGCTCGGGCAGTGGCGGGGCGACACGGGTCGCATTCGGCACAGCGTTGTAAAAAAGCTCGCTCATCAGGCGGTCTCCGGGTGGTCCCGGTTATTCGTCCGTTGAGGCCGCTGAATATAGAGAGGGAAACTTTCAGCGGCCTTACAGACCGGGGTGTGAATAGCTGACGCCGGGGTCGTGGCCCGGCGTCGGTTTTTTCTGTGTTTCTTGTAGTCCTTAGTGCACCAGCATGCCGGTGAACCAGTAGGCCTGGGCCAGTGTGATCAGGCCGACGATTGTTGCAAAGAATAGGCTGTGCTTGAGGGTGAAGCGGAACAGATCCGATTCTTTGCCCACAAGGCCCGTCGCCGCGCAGGCCACCGCGATCGACTGTGGCGAAATCATCTTGCCGGTCACGCCGCCGCTGGTGTTCGCCGCCACCAGCAAGGTGTCGTTGACGCCGATCTGGTGTGCGGTGGTTGCTTGCAGCGAGCTGAACAACGCGTTGGACGAGGTATCCGAACCGGTCAGGAACACGCCCAGCCAGCCGAGGAATGGCGAGAAGAACGGGAACGCCGCGCCAGTGCCTGCCAATACCAGGGCCATGGTCGAAGACATGCCCGAGTAGTTGGTGACGAAGGCGAAGGCCAGCACCATACCGATGGACAGGATCGGCCAGCGCAGTTCGTAGAAGGTCTCTTTCAAAGTGGTCAGACCAGTTTTGATATTGATCTTCAGCACCAGCATCGAGATCAGTGCAGAGAAGAAAATCGCCGTGCCGGTCGCGGAGATCGGGTCAAGCTTGAACACTGCCGGAAGGGCGGTTGGCGCGGCCACGATCGGTGCGACCTTGATCACCAGTTGATCCAGGTGCGGGATAGCGAAGTTGAATACGAAGCTGTACATCGAGCCGCCGGCGGCGAACATCGCCTTGAACGGCTTCAGGGTCCAGATGGTGACCAGTACGGTCAGGATCAGGAACGGCGACCAGGCCTTGAAAATTTCCCCGAGGCTGTAGGGCGACGCCACGGTGGTGCGCTTCTGGCCAAAACCGCCGACGCTGGCGCTGACCACCGAGGCGGAAACAGCACCGACGATGTGTTGGCCTGCGGCGCGTTTGGGTTGCCAGACCTTCAGGAACAAAGTCAGGGAAATCAGGCTGGCCAGGGCCGAGGTGATGTCCGGCAGTTCAGGGCCGATGAAGTTCGAGGTGAAGTATTGAGTGACGGCAAAACTCAAGCCCGCGACCAGCGCCGCCGGCCAGGTTTCACGCACGCCGCGCAGGCCATCCATCATGAACACCAGCCAGAACGGCACGAACAGCGACAGCAGCGGCAGCTGGCGACCGGTCATGGCGCCGATCTTGAAGGCGTCGATGCCGGTGACTTGCCCGGCAACGATGATCGGAATGCCCAAGGCGCCGAAGGCTACCGGCGCGGTGTTTGCGATCAGGCACAGGCCTGCGGCGTACAGCGGGTTGAACCCCAGGCCTACCAGCAGTGCCGCGGTAATCGCTACCGGTGCGCCGAAACCGGCTGCACCTTCGAGGAAGGCGCCGAAGCAGAAACCAATCAACAGCACTTGCAGGCGCTGATCGTCGGTGATCGACAGCACTGAACTGCGGATGACCTCGAACTGACCGCTCTTGACCGTCAGTTTGTAGAGGAATACCGCTGCAACGATGATCCAGGCAATCGGCCACAAGCCGTAGGCGAAGCCATATCCGGCGGCGGCGAACGCCATGTCGACCGGCATCTGGAAGGCAAAGATCGCCACCAGGATCGACAAGGCCAGCGTGATGCTGCCGGCCACGTGACCTTTCATGCGGAACACCGCCAAAGCCAGGAAGAAAAATACGATGGGGATAACAGCCGCGAGTGCGGACAGGCCGAGGCTGCCGAGCGGGCTATAGAGCTGTTGCCAGGTTTGCATATGGGGTGGCCCCTAATTGTTGTTGGTCAGGCACTGATCAGCGTTCTTGGATAATTGGTAATACCAATTTACAATCGCTGTTCGCTAGGGTAAAAGCCTTGTAGGTGGTGTGTCAATTTGCCGCCCTAAAACTTTTGTCGAATGCGAGTGCCCGCAGGGTTATTCACCGTGTTGGATCAAGTGCTGTCCGGTAGGTGCTGATGCGCTGCCGATAGACCAGAATAGAGCGCCGGCGAGCCGTCGGATCGTGGAGAAATCGAGTTATGGGGTTTGATCAGATTCGTCAGCGCCGTTTGTCTGACGATATTGTCGAGCAGCTTGAGGGCATGATCCTCGAGGGCACGCTGAAGGCGGGTGAGCGTTTGCCGGCCGAACGTGCGCTGGCCGAGCAATTCGGTGTGTCGCGTCCTTCCTTGCGTGAAGCCATTCAAAAGCTGACGGCCAAGGGGCTGCTGATCAGTCGCCAGGGCGGCGGCAATTACGTGGTGGAGTCGTTGGGCACGACCTTCAGCGATCCATTGCTGCACCTACTGGAAAGCAATCCCGAGGCTCAGCGCGACCTGTTGGAGTTTCGCCACACGCTGGAAGCGTCCTGCGCCTATTACGCGGCGCTGCGTGCCACTGATGTCGACCGCGAACGGCTGACTGCCGCTTTCAATGAATTGCAGGACTGTTACACACGCCACGACGAAGTGAGCCGTGCCGAAGAGGGGGCAGCAGATGCGAAATTCCATCTGGCAATCGCCGAGGCCAGTCATAACGCGGTGTTGTTGCACACCATTCGTGGGCTGTTCGACCTGCTCAAGCGCAACGTCGTCACCAACATCGGCGGCATGTACAAGCAGCGCACGGAAACCCGCGACATGCTGATCACACAGCATCGGGAGTTGTACCAGGCGATTATCGAAGGGCGGGCAGAGCAGGCGCGGGAAGTCTCCAGCCGACACATTTTGTATGTGCAGGAAGTGCTGGAAGAAGTGCGTCAGGAAGTGCAACGCATGGCCCGGGCGGAGCGGCGCAAGGGGACTTGATCGTTAAAGCAAAAGATCGCGGCCTGCGGCAGCTCCTACAGGGAAACAAAAACCCTAACGTAGGAGCTGCCGCAGGCTGCGATCTTTTCGATGGCGCCGCGAAACTCAGGCAGAAAAATCAGTCTTCCTTGCCCTTGTTGCGCACCGCACGCTGCAACTCGCGACCGGCATCGCGTTCGCGCTCGGTATCACGCTTGTCGTATTCCTTCTTGCCCTTGCCCAGAGCGATCTCGCACTTGACCATGTGCTTGCTCCAGTACCAGGACAGGCACACGCAGGCGTAACCCTTTTGCTGTACGGCCGTGGCCAGCTTTTCCAGCTCGCGCCGGTTGAGCAGCAATTTTCGGGTGCGGGTCGGATCCGCGATGACGTGGGTGCTGGCGGTCGTCAGGGGCGTGATGTGACTGCCGAGCAGCCAGGCTTCGCCATCCTTGAGCAGCACGTAACTGTCCACCAGCTGCAACTTGCTCGCCCGCAGACTTTTTACTTCCCAGCCGGCCAGGACCAGACCAGCCTCGAACTTATGCTCGATGAAGTAATCGTGTCGCGCCTTTTTGTTTTGCGCGATGGTCCCTGTTGGGTGTTTCTTCTGTTTAGCCATAGGGGCGGCATTATAGGGAGTTGCACGCGAGTCGGCTACGGTATCGCTACGTGCTTGAGCAGGTTGATTGAATCCCGGACAATGCGGCCTCTTTTTTGAACGCTTGGGCGTGATAACGATGTCGACAGACAAGGTTTCTGTCCACGGCAGTTGGGCTAGCCGCTGGGTCTTCATACTCGCCGCGACCGGTTCGGCCGTGGGTCTGGGTAGTATCTGGAAATTCCCCTACATGGTCGGCGTCTATGGCGGTGGTGCTTTTGTGCTGATGTTTCTGGCCTGCATTGCGCTGATCGGTGTGCCAGTCATGTTGGCGGAAACCCTGATCGGCCGGCGTGCGCGGCAGAGCCCGGCCAACGCCTTGAAGATCCTGGCGACCGAGGCAGGGCATTCGGCGAAGTGGTCGTGGGGGGCTTTTGCCGGGATGATCACGGCGTTGCTGATCCTGTCTTTCTATAGTGTGGTCGGCGGCTGGTCGCTGGACTACATCATCGACATGGGGCGTGGCGATTTTCAGGGCGCGACGCCAGATCAGGTGGGGGCTTACTTCGGCAATGTGATCGCCGATCCGTGGCGCCTGACACTTTGGCACACGATTTTCATGCTGTTGTCCGCGGTGGTGATCGCCAAGGGCGTGGTTGCCGGGCTTGAGCGCAGTTTGCGCATCATGATGCCGCTGCTGTTCGTGATGATTCTTGTATTGCTGGGTTACAGCATGACCACCGGGCATTTCATGGAGGGCGTGCATTTCATGTTCGACTTCCACCCGGAAAAGGTCATGGACGGCTTGCTGCCCGCGATGGGGCATGCCTTCTTCTCCCTGAGCGTAGGTGTCGGTTCGATCATGATCTACGGCGCCTACATGCCGAAGAACTCTTCGATTTCCGGGACCGTCGTCGGTGTGGCGCTGCTGGATACATTCGTTTCTCTGGTTGCCGGTCTGGCATTGTTTCCGATTGTGTTCGCTGCGGGCCTGAATCCGAGCGAAGGGCCGGGCCTGATGTTCGTCAGCCTGCCTTTTGCCTTCGGTAACGTCGCGTTCGGACAGTTGATGGGCGTGGTGTTCTTCGTGCTGGTGGCGGTGGCGGCCTGGAGTTCGGCAATTTCCCTGCTCGAACCCATGGTGGCTTACCTGGTTGAGCGCACTAAAGTCAGTCGAGCGTGGGTGACTTTCTGGTTGGCCTTCAGTTGCTGGTTTGTGGGACTGGGCACGGTGTTCTCCTTCAATATCTGGAAGGAAGCCAAGTTCTTCGTGAACGAAGGCGGCATGTTCCACCTCTACCAATGGGGCGCGGCCGGTGGTCTCGACTTCTTCGGTGTGATCGATTTCTTCACCTCGCGACTCATGTTGCCGCTTGGCGGTTTGTGTTTCGTGGTGTTCGCAGGCTGGATCATGGGGCGTGAAGCGGTGCGTGACGAGTTGTCGATTCGCAACCCTGCGCTGTTTGCCCTGTCCTTGTTCTTGATGCGCTATGTGGCGCCCATCGGCATTCTCGTAGTGTTTGCCGCCCAGTTGTGGAAATGACGCTGACATGACGACACATATTTCACGTTCGGCCTTGCTGCCGTATCCGGCGCAAGCGCTGTATGACCTGGTCAACGACGTGGCGCGTTATCCGGAGTTTCTGCCGTGGTGCTCGACGGCAGAAGTTCTGGAAAGCTCTCCTGAACACATGCGCGCCAGTGTAGGCGTGGCGAAGGGCGGTCTTAGCCAGCATTTTGTGACGCGCAATACGCTGGTGCCGGGGCAGTCGATCGAGATGAATCTTGAGGAGGGTCCATTCAACCAGTTACATGGTGTGTGGACGTTCAAGCCTTTGGGTGAAAAGGCCTGCAAGATCAGCCTGGATTTGTCGTTCGACTACGCCGGGCCGCTGGTTCGCGCGACTTTGGGGCCGTTGTTCAATCAGGCGACCAATACCCTGGTGGATGCGTTCTGCCAGCGGGCCAAACAGATCTATGGTTAATGCCATGATCGAGGTCGAAGTGGTGTATGCCGCTGTTGACCGGCAGATTTTGATCACGGTGACGGTGCCCGCCGGGACGACGCTGCGGGCGGCTTTACTCAAGTCCGGGGTAGGTGGCGAGTTTCCGAAATTGGATCTGGCCGATTGTCCCGTGGGGATTTTCGGCAAAGTGATTGCGGACCCTGATAGCCGCATGGTGCAAGCGGGGGATCGCATCGAGATCTATCGACCGTTGTTGGCCGATCCCAAAGAGGTCCGTCGACTGCGTGCCGCCAAGGCTGCCGAGGCCAAATCCCGGAATCAGTGAGCCGCTCAAATCGCAGGCAATAAAAAACCCGGATTAACCGGGTTTTTTATTGCGTCGCAAATTATTGCGGCGTGGTGTCCAGAGGCTCTGGTGTCGGGACCGGAACGGTTTCTACACCGTCGACGTCCTTCTGGATCTGATCCAGCAACGAGCCTGGCTTGACCGGTTTTTCCGGTTTTGGCTTCTCGACGACTTCTGCCGGCGCGCTGACGCTCGTGTCAGCGTCTTTGCCGAGAATGGCTTCGTCGCGGCTCACGCCCGGCATGAAATCGCCAGAGAGGCTGACAAGCTGATCATTTGGGTTGAAGATAACGCTAATGCGTTCCTGTTGGCGTTCACCGCCACCCGGTTGCAGGCTGTACAGATAATCCCAGCGATCGGCATGGAACGTGTCGGTCAGCAGAGGGTTGCCCATGATAAACCGTACTTGCTTACGGGTCATTCCCGGGCGTAACTGGTCTATCATGTCCTGCGTGACGACATTGCCCTGCTGGATGTCGATTTTGTAAACCCCGGGGAATGAACAACCGGCGAGTGCGAGCAGTCCCACAAAGGTGAAACTGGTTAGCAAGAGCTTGGTGTTTTGCATCGGTGGGCGACTTCCACTATCTTGGCTGGGACAACGTAAACGCCGATCATACCCGCATTAAGAGAAGCTGCGAAGCAGCATCGCGAGAAAGCTGACCATGGTTGAAAATAGCGAACTACGCAAAGCCGGCCTCAAAGTGACCCTGCCACGGGTCAAAATTCTGCAAATGCTCGATTCCGCCGAGCAACGCCACATGAGTGCCGAGGATGTCTACAAGGCCCTTATGGAGGCTGGTGAGGACGTCGGTCTGGCCACGGTTTACCGTGTTCTGACCCAGTTCGAGGCAGCTGGCCTTGTGGTGCGACATAACTTCGATGGAGGCCATGCGGTCTTCGAGCTGGACGACGGCAAGCATCACGACCATATGGTCAACGTCGAAACCAGCGAAGTGATCGAATTCTTCGACGAAGAAATCGAGCGGCTTCAGAAAGCAATCGTCGACAAGTATGGCTTCGAGATGGTTGATCACAATCTGGTGCTGTACGTACGCAAGAAAAAGTAAGCATGTCGCGCGAACATTCAGTTCGCGAAACGAACGAAGGCGACCCCAGGGTCGCCTTCGTGCTTTCTGCTGTACGGATTGTACGTGGTCCTTGTCCGCGTTATGCCTTTGCGGTAACGACCATCTTTTTCGCGTGAGCCAGGGATTCCTTGGTGAGGTCGATGCCTCCCAGCATCCGCGCGACTTCTTCGATACGATCGTTCTTGCTCAGCTTCGACACGGCTGTGCGGGTCGCATCCTCGCCGCGAACCTTGTGCACAAACAAATGTTGATGGCCCTGCGCCGCCACTTGCGGCAAGTGGGTCACGGTCAGCACCTGTCCGCGCTCGCCGAGTCGACGCAGTAACTGGCCGACAATTTCCGCCGTCGGGCCGCCGATACCGACGTCCACTTCGTCGAACACCAGGGTCGGTATGCGGGAGGTCTGTGCAGTAATCACCTGAATCGCCAGGCTGATCCGCGACAGCTCGCCTCCGGATGCCACTTTCGCCAGGGCTTTCAGTGGTTGGCCGGGGTTGGCGCTGACCAGTAATTCGACCTGTTCCAGGCCATTCGGCAGCAATTCGGCACTGGTGTTGGGGCGAAGCTCGATGGTGAAGCGTCCGCCTGGCATACCCAGTCTTTGGATTTCCTGCTCCACGGCACTGGCCAGGCTGCTTGAGGCTTGATGGCGCAGATCGCTCAGCTCCCGAGCCTTTTCCTGATAGTGGCGGGCGTAGGACGACAATTCGTCGCTCAATCGCTCGATGGATTCGTCATTGGCATTCAGGGTTTCGATTTCATCCAGCAGCTTCTGCTGCATCTCGGCGAGTTCAGTTGGCTGGATTCGATGCTTGCGGGCCAGGGTGTAGATCGCATCAAGCCGCTCTTCGAGGTATTGAAGTCGCGACGGATCGGCGTCGAAGTTGTCCAGGAAGCGGTTCAGCTCGCCGACCGCTTCTTCGACCTGAATCTGCGCGCTGGTCAGCAAGCTGCTGGCTTCGCCCAGTGCGCCGATGGAGTTGTTCACGCTCGACAGTCGATTGAGGCTGGCAGTAAGGGCGTTCAGCACATTTCCTGAATCACTTTCGCTGCATTGCTCGACAACTTGGCGGCAGATTCCCAGCAGGGTTTCTGCATTGGTCAGGTTCTTGTGTTCCTGTTCCAGGTTCTCCAGCTCATTGTCGCCTAGGCCAAGGTTTTCCAGCTCTTCGAGCTGATAACTCAAGAGTTGATGGCGGGCGCGCTGTTCGTCACCGGAATTGGAGAGACGCTCCAGTTCCTGGCGGGTTTGGCGCCAGCGCTGGGCGGCAAGTTGAACCTGTCGGGCAAGGTCAGTAGCGCCGGCGTACTCGTCGAGCAGGCGACGGTGGGTGTCGGTCTTGAGCAGGGATTGGTGTTCGTGCTGGCTGTGGATGTCGATCAGCAGCTCGCCCAGCGCCTTGAGGTCGCCCAGGGGGCAGGGCGTGCCATTGATGTAGCCGCGAGAGCGCCCTTCGGAGGTGATGACCCGGCGCAGGATGCACGGGCCGTCGTTCTCGAGATCGCGCTCGGCCAGCCAGGCGCTGGCTTCCGGAATGTCGGCCAGATCGAACGTGGCCAGGATGTCGGCCTTGTCGGCGCCGGGGCGCACCACGCCGCTGTCGGCGCGATCACCCAGGGTCAGGCCCAATGCATCGAGCATGATCGACTTGCCCGCACCGGTTTCCCCTGTGATCACGCTCATTCCGCGATCAAGTTCGAGGTCGAGATGTTCAACGATGGCGTAGTTGTGTACGGACAGGTGCACCAGCATGTGGGCCGCTCCCAGGTGTTAGGTCTGGTTATTTATACAGTGTTTTGTTTCTGGCTGACAATGCCCCTCGTTAGCTCGATTTGCTCGATCCGACGAAAGCCCTGGCGCGCAGGGGAATGACAATGCAGTTAATTTTTGTGGGGTTAATGATAGGTACCCCTTGAAGCCCGATTTTGCGGCCCCATATAGCTGGGCAGAAGCGCGAGTTGAGCTCGCGGAAGAAATTGAAAGGAGAAATCTATGGCTGACGAACAGACAGTGGATACGCAAAACCCAGACGCCAACCAGGCGCCCGAGGCTTCGGGTGATGACCTGGCGGCTCGTGTACAAGTGCTCGAAGAGCAACTGGCAGGCGCTCAGGATCAGGCTTTGCGTGTAGCCGCCGATCTGCAGAACGTCCGCCGTCGCGCCGAACAGGATGTGGAAAAGGCTCACAAGTTCGCGCTGGAAAAATTCGCCAGCGACCTGCTGCCGATCGTCGACAGCCTGGAGCGTGGTCTGGAATTGTCCAGCCCGGATGACGAAAGCATCCGTCCGATGCGCGAAGGCATCGAGCTGACCCTGAAAATGTTCCACGACACCCTCAAGCGTTATCAGCTTGAAGCGATCGATCCGCATGGCGAACCGTTCAACGCCGTTCACCATCAGGCGATGGCCATGCAGGAAAGCGCTGATGTCGAGCCGAACAGTGTTTTGAAGGTGTTCCAGAAGGGCTATCAGCTCAATGGTCGCCTGCTGCGCCCGGCGATGGTCGTGGTCAGCAAGGCGCCTGCGCCGGTTTCGCCTTCGATTGATGAGCAGGCTTGAAATCCGCCGCAAGGCCCCCATTTATAAGTCAAGCGTTTAAGTGCTACCGCAGTTAGCCACCACTGCTGCGGCAACCAAATCCAAAGTTTCGGGAGAGTGAACATGGGCAAAATTATCGGTATCGACCTGGGGACTACCAACTCCTGCGTCTCCGTGCTGGAAAACGGCAAGGCAAAAGTTATTGAAAACGCTGAAGGCGCGCGTACCACGCCGTCGATCATCGCTTACGCCAACGATGGCGAAATTCTGGTTGGCCAGTCGGCCAAGCGTCAGGCTGTGACCAATCCGCATAACACCCTGTACGCGGTGAAGCGTCTGATCGGTCGTCGTTTCGACGAAGAAGTCGTACAGAAAGACATCCAGATGGTCCCTTACAAGATCGTCAAGGCTGACAACAGCGACGCCTGGGTTGAAGTGAACGGCCAGAAAATGGCGCCGCCACAAATCTCGGCTGAAATCCTGAAGAAAATGAAGAAGACCGCCGAAGACTACCTCGGCGAGACCGTGACCGAAGCGGTGATCACCGTTCCGGCCTACTTCAACGACAGCCAGCGTCAAGCGACCAAAGACGCCGGCCGCATCGCGGGCCTGGACGTAAAACGTATCATCAACGAACCAACCGCAGCCGCTCTGGCTTACGGTATGGACAAGGCCAAGGGCGATCACACCGTGATCGTTTACGACTTGGGCGGTGGTACTTTCGACGTTTCCGTGATCGAGATCGCTGAAGTCGATGGCGAGCACCAGTTCGAAGTACTGGCCACCAACGGTGACACGTTCCTGGGCGGTGAAGACTTTGACATTCGTCTGATCGACTACCTCGTCGACGAATTCAAGAAAGAAAGCGGCATGAACCTCAAGGGCGACCCGCTGGCCATGCAGCGCCTGAAAGAAGCCGCTGAAAAAGCCAAGATCGAGCTGTCTTCCGCTCAGTCGACCGACGTGAATCTGCCGTACATCACTGCAGACGCCACCGGTCCTAAGCACTTGAACGTGAAAATCTCGCGCGCCAAGCTGGAAGCGCTGGTTGAAGACCTGGTTCAACGCACCATCGAGCCTTGCCGCATCGCTCTGAAAGACTCCGGTATCGACGTTGGCGCTATCAACGACGTGATCCTGGTAGGCGGTCAGACCCGTATGCCACTGGTTCAGAAGCTGGTAACCGAGTTCTTCGGCAAAGAAGCTCGTAAAGACGTTAACCCGGACGAAGCGGTTGCCATGGGTGCTGCTATCCAGGGCGCCGTACTGGCTGGCGACGTGAAAGACGTTCTGCTGCTGGACGTTAGCCCGCTGACCCTGGGTATCGAAACCATGGGTGGCGTGATGACCGCGCTGATCGAGAAAAACACCACGATTCCTACCAAGAAATCGCAAGTGTTCTCGACTGCCGACGACAACCAGGGCGCCGTGACCATTCACGTGCTGCAAGGTGAGCGTAAGCAAGCGGCGCAGAACAAGTCCTTGGGCAAGTTCGACCTGGCCGAGATTCCACCAGCACCACGTGGCGTGCCACAAATCGAAGTGACCTTCGACATCGACGCCAACGGCATTCTGCACGTAGGCGCCAAGGACAAGGCCACCGGCAAGACTCAGTCGATCGTGATCAAGGCCAACTCCGGTCTGTCCGACGAAGAAATCGAGCGCATGGTGCGTGATGCCGAGGCGAACGCCGAGGAAGACCGCAAGTTCGAAGAGCTGGCCGCTGCCCGTAACCAGGGTGATGCACTGGTTCATTCGACGCGCAAAATGGTTGCCGATGCCGGCGATAAAGTGAGCGCTGAAGAGAAGACTGCAATTGAAGCGGCCGTAGTTGCCCTGGAAGCCGCCGTTAAAGGCGACGACAAGGCTGCTATCGACGCCAAGGTTGAAGAGCTGTCGAAAGTCTCCGCTCCAGTGGCGCAGAAGATGTACGCCGAACAGGCTCAGCCTGCTGAAGGCGCTGCACCGCAGGGCGAATCGGCTGAAAAGGCTGACGACGTTGTCGATGCCGAGTTCGAAGAAGTCAAAGACCACAAGTAAGTTGTTGGTCGGCCGGTTGACTGCCTTCAGGCGGTGACTGGTAGGATGTCGCCGCGCGGGAGCTTGCTCCCGCGTTGGCGTATCTGGAATACGCGAATTTTTACAGCATGCGACAAGGTTCGCGCGTTGTTGGCATGGCCGGGAATGCTCCTGCTTTCCGAGCTGAAAGTGCCAAATCGAAACAAAGACCAGGATCGTTGAATTGACGTGAGTTGGGTCCGGGCCTGTATTGGGGCTCAACGAGTTCGGCAAGGCTCAGGAGGGGTTTGTCGGACGTCCTTAAGAGTGCAAAGACTTATGGCAAAGCGTGACTATTACGAAGTATTGGGTGTTGAGCGTGGCTCAAGCGAAGCGGACCTGAAAAAGGCCTACCGTCGCCTGGCGATGAAGCATCACCCGGACCGTAATCCCGATGACAAAGCGTCGGAAGAAATGTTCAAAGAGGCCAATGAGGCCTACGAAGTGCTGTCCGACTCCAGCAAGCGTGCGGCGTACGACCAGTACGGCCATGCCGGTGTCGACCCGAGCATGGGTGGCGGCGGTGCCGGTTTCGGCGGGCAGAATTTCTCTGACATCTTTGGTGATGTTTTCAGTGACTTCTTCGGTGGTGGTCGCGGCGGTTCCCGTGGCGGCGCTCAGCGCGGCAGTGACTTGCGCTACACCCTGGAACTGGACCTTGAAGAAGCGGTACGTGGTACGACCGTGAATATCCGCGTTCCGACGCTGGTCAACTGCAAGCCTTGCGACGGCTCCGGTGCCAAGAAAGGTTCTGCGCCGGTGACCTGCCCGACGTGCGGCGGTATCGGCCAGGTGCGCATGCAGCAGGGCTTCTTCTCGGTGCAGCAGACCTGTCCGCGCTGCCATGGCCAGGGCAAGATCATTTCCGATCCGTGCGACTCCTGTCACGGCGAAGGTCGTGTCGAAGAGTACAAGACCCTGTCGGTGAAAGTGCCGGCCGGTGTCGATACTGGCGACCGCATTCGTCTGTCCGGCGAAGGCGAGGCGGGTGCCCAAGGTGGGCCGACCGGCGACCTGTACGTGGTCATCAATGTGCGCGAGCACTCGATTTTCCAGCGCGATGGCAAGCATCTGTTCTGTGAAGTGCCGATCAGCTTCGTTGATGCGGCGTTGGGTGGCGAGCTGGAGATTCCGACCCTTGATGGTCGGGTCAAGCTGAAGATCCCTGAGGGGACTCAGACCGGCAAGCAGTTCCGAGTTCGCGGCAAGGGTGTTGCGCCCGTGCGTGGCGGCGGTGCCGGTGATCTGATGTGCCGTGTGGCGGTTGAGACGCCGGTCAATCTGGGTCGTCGTCAGCGCGAACTGCTCGAAGAATTCCGCAGTTCCCTGGCTGATGACAACAGCCATTCGCCGAAAACCACTGGTTGGTTCGAAGGCGTGAAGCGCTTCTTCGGCGATTTGTAAGGAGACGGGCATGCGACGTATTGCAGTGATGGGCGCCGCCGGGCGCATGGGTAAAACCCTGATTGAAGCGGTACAGCAAGCACCGGGCGCGGGTCTGACGGCGGCGGTGGATCGCCCTGACAGCACGCTGGTCGGTGCGGATGCCGGCGAGCTGGCGGCTATCGGTCGCATCGGCGTGCCGTTGTCCGGTGATCTGGATCGGGTGGTCGACGAGTTCGACGTGCTGATCGATTTCACGCACCCGACCGTAACCCTGAAGAACCTGGCTTTCTGCCGTAAGTACGGCAAGGCCATGATCATCGGTACCACCGGTTTCAGCGTGGAAGAAAAGCAGTTGCTGGCGGAAGCGGGCAAGGACATTCCGATTGTTTTTGCGGCCAACTTCAGTGTAGGCGTCAACCTGTGTCTGAAGCTGCTCGACACGGCTGCCCGGGTACTGGGTGACGATGTCGATATCGAAATCACCGAGGCTCACCATCGTCACAAGGTCGATGCCCCGTCCGGCACTGCCGTGCGCATGGGCGAGGTGATTGCCGATGCGTTGGGTCGTGATTTGAAGAAAGTGGCCGTCTACGGTCGCGAAGGGCAAACCGGCGCTCGCGAACGCGAGACCATTGGTTTCGCCACCGTGCGCGCAGGTGACATCGTCGGTGATCACACCGTGCTGTTCGCCGCTGACGGCGAGCGTGTCGAAATCACGCACAAGGCGTCCAGTCGCATGACCTTCGCCAAGGGCGCGGTGCGCGCCGCGTTGTGGCTGGATGGGCGCGAGCCTGGTCTTTATGACATGCAAGACGTGCTCGACCTGCGTTAAGATGCACCCGAAATCGGGCTCGCGCACAGCGTTTGAGCCCGGTTTTACTCCGCCAGCGACGTCCTGTCGCATTCTCCAGCCTTTAAGGCTCATTGGCGGTAGACCAAAAAGGCCTTTTTCTGTAAGCTACAGCTTTAGTGTGTCCACTAAAAGCGCGCAGAATAATTCAGTGAAGAAGCGGGGTGACGTGTCCATACGTCACTCCGCTTTTTTACAACCTGCGATCGCCCTTTCAGGCTTTATTTACGGGAGGTCTTCTTGACTAAGCCAGCCATACTCGCCCTTGCTGATGGCAGCATTTTTCGCGGCGAAGCCATTGGAGCCGACGGTCAAACCGTTGGTGAGGTGGTGTTCAACACCGCAATGACCGGCTATCAGGAAATCCTTACCGATCCTTCCTACGCCCAACAGATCGTTACCCTGACTTACCCGCACATCGGCAACACCGGCACCACGCCGGAAGACGCCGAGTCGAACCGCGTCTGGTCTGCCGGCCTGGTCATCCGTGACCTGCCACTGGTTGCGAGCAACTGGCGTAGCACGATGTCCCTGTCCGATTACCTGAAGGCCAACAACGTTGTGGCCATCGCCGGTATCGACACCCGCCGCCTGACGCGCATCCTGCGTGAAAAAGGCGCGCAGAACGGCTGCATCATGGCCGGTGACAACATTTCCGAAGCCGCTGCGATCGCCGCCGCCCAAGGTTTCCCAGGCCTCAAAGGCATGGACCTGGCGAAAGTCGTCAGCACCAAGGAAAGCTACGAGTGGCGCTCGACTGTCTGGGATCTGAAAACCGACAGCCACGCGACTATCGAAGCCTCCGAGCTGCCGTACCACGTGGTGGCCTACGACTACGGCGTCAAGGTGAACATCCTGCGCATGCTGGTTGAGCGAGGTTGCCGTGTGACCGTCGTGCCTGCGCAAACCCCTGCCGCCGATGTGCTGGCGCTGAAGCCGGACGGCGTGTTCCTGTCCAACGGCCCTGGCGATCCGGAGCCTTGCGACTACGCGATCCAGGCGATCAAGGATGTGCTGGAAACCGAGATTCCGGTCTTCGGTATCTGCCTCGGTCACCAACTGCTGGCCCTGGCCTCCGGCGCCAAGACCTTGAAAATGGGTCATGGTCACCACGGTGCCAACCACCCGGTCCAGGATCTGGACAGCGGTGTGGTGATGATCACCAGCCAGAACCACGGTTTTGCCGTAGACGAAACGACCCTGCCAGCCAACGTTCGCGCGATCCACAAATCGCTGTTCGACGGCACCCTGCAAGGGATCGAGCGTACCGACAAGAGCGCCTTCAGCTTCCAGGGGCACCCGGAAGCCAGCCCTGGCCCGAACGACGTAGCGCCATTGTTTGATCGCTTCATCAACGAGATGGCCAAGCGACGCTGATCGCTCGCCCTGATGTAGCAAAGCTTGAGGGTGGTCCCGACACCGGTGGCCCCCTCAAGGCTTCAGAGATTGAACAAGACGGCTTGCCGACTGACCTGCGGATTTGAGTGACAAACCCATGCCAAAACGTACAGACATTAAAAGCATCCTGATTCTCGGCGCTGGCCCGATCGTAATCGGCCAGGCCTGCGAATTCGACTACTCCGGCGCCCAGGCCTGTAAAGCCCTGCGCGAAGAGGGCTATCGCGTCATCCTGGTGAACTCCAACCCGGCCACCATCATGACCGACCCGGCCATGGCTGACGCCACCTACATCGAGCCGATCAAGTGGCAGACCGTCGCCAAGATCATCGAGAAAGAACGTCCGGACGCGCTGCTGCCGACCATGGGCGGCCAGACCGCTCTGAACTGCGCCCTGGACCTGGAGCGCGAAGGCGTTCTGGAGAAGTTCGGCGTAGAAATGATCGGTGCCAACGCCGACACCATCGACAAGGCTGAAGACCGTTCGCGTTTCGACAAGGCGATGAAATCCATCGGCCTGGACTGCCCGCGGTCCGGTATCGCCCATAGCATGGAAGAGGCCAATGCGGTCCTCGAGAAGCTCGGCTTCCCGTGCATCATCCGTCCGTCCTTCACCATGGGCGGCACCGGTGGCGGTATCGCTTACAACCGTGAAGAGTTCGAAGAAATCTGCGCCCGTGGTCTGGACCTGTCGCCGACCAAAGAGCTGCTGATCGACGAATCGCTGATCGGCTGGAAAGAGTACGAGATGGAGGTTGTCCGCGATAAGAAGGACAACTGCATCATCGTCTGCTCGATCGAAAACTTCGACCCGATGGGTGTGCACACCGGTGACTCGATCACCGTGGCTCCAGCGCAAACCCTGACTGACAAGGAATACCAGATCCTGCGTAACGCCTCCCTGGCGGTACTGCGCGAGATCGGCGTTGAAACCGGCGGTTCCAACGTGCAGTTCGGTATCTGCCCGGATACCGGCCGCATGGTCGTGATCGAGATGAACCCGCGTGTATCCCGCTCCTCGGCGCTGGCCTCGAAAGCCACCGGTTTCCCGATCGCCAAGGTCGCGGCCAAGCTGGCCGTGGGTTACACCCTCGACGAGCTGTCGAACGACATCACCGGCGGCAAGACCCCGGCGTCCTTCGAGCCATCCATCGACTACGTCGTCACCAAGCTGCCGCGCTTCGCTTTCGAGAAGTTCGCCAAAGCTGACGCGCGCCTGACCACTCAGATGAAGTCGGTTGGTGAAGTCATGGCCATCGGCCGTACCTTCCAGGAATCCCTGCAGAAAGCCCTGCGCGGCCTGGAAGTCGGTGTTTGCGGTCTGGACGAGAAGCTCGACCTGAGCAATCCGGAAAGCATGAGCGTGCTCAAGCGCGAACTGACCGTGCCGGGCGCCGAGCGTATCTGGTACGTGGCTGACGCCTTCCGCGCCGGTATGACCGTCGAAGAAATCTTCGGCATGAACATGATCGACCCTTGGTTCCTGGTGCAGATCGAAGATCTGATCAAGGACGAAGAGAAGGTCAAGACCCTGGGTCTGTCGGCTATCGACAAAGACCTGATGTTCCGCCTCAAGCGCAAAGGCTTCTCCGATCAGCGTCTGGCCAAGCTGCTGGGCGTGACCGAGAAGAACCTGCGGACTCACCGTCACAAGCTGGAAGTGTTCCCGGTCTACAAGCGCGTTGACACCTGCGCCGCCGAGTTCGCCACCGACACCGCTTACCTCTATTCGACTTACGAAGAAGAGTGCGAAGCCGCGCCGTCGGGTCGCGACAAGATCATGATTCTGGGCGGTGGCCCGAACCGTATCGGTCAAGGTATCGAGTTCGACTACTGCTGCGTACACGCTGCCCTCGCACTGCGCGAAGACGGCTACGAAACCATCATGGTCAACTGCAACCCGGAAACTGTTTCCACTGACTACGACACGTCCGACCGTCTGTACTTCGAATCGGTAACCCTGGAAGACGTGCTGGAAATCTGCCGCGTCGAGAAGCCGAAAGGCGTGATCGTCCAGTACGGCGGCCAGACTCCGCTGAAACTGGCTCGTGCCCTGGAAGCCGCTGGCGTGCCAATTATCGGCACCAGCCCTGACGCGATCGACCGTGCCGAAGACCGTGAGCGTTTCCAGCAAATGGTTGAACGTCTGAACCTGCGTCAGCCGCCAAACGCCACCGTGCGCAGCGAAGACGAAGCAATTCGTGCCGCCAGCAAGATCGGTTACCCGCTGGTCGTACGCCCATCCTACGTACTGGGTGGACGCGCGATGGAAATCGTTTACGAAGAAGAAGAGCTCAAGCGCTACCTGCGTGACGCGGTGAAAGTGTCCAACGACAGCCCGGTGCTGCTCGACCACTTCCTCAACTGCGCCATCGAAATGGACGTGGATGCGGTCTGCGACGGTAAAGACGTCGTGATCGGCGCGATCATGCAGCACATCGAGCAGGCCGGCGTTCACTCCGGTGACTCCGCATGCTCGCTGCCGCCGTACTCGCTGCCTGCGCACATCCAGGACGAGATGCGTGACCAGGTCAAGAAAATGGCCCTGGAGTTGGGCGTGGTCGGCCTGATGAACGTACAGCTGGCGCTGCAAGGCGACGACATCTACGTCATCGAAGTCAATCCGCGTGCTTCCCGTACTGTGCCGTTCGTGTCCAAGTGTATCGGTGTTTCCCTGGCAATGATCGCGGCTCGCGTCATGGCCGGTAAGACCCTGAAGGAAATCGGCTTCACCAAGGAAATCATTCCGAACTTCTACAGCGTGAAAGAGGCGGTGTTCCCATTCGCCAAATTCCCTGGCGTTGACCCGATCCTCGGCCCAGAGATGAAGTCGACCGGCGAAGTGATGGGCGTGGGCGACACTTTCGGTGAAGCATTCGCCAAGGCCCAGATGGGTGCCAGCGAAGTACTGCCAACTGGCGGCACTGCGTTCATCAGCGTACGTGATGACGACAAGCCACTGGTTGCAGGCGTAGCCCGTGATCTGATCAACTTGGGTTTCGAAGTGGTTGCCACTGCCGGTACTGCCAAGCTGATCGAAGCCGCAGGCCTGAAAGTGCGTCGTGTGAACAAGGTGACGGAAGGGCGTCCGCACGTGGTCGACATGATCAAGAATGACGAAGTCACGCTGATCATCAACACCACCGAAGGTCGTCAGTCGATCGCTGATTCGTACTCCATTCGTCGAAATGCCCTGCAGCACAAGATCTACTGCACCACCACCATTGCTGCTGGCGAAGCCATCTGCGAAGCGCTCAAGTTCGGTCCAGAGAAGACCGTGCGTCGCTTGCAGGATCTACACGCAGGATTGAAGGCATGAGCATAACCAAGTACCCAATGACTGTTCAGGGCGCTCGCGCCCTGGAAGAAGAACATGCTCACCTGACCAAGGTCGTCCGTCCGAAGCTCAGCCAAGACATCGGTACGGCCCGCGAGTTGGGTGACTTGAAGGAAAACGCCGAATACCACGCTGCTCGCGAACAGCAGGGCATGGTCGAGGCGCGGATCCGTGACATTGAAGGCCGGATTCAGAATCAGGTTGTCATCGATGTCACGACCATTCCTCACACCGGCAAAGTGATTTTTGGCACGACCGTCGAGATCGCCAATGTTGAGACGGATGAGCGCGTCACTTACCACATCGTGGGTGAGGACGAGGCTGACTTCAAACTCGGCAAGATTTCGGTCGGTTCGCCATTGGCTCGCGCCTTGATTGCCAAGGAAGAGGGTGATGTCGTGGCGGTGAAGACGCCTGGTGGCGTTATCGAGTACGAGATTGTCGAAGTTCGCCACATCTGAAGGCCGGCGCTCGCTTCTTGCGGGTGCCATGCTTTGGCAGCTGGCCCAGATGTTGTGGGTCGGCGGCTTATGGTTGTTGCACATCGGTTTGCTACCGGTGCTGGGCCGAATTGGCCTGGCGCCGCTGCTGATCGACGAATTTACGGCATGCTGAAGGCGCTGATGGTGAGGTTAGCCGCAGCGTGCGTGATTTTTCAGGCTTTGGTGCTGATCGAGGCCGAGGGCCTTGTCAGTCTATGGCGGGATTTTCGTGGGTGGAGTGGCAGGGTGCGCGAAGCACACCCTTGACCCTTGCCATCACTTGAAGCGATGAACGTTCGACAGCTGCTTGTTGACGCTGAAGTTCTTGCGGTAAATCAGTGCCATCTTGCCGATGACTTGAACCAGATCCGCTTTGCCGACCTTGCAGAGTTCTGCAATGGACGCCAGGCGCGATTCGCGATCGAGGATGTTGAGCTTGATTTTAATCAGCTCGTGATCCGCCAAAGCGCGTTCAAGTTCGGCTAACACACCTTCAGTCAAACCGTTGTCAGCCACAATCAAAACTGGTTTCAGATGGTGGCCAATGGATTTGTACTGTTTCTTCTGCTCTTGAGTGAGCGGCATAATCTGACCCTTTCGTCTGGATTCTGTAAAATGGCGGCCATTTTACCCGAGGGCTCGTGGATCCGCCCAATTAATCACGACCCTTATTATCGAGGTGCCCAATGGCGCGTTCCAAGACAAGCCTTGGTTGGCTGAAAAGACATGTCAATGATCCTTATGTGAAGCAGGCGCAGAAGGATGGCTACCGCTCGCGTGCGAGTTACAAACTCCTGGAGGTCCAGGAGAAATACAAGCTGATCCGTCCAGGTATGAGCGTTGTCGACCTGGGTGCGGCCCCCGGTGGCTGGTCGCAGGTCACTAGCCGGCTGATTGGTGGCCAGGGGCGTTTGATCGCCTCGGACATACTGGAAATGGACAGCATTCCGGACGTCACTTTCATCCAGGGTGACTTCACTCAGGATGAAGTGCTCGCCCAGATCCTTGAGGCCGTGGGTAATTCGCAGGTGGACCTTGTGATTTCCGATATGGCCCCCAATATGAGTGGTACGCCTGCAGTAGACATGCCAAAAGCCATGTTTCTTTGCGAGCTGGCGCTTGATTTGGCGGAGCGGATACTCAAGCCGGGTGGCAATTTCGTGATCAAGGTTTTTCAGGGCGAAGGGTTCGATGCTTACGTGAAAGGCACTCGTCAGAAATTCGACAAGGTCCAGATGATCAAGCCAGACTCTTCCCGTGGCAGTTCCCGCGAGCAATACATGCTGGCTTGGGGTTACCGCGGTCGTAGCGAGTAAAACGAGGTTTTTCGACCGGGGCGATAGGATTTTCGTATTTCGCCTTGTAAGAATTAGCGAATATTGTGTAGGAAGTGTTTCACAAAGGGTTACAGACGGCGCCTGCCAAGTTGTAGGTAATGTAGTAAGTTAGGCCGGTGAATATCATGCGAAGCGCGCGCCATCAGCGGCGCTTGCTTCAGAGGGTAGTTAATTGAACGATATGGCAAAGAATCTGATCCTGTGGTTGATCATCGCGGCTGTCCTGGTGACAGTGATGAACAACTTCTCCAGCCCTAATGAGCCGCAGACCCTCAACTATTCCGACTTCATCCAGCAGGTCAAGGATGGCAAGGTCGAGCGCGTAGCGGTTGACGGCTACGTGATTACCGGCAAGCGCAGCGATGGCGACAGCTTCAAGACCATTCGTCCGGCGATCCAGGACAATGGCCTGATCGGCGACCTGGTGGATAACCATGTCGTGGTCGAAGGCAAGCAGCCTGAACAGCAAAGCATCTGGACCCAGCTCCTGGTCGCAAGCTTCCCGATCCTGGTGATCATCGCCGTGTTCATGTTCTTCATGCGCCAGATGCAGGGTGGCGCTGGTGGCAAGGGCGGGCCGATGAGTTTCGGCAAAAGCAAGGCACGCCTGCTCTCCGAAGATCAGGTGAAAACTACCCTGGCTGACGTTGCCGGTTGCGACGAAGCCAAGGAAGAAGTAGGTGAACTGGTCGAGTTCCTGCGTGATCCGGGCAAGTTCCAGCGTCTGGGCGGCCGGATTCCTCGTGGCGTACTGATGGTCGGTCCTCCGGGTACCGGTAAAACCTTGCTTGCCAAGGCCATCGCCGGCGAAGCCAAAGTGCCGTTCTTCACCATTTCCGGTTCCGACTTCGTCGAAATGTTCGTCGGTGTTGGTGCCAGCCGCGTTCGCGACATGTTCGAACAGGCCAAGAAACACGCGCCATGCATCATCTTCATCGATGAAATCGACGCTGTTGGTCGCCACCGTGGTGCCGGTATGGGCGGCGGTCACGACGAACGGGAGCAGACACTCAACCAGTTGCTGGTAGAGATGGACGGCTTCGAAATGAATGACGGCATCATCGTGATCGCAGCGACCAACCGTCCTGACGTACTCGACCCTGCATTGCTGCGTCCGGGCCGTTTCGACCGTCAGGTCGTGGTCGGTTTGCCGGATATCCGTGGTCGTGAGCAGATTCTCAAAGTCCACATGCGCAAAGTGCCAATGGGTGACGACGTCGCTCCGGCAGTGATCGCTCGTGGTACGCCTGGTTTCTCCGGTGCCGATCTGGCCAATCTGGTGAACGAGGCGTCGTTGTTCGCTGCCCGTGCCGGCAAGCGCATCGTCGAGATGAAAGAGTTCGAACTGGCCAAAGACAAGATCATGATGGGCGCTGAGCGCAAGTCCATGGTCATGTCCGAGAAAGAAAAGCAGAACACCGCTTATCACGAGGCAGGCCATGCCATTGTCGGTCGCGTCGTGCCAGAGCATGATCCGGTTTACAAGGTGTCGATCATTCCGCGCGGTCGCGCGCTGGGTGTGACCATGTTCCTGCCGGAAGAAGATCGTTACAGCCTGTCCAAGCGTGCACTGATCAGCCAGATCTGCTCGTTGTACGGGGGGCGTATCGCTGAAGAAATGACCTTGGGCGTCGATGGTGTTACCACCGGTGCTTCCAACGACATCATGCGCGCCAGCCAGATTGCGCGGAACATGGTGACCAAGTGGGGTCTATCGGAAAAACTCGGTCCGCTGATGTACGCCGAAGAAGAGGGCGAGGTGTTCCTCGGTCGTGGCGGTGGTGGTCAGGGCGCGAGCTTCTCCGGTGAGACCGCCAAGTTGATCGACTCCGAAGTGCGCAGCATCATCGATCAGTGTTACGGCACTGCCAAGCAGATCCTCACGGACAACCGTGACAAGCTTGATGCCATGGCCGATGCCCTGATGAAGTATGAAACGATCGATGCTGAGCAGATCAACGACATCATGGCAGGTCGACCACCTCGCGAACCTCGCGACTGGTCGGGTGGCACTGGCACTTCCGGAACCCCTCCGGTCGTGCAAGACGAGCGTCCGGAAACACCTATTGGCGGTCCGGCTGCTGACGTTTAAGGTTTGAAATGACTTCTGTTCAGTCCTCGACCCGGTTGCCTTGCGGCAACCGGGTTCTTGATTTGGCCCAGACGCATGTCATGGGCATTCTCAATGTCACTCCCGATTCCTTCTCCGACGGTGGGCGGTACAGCCAGCTCGACGCGGCGCTGCGTCACGCTGAAGCCATGGTTTTAGCTGGGGCAACGCTGATCGACGTCGGGGGCGAGTCCACGCGTCCAGGTGCGAAGACGGTATCGCTACTTGAGGAGCTTGAGCGCGTAGCGCCTATCGTTGAGCGCATCAGTCGCGAATTGGATGTGATCATCTCGGTCGACACGTCCACGCCTTCGGTCATGCGCGAAACGGCACGCTTGGGTGCCGGTTTGATCAATGATGTGCGTTCGTTGCGTCGTGATGGCGCGCTGGATGCCGCGGCAGCCACCGGACTGCCGGTTTGCCTGATGCATATGCTCGGTGAGCCTGGCGATATGCAGGACAATCCGCATTATCAGGACGTTACGAAAGACGTGGGTGCGTTTCTCGCCGAGCGCATGGTGCAGTGCTCTTTGGTGGGTATTCCTCCAGAGCGGATCATCCTCGATCCTGGCTTTGGCTTCGCCAAGACGTTGCAGCACAATCTAAGCTTGTTCAAGCATATGGAGGCCTTGCATGCCTTGGGGCGGCCCCTGTTGGTCGGGGTTTCGCGAAAGAGCATGATTGGGCAGGCGTTGGGTCGTCCGGTAGGAGAGCGACTGTTTGGTAGTCTGGCGCTCGCGGCGCTGGCTACAACAAAGGGGGCGTGTATATTGCGCGTCCATGATGTCGCCGAAACAGTGGATGTGGTGCGGATGATTGCCGCAGTGGAATCAGCCGAATAAGAATGATGGAGTCCTTATGAGCAAAAAATACTTTGGCACCGATGGTATTCGTGGCCGTGTCGGCGAGTATCCGATTACTCCTGACTTCATGCTTAAGCTCGGCTGGGCTGCCGGCATGGCATTCCGGAAAATGGGTGCCTGCAAGGTCTTGGTAGGTAAGGACACGCGGATCTCCGGTTACATGTTTGAATCCGCGCTTGAGGCCGGTCTTACGTCGGCTGGCGCTGATGTGTTGCTGCTGGGTCCGATGCCGACGCCGGCGATTGCATACCTCACACGTACTTTTCATGCCGAAGCCGGCATCGTGATCAGTGCGTCGCACAACCCGCATGATGACAATGGCATCAAATTTTTCTCCGGCAAGGGCACAAAGCTGCCGGATGAAATCGAGCATATGATCGAAGAACTACTCGACACTCCAATGACCGTTGTGGAGTCGAGCAAGATCGGCAAGGTTTCGCGAATCAACGACGCGTCCGGTCGATACATTGAGTTCTGCAAGAGCAGCGTGCCAACCGGTACCAGTTTTACCGGCCTTAAAATCGTGATCGATTGTGCGCACGGTGCAACCTACAAAGTGGCGCCGAGTGTTTTTCGTGAGCTGGGGGCCGAAGTTGTCGTCCTGTCCGCGCAACCAAATGGTCTGAATATCAACGAAAACTGCGGATCGACCCATATGGGTCAATTGCAGGCTGCTGTCGTGGCTGAGCAGGCTGATCTGGGTATTGCGTTCGATGGTGACGGCGATCGAGTGCAGATGGTTGATCACACAGGTGCTGTAGTGGATGGCGATGAGTTGCTGTTTATCATTGCCCGTGATCTTCATGAGCGCGACAAGCTGCAAGGTGGCGTGGTTGGAACGCTGATGAGTAATCTGGGGCTGGAGCTGGCCCTGGCGGATCTGGGTGTTCCATTCGTGCGCGCGAATGTCGGTGACCGGTATGTGATTGCCGAGCTGCTTGAGCGTAACTGGATTTTGGGTGGCGAAAACTCGGGGCATGTCGTGTGCTTCAGTCATACAACCACCGGTGACGCGATCATTGCAGCGTTGCAGGTATTGATGGCGTTGAAGACTCGCGAAGAAGGTCTGGCGCAATCCCGCCAGACACTGCGCAAGTGTCCCCAAGTGCTGATCAATGTGCGTTTCGATGGCGGTGCAAACCCCCTTGAGCATTCATTGGTCAAAGAGGCCAGTGAGCGAGTGACGAAATCCATGGCGGGGCGTGGGCGAGTACTGTTGCGCAAGTCCGGGACCGAACCGCTGGTGCGTGTCATGGTCGAAGGCGAAGACGAAACACAGGTTCGTGGCTATGCCGAAGAGCTGGCGAAACTGGTTGCTGAAGTTTCTGCCTGAATTCGGCTTGCCAGTCTTGATTGTGTTGGGTAACATCTGCGCCCACTTTGACCGACGAGGTACAGCATGCGTCGCCCTATGGTAGCTGGTAACTGGAAGATGCACGGTACCCGCGCCAGCGTCGCTGAGCTGATCAATGGCCTTCGTCAATTGGCCTTGCCGAGCGATGTTGATGTAGCGGTATTCCCGCCTTGCCTGCATATCAATCAAGTGATTGATGGTTTGGAAGGAAAGTCGATTTCGGTCGGCGCGCAGAATGCTGCGGTGGAAGCCATGCAAGGTGCGTTGACCGGTGAGATTGCGCCGAGTCAGTTAGTGGATGCAGGTTGTTCCCTGGTGCTTGTTGGGCACTCCGAGCGCCGCCAGATTATGGGCGAGCAGGACGGAATGCTGATTCGCAAGTTCGCAGCGGCACAGGCAAGTGGCTTGATTCCGGTGCTGTGCATAGGGGAGACCCTGGAGCAGCGTGAAGCCGGAAAAACTCTAGAGGTTGTCTCGCGTCAGCTTGGCAGCATCATCGAGGAGCTGGGTGTCGGTGTGTTTGCAAAGGCAGTAATCGCTTACGAGCCGGTCTGGGCCATTGGCACCGGGCTGACTGCTTCGCCGCAACAGGCGCAGGATGTGCACGCAGCCATCCGCGCTCAGTTGGCGGCAGAGAATTCTGAAGTCGCACAAGGTGTGCGGCTTCTATACGGCGGCAGCGTGAAGGCGGCCAATGCGGTCGAACTGTTCGGCATGCCGGATATCGATGGGGGTCTCATTGGTGGGGCTTCCCTGAATGCAGATGAGTTCGGTGCGATCTGTCGCGCCGCGGGAAACTGAAAAAATGCTGGAAACAGTCGTAGTCGTTTTTCATCTGCTGGGTGCATTGGGCGTAGTTGCTCTGGTTTTGCTGCAGCAGGGTAAAGGTGCGGATGCTGGCGCGTCTTTCGGAGCAGGTGCTTCAAATACTGTGTTCGGAAGCCAAGGTTCCTCTACCTTTCTTAGTAAGTTTACTGCTATACTTGCCGCAGGTTTTTTCATAACCAGCTTAGGGTTAGGTTACTTTGCTAAAGAGAAAGCTCACCAGCTGACTCAAGTAGGTCTCCCAAATCCAGCAGTGTTGGAAGTTCCAAAGCAACAACCGGCTTCTGATGATGTCCCGGTGCTTCAAGAGCAAAAGTCGGCTACTCCAGCGACTGACGTACCTCCAGCTCAAGAGCAGAAGTAAGAAGGGTTTCAAACGTAGTTTTGCCGAGGTGGTGGAATTGGTAGACACGCAACCTTGAGGTGGTTGTGCCCATAGGGTGTAGGGGTTCGAGTCCCCTTCTCGGTACCAATTAGTCAGGAGAGCCCGCTGTTGCGGGCTTTCTTGCAGGTGGAAGGTTACATTGACCCTGTAGGGGATCGGTCGTATACTTCCGCCCCAGCTTTGTCGCGGGGTGGAGCAGTCTGGTAGCTCGTCGGGCTCATAACCCGAAGGTCGTCGGTTCAAATCCGGCCCCCGCAACCAGTTTAAGGAGCCCCTTTTAAGGGGCTTTTTGTTAGCTGGACACTTTCAACGCCGCTGTTCGACGGCGTTTCAAGGATGGGCGTTTCGCCCATTTTTTTATTTTGCATAGCATGCACATACATGCACTAGGGGGTTCAGGTGTCGAGCAAGCTAGAAGAGTTGCAGGCCTTGCTGGCCCCGGTGGTCGTGGCCCTAGGCTATGAATGCTGGGGTATCGAGTTTTCGGCTCAGGGTCGTCACTCGATGTTGCGCGTTTATATCGATAAAGAGGGCGGTGTGCTGGTGGACGATTGCGCCATTGTCAGCCGTCAGATCAGCGGTGTACTGGATGTTGAAGATCCAATCTCCGTTGAGTACACCCTTGAAGTTTCCTCGCCTGGCATGGAACGCCCTCTGTTCACTATTGAGCAGTTTGCAAAATTTGCCGGTGAACAAGTGAAGATCAAGCTGCGCTCGCCTTTTGAAGGACGACGCAACTTTCAGGGCCTTCTGCGCGGCGTAGAAGAGCAGGATGTCGTGGTGCAGGTGGAAGACCATGAGTTCCTGTTGCCGATCGATATGATCGACAAGGCCAACATTATTCCCAGTTTTGACTGAGGCGTGCCAGATACTGCGGATCCCGCGGATCCAATGGCTTGCGAAAGGCGAGGCGTACGATGAGCAAAGAAGTACTGCTGGTTGTTGAGTCGGTATCCAATGAAAAGGGTGTACCGGCAAACGTGATTTTTGAAGCGCTGGAGCTGGCTCTGGCCACCGCTACCAAAAAGCGTTTTGAGGACGAAGTCGATCTGCGTGTGGAAATCAATCGCCACACCGGTGCTTATGAGACTTTCCGTCGCTGGACAGTCGTCGAAGAAGACGACCTGGACGATCCAGCTATCGAAACCTGGCCGAGCAAGGTTGCTGAAACGCATCCTGGCGCCAAGGTGGGTGATGTCGTCGAAGAGAAAATCGAGTCCATCGAATTCGGTCGCATCGCTGCACAGACTGCCAAGCAAGTCATCGTGCAGAAGGTTCGCGAAGCCGAGCGCGCCCAGGTTGTTGACGCTTATCGCGAGCGCCTGGGTGAGATCATCTCTGGCACCGTGAAGAAAGTGACCCGCGACAACGTGATCGTCGATCTGGGCAACAACGCCGAAGCGTTGCTGGCCCGTGAAGACATCATTTCTCGTGAAACCTTCCGGGTTGGCGTGCGTCTGCGTGCGCTGCTCAAGGAAATCCGCACCGAGAACCGCGGCCCGCAGCTGATCCTGTCGCGTACCGCGCCGGAAATGCTGATCGAGCTGTTCCGTATCGAAGTGCCGGAAATTGCTGAAGGCCTGATCGAAGTAATGGCTGCCTCCCGTGATCCGGGTTCGCGCGCCAAGATCGCCGTCCGCTCCAAGGACAAACGCATCGACCCGCAGGGCGCTTGTATTGGTATGCGCGGTTCGCGCGTCCAGGCAGTGTCGGGCGAGTTGGGCGGTGAGCGTGTGGACATCGTCCTGTGGGACGACAACCCGGCTCAGTTCGTGATCAACGCCATGTCCCCGGCGGAGGTTGCGGCAATTATCGTTGACGAAGATGCCCATGCAATGGACATCGCCGTTGGCGCAGACAATCTGGCTCAGGCCATCGGTCGCGGTGGTCAGAACGTGCGTCTGGCTAGCCAGTTGACTGGCTGGACCCTGAACGTGATGACCGAATCGGACATCCAGGCTAAGCAGCAAGCAGAAACCGGCGACATCCTGCGCAACTTCATCGACGAGCTGGAAGTCGACGAAGAACTGGCTCAGGTTCTGGTTGATGAAGGCTTCACCAGCCTGGAAGAGATTGCCTACGTACCGTTGGAAGAAATGCTCAACATCGACGGCTTTGACGAAGATATCGTCAACGAGCTTCGCGCTCGTGCCAAGGATCGTTTGTTGACCAAAGCCATCGCTACTGAGGAAAAGCTGGCAGACGCCCATCCGGCCGAAGACCTGCTCTCGCTTGAGGGTATGGACAAGGATTTGGCGATGGAACTGGCGGTGCGCGGCGTAATTACCCGCGAAGACCTGGCCGAGCAGTCTATTGACGACCTGCTCGACATCGACGGCATTGACGATGATCGTGCCGGCAAGTTGATCATGGCCGCCCGAGCCCACTGGTTCGAGTAATTAGGCGCGGCCTGAGGAGAGAAGTGCATGACGCAAGTCACGGTGAAACAACTGGCCGATGAGGTCAAAACACCGGTAGAGCGCCTGTTGCAGCAGATGCGTGAGGCAGGTCTGCCGCACACCGCCGCCGAAGAAAATGTGACTGACAGTGAGAAGCAATCGTTGCTGACTCACTTGAAAAGCAGCCACAAGGCGAAAGTGGAAGAACCACGCAAGATTACGCTGCAGCGTAAAACCACCAGCACCCTGCGTGTTGCTGGCAGCAAAAGCATCAGCGTTGAAGTGCGCAAGAAGAAAGTCTTCGTGCAGCGCAGCCCGGAAGAAATCGAAGCCGAGCGCAAGCGTGAAATGGACGAACGTCGCGCAGTAGAAAATGCTGCACGTCAGAAGGCTGAAGAAGAAGCCAAGCGTCGCGCCGAAGAAGAAGCGCGTCGCCAGCCTGCTGGTGCGTCAAACGCTCAAGCCGAACCTGTTGCAGCGCCTGCTGCGGTGGCCGAGCCAGTGCGTGACAGCGCGCCGGTTGCGGCAGCCGCTCCGGCACCTGCGGCCGATGCCCGCAAGCGTGACGAACAGCGTCGCCCGGACAAGCCACGTGCCGACGATAACAGTCGTCGCGGTAGCGGCGATGGCGAGCGCAAAAACGCTCCGCATCGTGCTTCGGTCAAGGAAAAGGCTCCGGCTCCACGCGTTGCCCCACGTACTACCGACGAAGAAAGCGATAGCTTCCGTCGTGGTGGTCGCGGCAAGGCCAAGCTGAAGAAACGCAACGCCCACGGTTTCCAGAGCCCAACCGGCCCTGTTGTGCGCGAAGTGAAGATCGGCGAGACCATCACTGTTGGCGATCTCGCTCAGCAGATGTCGGTCAAGGCTGCTGAAATCATCAAGTTCATGTTCAAACTGGGTACTCCAGCGACCATCAACCAGGTACTGGATCAGGAAACTGCCCAACTGGTTGCGGAAGAGCTGGGCCACAAAGTGACCCTGGTCAGCGACACCGCCCTGGAAGATTCCCTGGCCGAGTCCCTGAAGTTTGAAGGCGAGGCCGTTTCCCGTGCGCCAGTCGTGACCGTAATGGGCCACGTTGACCACGGTAAGACTTCCCTGCTCGACTACATCCGTCGTGCCAAGGTTGCTGCTGGCGAAGCCGGTGGTATCACCCAGCACATCGGCGCTTACCACGTTGAAACCGACCGTGGCATGGTGACGTTCCTCGACACCCCGGGTCACGCCGCGTTTACCGCAATGCGTGCCCGTGGTGCCAAGGCGACCGACATCGTGATCCTGGTGGTTGCAGCGGACGACGGCGTGATGCCGCAGACCATTGAAGCTGTCCAGCACGCAGTAGCGGCCGGTGTTCCACTGGTTGTTGCAGTGAACAAGATCGACAAGCCTGGTGCTGACCTCGATCGCATCCGTAGCGAACTGTCGGTTCACGGCGTGACGTCGGAAGAGTGGGGTGGTGACACGCCGTTCGTACCGGTTTCGGCGAAGATGGGTACTGGCGTCGACGAGCTGCTCGAAGCTGTATTGCTGCAAGCCGAAGTCCTGGAACTGACCGCAACGCCATCGGCTCCTGGCCGTGGTGTCGTGGTTGAGTCCCGTCTGGACAAGGGCCGTGGCCCGGTGGCTACCGTGCTGGTTCAAGACGGTACCCTGCGCCAAGGCGACATGGTCCTGGTCGGTTCGAACTATGGTCGTGTACGTGCCATGCTCGACGAGAACGGCAAGCCAATCAAGGAAGCCGGTCCGGCCATCCCTGTCGAGATCCTCGGCCTGGACGGTACCCCGGACGCTGGCGACGAGATGAGCGTGGTTGCCGACGAGAAGAAAGCCCGTGAAGTGGCTCTGTTCCGTCAAGGCAAGTTCCGCGAAGTCAAGCTGGCCCGTGCTCACGCAGGCAAGCTGGAAAACATCTTCGAAAACATGGGTCAGGAGGAGAAGAAGACGCTCAACATCGTCCTCAAATCCGATGTCCGTGGTTCGTTGGAAGCGTTGAACGGTGCCTTGAACGGCCTGGGTAACGACGAAGTGCAAGTGCGTGTAGTGGGTGGCGGTGTCGGTGGTATCACCGAGTCCGACGCCAACCTGGCACTGGCCTCCAACGCTGTACTGTTCGGCTTCAACGTGCGTGCCGATGCCGGCGCGCGCAAGATCGTCGAGCAGGAAGGTCTGGATATGCGTTACTACAACGTGATCTACGACATCATCGAAGACGTCAAGAAAGCCCTGACCGGTATGCTCGGCAGCGATGTTCGCGAGAACATCCTGGGTATCGCCGAAGTGCGTGACGTGTTCCGTTCGCCGAAGTTTGGTGCGATCGCCGGTTGCATGGTTATCGAAGGTGTTGTGCACCGTAACCGTCCAATCCGTGTACTGCGTGAAGACATCGTTATCTTCGAAGGCGAGCTGGAATCCCTGCGCCGCTTCAAGGATGACGCTTCCGAAGTACGTGCCGGCATGGAATGCGGTATCGGCGTGAAGAGCTACAACGACGTTAAAGTCGGTGACAAGATCGAAGTCTTCGAGAAGGTGCAGGTTGCTCGCAGCCTCTAACTCGCGCACTTCAAGAGCCGTGATGGGCATGCGCATGCAAATGCGCAGTTCGTCACCCGGACTCTAAACGCAACGCCCGGTCTGGCTTCTGTCAGGCCGGGCGTTTGCCGCTTTCAGACCACACGGGTTTCACCGTGGGGCAGTAACAGGTAACAAGACATGGCAAAAGAATATAGCCGTACCCAACGTATCGGCGATCAGATGCAGCGCGAGCTGGCACAACTGATCCGTCGTGAAGTCAAAGACCCGCGCGTCGGCCTGGTCACCATTACCGCTGTGGAAGTCAGCCGTGACGTTGGTCACGCCAAGATTTTCATCACTGTGATGGGCCAGGACAGCGCTGAAGAAATTGCACAAAGCATCAAGGTGCTCAACTCCGCCGCCGGTTTCCTGCGCATGCAGTTGGCCCGTGAGATGAAGCTGCGCAGCGTTCCACAGTTGCACTTCCACTACGACGAAAGCGTCGTGCGTGGTGCGCATCTGTCGGCGTTGATCGAGCGCGCAGTGGCTGAAGACAACCAGAACCTGGTTGCCGCAGAACCCGAAGACACCAAGGAGTAATCGGTGGCTCAGGTCAAACGTATCCGTCGTAACGTCAGCGGCATCATCCTGCTCGACAAGCCGCTGGGGTTTACCTCCAACGCGGCTTTGCAGAAGGTTCGCTGGCTGCTCAATGCCGAGAAAGCAGGCCACACCGGCAGTCTCGATCCCTTGGCCACCGGCGTGCTGCCGTTGTGCTTCGGTGAGGCCACCAAGTTCTCGCAGTACCTGCTTGATTCCGACAAGGGTTACGAAACCCTGGCGCAACTGGGCAAGACCACGACCACGGCGGATGCCGAGGGCGAAGTTTTGCAGGAGCGCCCGGTGACCGTTGGTCGCACCGATGTCGAGGCTGTATTGCCGAAATTTCGTGGGCAAATCAGTCAGATACCGCCGATGTACTCGGCACTCAAGCGTGATGGCCAGCCGCTGTACAAGCTGGCTCGTGCAGGCGAAGTAGTGGAGCGCGAACCGCGTTCTGTTACTATTACGCGCTTGGAATTGCTGGCCTTCGAAGGTGATACTGCGCGGCTGGCGGTGGATTGCACTAAAGGCACCTATATCCGCACCCTGGTGGAGGATATCGGTGAGCAACTCGGTTGTGGCGCTTACGTTGCAGAACTGCGACGTACCCAGGCCGGGCCATTCACCCTGGCGCAGACGGTGACTCTCGAAGAGCTGGAAGCGGTACATGCCGAAGGCGGCAATGAAGCGGTCGATCGCTTCCTGATGCCATCGGACAGCGGCCTGCTGGATTGGCCACTGCTGCAGTTCTCGGAAGCGAGCGCGTTCTACTGGCTCAACGGCCAGCCGGTACGTGCCCCGGATGCTCCGAAGTTCGGCATGGTACGGGTACAGGATCACAATGGTCGCTTCATCGGTATCGGTGAAGTGAGCGAAGACGGGCGCATCGCGCCGCGTCGACTGATTCGGTCAGAATGACCGGAACCAGCCTGTGTAACAGCGGGCTGGCGAGGGTGGCTGTTAACAGGCACGGTCACTACTCATTTTTAGATACAGGGATTTGTCCCTGGCCTGTTGAAACTGTTTTTCTGAAACAGTTTCCTGATAAAAGGATTGCCTCATGGCTCTCGACGTTCAAGAAAAAGCTCAAATCGTAGCTGACTACCAGCAAGCTGTTGGTGACACTGGTTCGCCAGAAGTGCAAGTTGCACTGCTGACCCACAACATCAACAAGCTGCAAGGTCACTTCAAGGCCAACGGTAAAGATCACCACTCCCGTCGTGGTCTGATCCGCATGGTTAACCAGCGTCGTAAGCTGCTGGACTACCTGAAAGGCAAGGATCTGGGTCGCTATCAGACTCTGATCGGTCGCCTGGGTCTGCGTCGCTAATAAGCGATTGCGCTAGAGGTTGGTTGTCTGTCGTGCACCAGTGGGTTTCCCGCTGGCGCATGGCAGGCTCCCAGCCTCAAGTTTTATCTGGATACCTGCTTTACCCGAGTAACACCTGGACAATCCAGTCGGGCCGATTCCCGGCGTTGCCCAAGAATTTCGCAAGAAACCAGTTCCCCAAGAGCCACAAAGAAGGTAGGACACCGTGAACCCGGTAATCAAAAAATTCCAGTTCGGTCAGTCGACCGTTACCCTCGAGACTGGCCGTATCGCCCGTCAGGCCTCCGGCGCAGTATTGGTCACCGTTGACGACGACGTCAGCGTATTGGTGACTGTAGTCGGTGCAAAACAAGCCGATCCAGGCAAGGGCTTCTTCCCTCTGTCTGTTCACTACCAGGAAAAGACTTACGCTGCCGGTAAGATCCCTGGCGGTTTCTTCAAGCGCGAAGGCCGTCCTTCCGAGAAAGAAACCCTGACTTCCCGACTGATCGACCGTCCGATCCGTCCGCTGTTCCCGGAAGGTTTCATGAACGAAGTGCAGGTAGTCTGCACCGTCGTTTCGACCAGCAAGAAGACCGATCCGGACATCGCTGCGATGATCGGTACCTCGGCAGCCCTGGCTATCTCCGGCATTCCTTTCGATGGCCCGATCGGCGCTGCCCGCGTTGCGTTCCACGAAAGCACCGGCTACCTGCTGAACCCGACTTACGAGCAGCAAGCTGCTTCGAGCCTGGACATGGTCGTTGCCGGTACTTCGGACGCTGTGTTGATGGTTGAATCGGAAGCCAAAGAGCTGACCGAAGACCAGATGCTGGGTGCGGTACTGTTTGCTCACGACGAGTTCCAGGTTGTGATCAACGCCGTTAAAGAACTGGCTGCTGAAGCTGCCAAGCCAACCTGGAACTGGGCTCCGGCTCCAGAAGCCACCGAACTGCTGGGCGCTATCCGCGCCGAGTTCGGCGACGCTATCTCCCAGGCTTACACCATCACCATCAAGGCCGACCGTTATGCTCGCCTGGGTGAGTTGAAGGATCAGGTGGTTGCCAAGCTGTCCGGTGAAGAAGGCCAGCCTTCTTCCAGCGAAGTCAAAGCGGCATTCGGCGAAATCGAATACCGCACCGTTCGCGAAAACATCGTAAACGGCAAGCCACGTATCGATGGTCGCGACACCAAGACCGTACGTCCGCTGAACATCGAAGTCGGCGTTCTGCCAAAGACCCACGGTTCGGCCCTGTTCACCCGTGGCGAAACCCAGGCTCTGGTCGTTGCAACACTGGGCACCGCCCGTGACGCACAACTGCTGGACACCCTGGAAGGCGAGAAAAAAGACCCGTTCATGCTGCACTACAACTTCCCTCCGTTCTCGGTAGGCGAGTGTGGTCGCATGGGTGGTGCTGGTCGTCGCGAAATCGGTCACGGTCGTCTGGCCCGTCGTTCGGTTTCGGCCATGCTGCCTGCCGCTGACGTGTTCCCGTACACCATCCGCGTGGTATCGGAAATCACCGAATCCAACGGTTCGAGCTCGATGGCTTCCGTTTGCGGCGCTTCCCTGGCCCTGATGGACGCTGGTGTACCGATGAAGGCGCCGGTTGCCGGTATCGCCATGGGTCTGGTTAAAGAAGGCGAGAAATTCGCCGTCCTGACCGACATCCTGGGTGACGAAGACCACCTGGGTGACATGGACTTCAAGGTAGCCGGTACCGCCAAAGGCGTCACCGCACTGCAGATGGACATCAAGATCAAGGGCATCACCGAAGAGATCATGGAGATCGCTCTGGGCCAAGCCCTGGAAGCGCGCCTGAACATCCTCGGCCAGATGAACCAGATCATTGGCCAGTCGCGTACCGAACTGTCGGCCAACGCTCCGACCATGATCGCGATGAAGATCGACACCGACAAAATCCGTGATGTCATCGGTAAAGGCGGCGCGACCATTCGTGCGATCTGTGAAGAAACCAAGGCTTCGATCGACATCGAAGACGACGGTTCGATCAAGATCTTCGGCGAAACCAAGGAAGCGGCAGAAGCTGCTCGTCAGCGCGTTCTGGGTATCACCGCCGAGGCCGAGATCGGCAAGATCTACGTCGGTAAGGTTGAGCGCATCGTCGACTTCGGCGCATTCGTCAACATTCTGCCGGGCAAGGACGGTCTGGTTCACATCTCCATGCTGAGCGACGCTCGCGTTGAGAAAGTGACCGACATCCTGAAAGAAGGCCAGGAAGTGGAAGTACTGGTACTGGACGTGGACAACCGCGGCCGTATCAAGCTGTCCATCAAAGACGTAGCAGCAGCCAAGGCTTCGGGCGTTTAATCGACCCCCAGCCTGACCGCTTCAACGTTGTAAAAAATGCCCCGCAGTGAAAGCTGCGGGGCATTTTTTTATGTGTGCGGGAAGATCAAAAGATCGCAGCCTTCGGCAGCGCCTACGCGCGGTCTCATGCAGGAGCTGCCGAAGGCTGCGATCTTTTTGTTTTTACAGCGAGCGAAGTTGCCTGACTCTATGGTCAGTGCTAGGTTTAGCCCACCGCCCGTGTAGCTCAGCCGGTAGAGCAGCGCACTCGTAACGCGAAGGTCGCAGGTTCGATTCCTGTCTCGGGCACCAATCAAGTGTTTTTGGAAGGCTCCAGCGGCTCCAAGCACCACGCAAAACCCCGCCTAGTGCGGGGTTTGTTGTTTCTGGGGGTTCATAGCGGTGCATAGCGTGCGCTTGCTAAATGAGTGCTCTAGTGAGCACGTTGCCTGTTCAATAATGTTTATAGGTACTCACTGGATGCCCCTGACCATCTTGCAAGTGAAGGCGGCAACGCCACGCGCAACTGATTACGGCCTGCCTGATGGTGACGGCCTTTTTCTATGGATACGCCCAGCCGGTGGAAAGTCTTGGCGGTTCCGCTTTCGGCTGGACGGCAAACAGGCCCACATATCACTAGGCACCCTGGCCCATGTGACACTTGCTCAGGCGCGCCAAATGGCAGCCGATGCTCGCCAACTGGTCAAGCAAGGCAAACACCCCGGACAAGAACGCAAGCTCGCACGCCTGGGAGTCACCGCATCCCGTGCAAACACCTTCAAAGCGCTAGCCAAGGAATGGCACCAGCACAAGTCGGCCAATTGGTCCGAGGGATACGCGGCGGACACAATGACCGCATTTGAAAACGACGTGTTCCCTCACATCGGCGCCAGGCCAATCGACGAAATAAAGCCGCTTGAATGGCTGGCAGTGTTTCGCAAGATTGAGGCCCGTGGCGCGCTGGAGAAACTGCGAAAAGTTCGCCAGCGATGCGCCGAGGTTTATCGGTACGCCATCGCCACGGGGCGGGCCACATATAACGCCGTAGGCGACATTGGCGGCGCGCTACAAGCCCCCACCGCCGAGCACTACCCGTTCCTACGCGCCAACGAGTTGCCCCCGCTTCTGAAAGCAATCAACGCTTATGCCGGGAGCAAGTTGGTAAGACTCGCCGCGCGCCTGCTTATGTTGACAGGGGTCCGCACGTCCGAGCTTCGCGCCGCACCGTGGGCCGAATTCGACCTTGAAGCCGCGACTTGGACGATACCCGCCGAGCGCATGAAAAAACGTCGCACGCACCTCGTGCCGTTGTCTCGCCAGGCGCTCGAAACCTTGCGTGAATTGCAGACTATTTCAGGCGGATATACGTTGGCTTTCCCTGGCCGAAACGATCCGGCCAAGCCAATGAGCGAGGCCGCAATCAATCAGCTTTTGAAAGCGTGCGGGTATGACGGAAAGGCCACCGGCCATGGCTTCCGACACTCCATGTCAACCATCCTGCACGACCAAGGCTACTTAAGCGCCTGGATTGAAACTCAGCTCGCACACACCGACAAAAACACAGTGCGCGGCACCTACAACCATGCGCAGTACCTGGAAGGGCGTCAAAAAATGCTCCAGTGGTACGCGGACTACCTGGACACCCTGGAAAGCGGCAGCAACGTCGTGCCAGGAAACTTTGGGCGGCGCGCCTGACAAGCCGCCAGGAAAGGCAGCCAACAGGATAGAATCAATCACGGCCAGCCTAGCCCGACGGGGCGAACAGCGCGCAGCGGTGAAGACGCCAGGCGCAGCCTGTTTGCCATGGGCGTACTGATCGCGCTTAAAAAGCGCGGCGCGTTCATGGAGTATCTGATGGAGCAAGAGCCGCCGTTAACACTGGCCACCACCACCCGGCCAGGTTGGCATGAGTCCGGCGCGTTTGTGCTGCCAGGGCGCACCATTGGCAGCGACACTGTGCGCTTTCAATCCAGCGGCCAGGCTCCGGCACTGTTCACGGCCAAGGGCGACTTGGTGCAGTGGCAGGCACGGATTGCCACCAAGTGTTTGGGCAATCCGGTGTTAACCCTGGCCATCGGTTGCGCCCTGGCTGGCCCGCTGTTGAGCCTGGTCGGTGTCAACGGTGGCGGCGTGCACCTGGTCGGTGATAGCTCCAAGGGCAAGTCCCTGGCGTAACTCATCAGCGCCACGGTATGGGGCGATCCCGCGGTATTCGCCTCAAGCTGGGATGTCACTGGCCCGCGTAGCGTGGCTGCTGGAATGCTCGCCAGAGCAACTGGCGGCAACCGGCAAACTCACCAACGAAGACGCCGAACAGTGCTCAATTGCCGCGCCGTACCTGGCAGTTGAACTGATCCGCTCCAATGGCTGGACCTCACCGCCGCCAATTGAGCGAGGCCCACGCCTAGAGCAGCCAGCACCGCCCAGCGCGCCGAGATTTTCCGCGACCTGGTGCGCCGCCCGTGACGCGTACCTGGGGCATCTGATGAAGTGTCCTGATTGCATTGCCCATCGGTTGCACAACACCATCCATTGCGAAGCCCGGACCGTCTTGCGCCGCGGCTATGACGTGTTGAGCGGCTCCTAGTCGATTCGGTCGACTGGGGGCGCGTTTAAATGCAATGAGCCGCAATGAGCCGGGGTGAAGTGCAATGGCCGCGCTGAATTCGTATGGCTTCAATCCAAAAAAGGAGCGCGATTTTCTGCACGGTGGCTATGGTGTGGTTTTCGTGGCGTCCGCCAGTAACGCGCCGCAATAGTCCTTTCATTGATGGCGTCTGTCCTTCGCCCGCAAAGTCGCCGACGGGACAAAATCAAAGGGACTGCAATGCGTTTGATAAATAAATCAGATGGAGGCCTGCAACGCACCGTCGATCCAGACACCGCCGCCAAAATGGTGCGTGACGGTTTGGATCGGGGCGGCCTCACCATTGACGGGCTGAGTAATGTACGGATTGGATCTCGTTTCGCCAGCAAAGACGAAATCATTGAGGCCGTCCGTCGTGGGGATTTTCTGTTGGTCGACGATCCCCCCAGAGGTGGCGGGGGTAGCGGCGGCTATTACGCCAGACCGGAGCCAGAGCCAGAACCCATTTACCTGGCAGCCAAGGAAGATTGGCCGCGTCCGAAAGCACGCACCGACCAAGTTTTTGCGAAGTCCTGCACCACTGAAAACTGGTGTCGCACCGAGGCAGGCGCGACCCCGGAGCCTGCCTCCAATTTTGGGACGGTCATGGTGGCAGCTTCGATGCTGCTGCCTGACGCTTCTACGGCGATTGCAATGGCCATCGGCGCC